>NZ_JBKHDN010000152.1:0-6819 GCF_046541315.1 Halochromatium sp. | reverse complement strand
CGCGGTCGGGGTCTCGACAAGCCCGACTGCCAGGCCTCGGACCGGGTTCAAGACGGCGCTCGCTCTGGCTGCTCGCGCCCGAATCGACCGACGGTGCCGGCCTCCAGATCGTGCGTCAACTCGCGCAGGTCGCCCTCGTCGAGCGTCTCCCGCTCCAGCAGGGCTTGGGCACAGCGATCTAGGATCTCGCGGTTCTCATTGAGGATCGCGAGTGCGCGCTCGAAGACGGTCTGGATGATGGTGCGGACGGCCTCGTCGATCGCCTGTGCAGTGGCCTCGCTGAAACCGGACTCATCCCGCGATGGTGAGGGGTATTCCGGCGAGCCGAGGAAGGAGCCGCGGGCGAAATCGTAGGTGACATAGCCGAGTTCCTCGTCCATGCCATAACGGGTCACCATGCTGCGGGCGATCTCGGTCGCCTTGGCGAGGTCGTCCGCCGCACCGGTGGAGAGATGTCTGAAGACCAGCTTTTCCGCCGCACGCCCGCCGAGTAGTACGGCGATCTTGTTCTGCAGCTCCTCACGGGTCATCAGATAACGATCCTCGGTCGGGCGTTGGATCGTGTAGCCAAGCGCCCCGATGCCGCGAGGGATGATCGACACCTTGTGGACGGGCTCGACGCCCGGCAAACTCAGCGCGAGCAATGCGTGGCCCATCTCATGATAGGCGACGATCTCGCGTTCACGCCGATTCAGGAGGCGGTTGCGCTTTTCGAGGCCGGCCACGATGCGCTCGACCGCATTCGTGAAATCGTCCATCGTGATCGCCTCGGCGCGGCGCCGGGTCGCCAAGATCGCGGCCTCATTGACCAGATTGGCAAGATCGGCTCCGCTGAAACCGGCCGTCAATGCGGCGATCTTCTCGGCGTCGGCATCTGCGGCCAGACGCACCCGCTTCAGGTGCACCGACAGAATCTGGATCCGCCCCTGCTTGTCTGGCCGGTCGACCAACACCCGCCGGTCGAAGCGCCCGGCCCGCAGCAGCGCCGGATCGAGGATCTCGGGACGGTTGGTGGCCGCGATCAGTACCAGACCCTCGGCCGGGTCGAAGCCGTCCATCTCGACCAGCAGCTGGTTCAGCGTATGTTCGCGCTCATCGTGGCCGCCACCGACCGGGACCGAGCCGCGCGCCCGGCCCAAGGCGTCCAGCTCGTCGATGAAGATGATGGCCGGGGTCTTGTCGCGCGCTTGCTCGAACAAATCGCGCACTCGCGCGGCCCCCACCCCGACGAACATCTCCACGAATTCGGAACCGTTGATCGAGAAGAAAGGCACTCGCGCTTCCCCTGCGACTGCCCGGGCCAGCAGGGTCTTGCCAGTGCCGGGCGGGCCGACCAGCAGCACGCCCTTGGGCACATGCGCCCCGAGCCTGCGGTAATCGGTGGGGCTGCGCAGGAATTCAACGATCTCCTGGAGTTCATCCTTTGCCTCATCGACCCCGGCGACATCTTGGAAGCCGACCTTGGTGTCGGTCTCGACATAGATCTTCGCCCGGCTCTTGCCGACCGACATCAGCCCGCCGAAACCCTGCTTCTCGGCGAACTTGCGGATCACGAACAGCCATAGCGCGAAGAACAGCAGGGTCGGGATGACCCAGGAGAGCAGATCCCTCAGGAAGGTGCTCTCGACGGCCCCGGTGAACTCGACGTCATAGCGGGCCAGCTGCTCCGCCAGCTCCAGCTCCACTCGGGGCGTCGCGAATCGAGTACGACCGTCCTGCGGGGTCCGGTAGGTGCCGATGATGAAATCGCGACGGACCGTAATCTGTTCGATCTGATCGTTTTGGAGCAGCCGCTCGAACCTGCTGTAAGGTATCTGCTCGATCTTCTGCGCTTCCACCCAGAGGTCTTGCAGCGCAAGCACGCCGACTATGGCAGCGGCCAGATACCAGAGATTGATCTGCGTCTGTTTCTGCATGGCGGCACTCCAATCAACTCGGTGACCGGATCCTGTGGGTCGGACTGCGGATTTTATGTGTCCAGCCGCTGCTGTCTCAAGCACGGCTCTCAGGTCCCGCTGTGCTGAACGCGCGTCGGCCTCGGCCCGCGCAGCCAAGGCGCCTTCGTGCCGGTGAATTGCGCAACGAGGCCGAATGGCTGCTGATCGATGCCGCGCTCAAGGCCGCCGACTACAACCGCAGCCGTGCCGCCAAACTGCTCGGGATCGGCGAGCGCACGCTGCGGCGCAAGCTGAACGCCAGCTGACCGCAGAGATCGGCCATCACGGCCAATTTGGCCGCCTTGCCTCGCGATCGACCGGCCGATTTGGCTGCATCGGCTGGCCATTCAGGCCTGTCCCGGTATCCAGCGCCGGGCCGACCCGGGCAACTGAGGAAACGCTGATCGATCGGCTTTCGCGGTCGAGCGTCAGCACGGAAAGCAGAAACGCCGTTTCCGCGTTCCTTCATTTTCAGCAGCTTACGCCTCCTGAACAGAGAAGCGCATCCCCAGCCGCGAGGAAGCAGTGCATATTGCAGCGCCTCCCTGAGCGCCGATCGGCGACCGTCATCGAGGCGCTCCTGATCTTGGCCTCCTTTTTGCATGCACATCGGGCGACACCCACAGGCGTGGTCTCGACCACAAGCCGATCAACACAGAAGGAGGTATCTCCATGTTCGGTTATCCGACCAGTTTCGACACCCTGTTTGACGACTTCGCCCGAATCAACCGCGAGCTGGATGACGCGTTCAGCACCTGGGGCGCACCGGCAAGCATTCGGGCCGTGGCCCGGGGCAGTTTCCCACCGATCAACATCGGTGCCTCGGACGACGAGGTCCACATTTATGCCTTTGCCCCCGGACTCGATCCGGCGGCGCTGGACATCTCGGTCCAGCGCAACCTGCTGACGATGGCCGGCAGGCGCGCAATCGATCGGAGCGAGGAAGCCGAGTATTACCTAGGCGAGCGGTTCGCCGGCGAGTTTCGCCGGGTCATGACGTTGCCCGACGACGTTGACCCGGACCGCGTCGAGGCGACGTATCGCGATGGTGTCCTGCACGTGCAGGTGCAGCGCAGCGAGCAGGGCAAGCCGCGCCAAATCCCGGTGCAGTAATCCAGAGTTGCCACCCAGTTCAGCCAGACGAGGAGAGGTCCGATGAACGACAAGACCGACATGACCACCCGGCAAGAAGGCGGTGCATTGCGCACCCCGACTGAGCGCGAGATCATTCTGCGCCCGAGCGTCGACATCTACGAGGACAGCAGCGCCATCGTCGTCGAGGCCGATATGCCCGGCGTCGCCAAGGATCGGCTCGATATCCGGGTCGATCGCAACAGCCTGACGCTCGAGGGCGAGATCGCGATCGCGATGCCCGACGGCATGCGGGCACTGCATGCCGACGTGCGCGGCACTCGTTATCGGCGCAACTTCAGCCTCAGCGCCGAACTCGACACGGAACAGGTCGAGGCCAACCTCAAGGACGGCGTGCTGCGCGTGCGCATTCCGAAACGGGCCGAGTTGCAGCCGCGCAAGATCGAGGTGAGAACGGACTGAGCGCTCAGCCCGTCCCGCCACGGAGGTGACGACGAGATCCAAGGACGGACGCCATGCGAAGCGGCGCGCGCTGCGGGAGCCTTCGGGCATCCCCGGCGGGCGCCGCTGCCGTTTGCGACGTTGAAAATGGCTGACCGCGCGTGCGCGGACGATGCCCCTCCAAGCCGGACCCCTGGTGCTCGCCCTCGATGGCCGTCTTTCGCCGCGCGCCCCTTCTCGTCCGTTGACCTGTCTTCGCCATGCTTCAACCTTTGCTCCAAGACATCCTGATCCTGCTGGCCATCGCCGCGCTGGCCGTCGCGCTCTGTCGCCAGCTCGGGCTCTCGCCGGTCCTTGGCTTTCTCGCGACCGGCATTGTGAGTGGACCCCACGCCCTCGGACTTCTGCCGGATTCAACCGCGACACGTTTCCTCGCCGAACTCGGCATGGTGTTGCTGCTGTTCACGATCGGGCTGGAATTCTCGGTATCGCGCCTGCTAGCGATGCGGCGCCTGGTCTTTGGCCTCGGCGGCGCCCAGGTCGTGCTGACGGCGCTGGTCCTGGGCGGGATCCTCTGGTTGTGGCTCGACACTGTCTCGGTTGCCGGGGCGTTTGCCCTCGGTATCGCGCTGGCACTGTCCTCGACCGCCATCGTGCTCAAGCAGCTCGCCGAGCAGCTCGAGCTTGCCGCGCCGCACGGGCGTCTGATCTTGGCCGTGCTGCTGTTCCAGGATCTGGCCGCGGTGGGTGTTCTGGCCGCCCTGCCGGCCCTGACCGGCGCGGGCGGGGCTGCGCTTGGCCATCTGACCGGGCGCGTCCTGGTCGCCGCCGCGACGCTCGCGGCCATGGTCCTGCTGGGACGGCGCCTACTGCCGAGCATCCTCCATTGGATCGCGGCGACGCGCTCGCTCGAACTCTTCATGCTGACGACGCTCTTGCTGGCCTTGGCTGCGGGGCTGGTCTCCGAGCTGGTCGGTCTCTCGCCGGCGCTGGGTGCCTTCATGGCCGGGATGCTACTTGGCGAGACCCCCTTCCGTCATCAGATCGAGGCGGATATACGCCCGTTTCGGGATCTGATGCTCGGACTGTTCTTCGCCACGATCGGCATGCAGCTCGATCTCGGCCTGCTCGCGGGCGGGCTGCCGTGGCTGCTGCCGGCCCTGCTTGGCCTGATCTTGGTCAAGGCCGCCCTTGTCGCTGGATTGGCTGGACTGCTCTTCCGCCAATCGTCGGCCACCGCTTGGCGTTCGGCTCTGTGCCTAGCTCAGGGCGGTGAACTCGGGCTGTTGCTCCTGACCTCGGCATTGGAGCGGGAACTGATTTCCGCGGCGCTCGGCCAGTCGCTGCTCGCCCTGATCATCCTGAGCATGGCAGTGGCTCCGCTGCTGTTGCGATCCAATGGTCCAATCGCTGCGCGCCTGACCAGCCTCGGCAAGGCCGGACCAGAGACCGACCTGGAAGCGCAACTGGCCAGCGAAGGCACCGCGTTATCCGGTCATGTCTTGATCTGCGGCTATGGCGATCGCGGGCAAAACCTGGCAGCTATACTCGCCCGCGAGGGCATTCGGAGTCTGGCGCTTGACTTGGACCCGGAGCGGGTCCGCCAGGCCCGCAGTGCCGGCGCACTGGTGGCTTACGGTGACTGCACCCGCCCCGGTGTGCTGCGCGCTGCCGGTCTCGAGCGCGCTGCGGCGCTGGCCGTGACCTATCGCGATGGCGAGCGCCTCGCACGAACCTTGGCCCAGCTGCAGCGTCAGGGCGACCTGCCCCCCGTGCTGATACGCAAGACCGGCGCCGATCGCGACGCCGACCTGCGCGCCATTGGCGCCGAGGTGTTTCCGGAGCATCTCGAGTCCAGTCTGCAGTTCGCCCAGCAGTTGCTGCTGCTGCTCGGCCTCCCGCAGTCTCGCGTGGAGACCGCGGTTGCGCAGGTGCGTTCGGAGCATTATGCGTCGCTGCGCGCGGTGTTCCTGGATTCCAACGAAGTCGTCGCTACGCCCGGTGGAAGGCTCGAGAGCGCAACGGTCGGGGAGCCGCAGCTGAGTTCAGTCACGCTGCACCGTAACAGCCCGGCCGTTGGGCAGACACCGGAACAGCTTGGTCTCGAGGCTGACGGGATCGAACTGCTGGATGTACGCCGTGCCGGTATCCGCGTGCCGGGGCCGCTTCTGGACACCGAACTGCGCGGCGGCGATGTCCTGGTGCTCCGGGGCCCTGGCCGGGCCCTGGAGCAGGCCATGGCGCGCCTGCTTGATGGCGCCTAGTGATCAATCCACGGCGACCCGGCGCCGCTGTTCCGGCGCGGTCTTCGGCAGCTCGACCCGCAGCACACCGCGCTCGTAGCGGGCTTGCGCCCGGTCGATGTCGACCATCGCCGGCAGCGGGATCGAGCGCTCGAAGGCACCGTAGGCACGCTCCATGACGCGATAGCGTCCTTCGCTGCGTTCATCCTCGACGTGCTTCTCGCCGTGGATGAGCAGGCAGTTGTCCAGGACCGTCAGATTGAAGTCTTCCTTCTTCATCCCCGGCGCCTCCAACCGCACCCGAATGCGATCCTCCTCGTCAAGGACCTCGGCGGCCAGCACGCCCCAGCCGCTGCTGCGCAAGGCATGCTGCTCCTGCTCGTGTTTGTCCCGAGCGCCCGTGCCGCTCGACTTGGGCCAAAAACGGGTCATCGCCCCGGCAGCGCGGTGGGAGAGTTCATTCCAGCCCTGACTCCACCCCTGCACGAACCGGCCCCAAGTGTCGGTCACGTTTTCACGGAATTGCTGAAGATTCGTCGGCATGATGCACCTCCTCAGAACGGTAACAGTGCGTTGAGTTGGTCGTTGAGCGAATCGAAAAAGCCGTTTCCGGATTGGCCTTCCTCACCATGAGTACAGAGAGTTAAGCAAAGATAATGCCAATATTCTCGCTCGCCACCTATCAAACGTGATCGCCTGCCGTTCTCGCTTCGCAGCGCCAGAGATGAGGGCGTGCCATAAGGCGCTGGCTGCAAGCGTTCTCGGGGGTCGTGCGCCGCCTTGATCGTTATCGCCGCTCAACCTGATTGCCGGGCAACACTGGCCTAGAAGCTCAGATTCCAGCGGCTGTTCGTGTCCGCGCGTCAGGGCGAATGGCTATAGGCAGGCCGAGCGGAGGAAGCGGGGGCGAGTCGGTCGCCTCGCCGGTCACTCTGACCGCACTCCCGATCTACTCGCCGGTCAGAATGGCCGTTGATTGGGCCACCTGTGGTCTGGTGCTGCACTGTGAAAATCCTGATACGGACTAACCAATCAGGCCGCAAGCGGCTTATCTCCTCGACCAGTGCAGCAGCCTGCTCCAAGGACCAGAGATCAAACGACCGCGG
>NZ_JBKHDN010000151.1:0-7157 GCF_046541315.1 Halochromatium sp. | reverse complement strand
TGGATCCGGGATCGATCTCGGCGCCTTCTTCGCCGCCTGGACGACACGCCCCGGCGCCCCCAGCCTGGCGCTTGAAGACGTGACCGTGGAGCCGCTCGCGGATGGCCGCTGGCGCCTGAGCGGGCGGCTCGAGCAGACCCAGGCCGCCGCGCCTTTCCCGCTGCCGGTGCCGATTGTATGCCACGATGAGACCGGCGCCGCCAGCGAACTGCGGGTGACGATGACCGAGCGCGAGGCAAGGTTCTCGACGATCCTGAACGCGCGCCCAGCCCGGATCGCCGTCGATCCGCGCTTCGACAGCTTCCGCACCCTGGCCGAGGGCGAGGCGACCACCACCCTGAGCACTCTGTTCGGCGCCGAGCGCGGCTTGATCCTGGTGCCGGCCGAGGCGCCGTCCGCGCTGCGCGCCGCCTACCGACGGCTTGCCGAGGCCTGGCGGCGCGGCCAGCCTGGCTGGTCGATCGCGCTCGATACCGAGATCGAGGATCTGCCCGCCGATCGCGCGATCTGGCTGCTGGGCTGGAGCAATCGTTGGCTGTCAACGCTGGACGCGCTCGGCACCGAGCAAGGCGCGTTTGCGCTCGATCCCGCACAACGGCGCATCAGGCTGCTCGATACCGACCACCCGGCGGACCGGATTCCGGTGCTCAGCGTGTCTCGCGGCTCGCAGCCCTTGGGCTGGATCGGCGCCGACAGCGCCGAGGCGATCAGCGGTCTGGCGCGCAAGCTCCCCCACTACGGCAAGTATGGCTATCTGCTCTTCGCGGGCTCGGCGCCGACCAATGTCGACAAAGGCCAATGGCCAGCGGGCGAGTCGCGTCTGACGCGCTGGCTCTCGGAGGCGAGACCGGCGGTGGTTTATCCGCCCCACCCCAGCTTGCTCGACGCCGTGGCTGAATAGCCTGCCGCGAGCAGCACCGCTGTTGCCAGCGACCGCCCCCGACGGAGCACTTGACCTAGATCGCTTTCCAGTGCCAGTTCCGGCTGCTAAGCTCAAAACGAAAACCAACCAAAGAGAGGTAAAGCATGTCACGCATCGTCATCCTCGGCGCTGGCATCTCAGGCCACACCACTGCGCGCTGGCTCGGCAAATGGCTCGGCGAAAAACCTGCAAGCGAGAAGCGCGAGATCGTCGTCGTCTCGCCGAACGAGAAATGGAATTGGATCCCATCGAATATCTGGGTCGGCGTCGGCGAGATGAGCGAGCGCCAGGTCACCTTCCCCTTGGCCCCGGTCTACAAGCGGCTCGGTGCCGTCTTCAAGCAGGCCAAGGCGGTCTCGATCCATCCCGAAGGCGGCGAGGCGGCCGAGGCGCCCTACGTCACTCTCGAATACACCGATCCCGCGCGTGCCGGTCAGAGCGAGACCCTCACTTACGATTACCTGGTCAATGCCACCGGCCCCAAGCTCAACTTCGGCGCCACGCCCGGGCTGGGCCCGGACGAGGGCCATACCACCTCGGTCTGCACCCCGAGCCATGCGCTGCACGCCAACGAGGAATTGCAGGCGAACATCGCGGCGATGAAGCGCGGCGAAACGCGCACCTTCGTCGTCGGTACCGGCCATGGCATGTGTACCTGCCAGGGCGCCGCCTTCGAGTACATCTACAACATCGAGCACCTGTTCCGCGACAAAGGGGTGCGCGATAAAGCGCGCATCATCTGGATCAGCAACGAGTACGAACTCGGCGACTTCGGCATGGGCGGCGTGCACATCAAGCGCGGCGGTTATATCACCAACGGCAAGGTGTTCGCGGAATCCCTGATGGTCGAGCGCGGCATAGAGTGGATCGTGCGCGCGGCGGTCAAGCGCATCGAGCCGGGCAAGCTCCACTACGAGCTGCTCGATGGCTCCGAGCACGAACTCGCGTTCGATTTCGCAATGCTGATCCCGCCCTTCGCCGGTCAGCCGATCAAGGCCTATGACAAAGGCGGTGCTGACATCACCAGCGAGGTGTTCGCCTCCAACGGCTTCATGAAGGTCGACGGCGACTACAGCCCGAAGCCCTACGAGGAATGGAGCAAGGCGGATTGGCCGAAGACCTATCAGGTGCCCAAGTACAAGAACGTCTTCGCCATCGGCATCGCCTTCGCGCCGCCGCACCTGATCAGCAAGCCGATGCAGAGCGCCAACGGCACGCCGATCAATCCGACCCCGCCGCGCACCGGCATGCCGGCGGCGAACATGGGCAAGGCGGTCGCCGCCAACATTTGCGATCTGATCAATGGCGCAGCCGAGCCCACGCACACCGCATCAATGGCCGAGATGGGCGCCGCCTGCGTCGCCTCTACCGGCATGCACATCTTCAGGGGCTCGGCCGCGACCATGACCGTCTTTCCGGTCGTCCCGGATTACGAGACCTATCCCGAATATGGTCGCGACATGAACCTGACCTTCGGCGAAATCGGCCTCGCCGGGCACTGGATGAAGTACATCCTGCACCATGTCTTCATCTACCAGGCGAAGATGCGACCGGGCTGGTCGCTGCTCCCGCACTAAGGCGATTGCCGTCAATCGCCTGAGCCGGCCGCATCCCCAAACAGCGTGATCCGCCAGTGATGCCCATCCCCAGGCCCACTCCCAGCAACCGGAGGTCGTTATGAGCAGCGATTCCAGCCCGAACGACGCGGCATCCGCGTCGACGAAGCCAAAGAATAAAGAGCCCTACCAGCAGGCCTATTATCCGCCGGTCCCGACCGGCTTTACCTGCTACCTGCGCACCAGCCTGCTGTGGCAGTTCTGGCGATTCATCGCCATCAACTTAAAGATGTTCAAATTGATGCTCAGCTCGCACCACTGAGCCCCCGCCGGAAACATTTCCGCACAACAGCGCGGTTCCCTGCCAGCCGCGCAATGTCAGAGAGGCCCGAACGACTCCATGTTCGGGCCCGTACTCGTTGGCCCTGCGGTCGGCACCGATCGCAGGGCCCGAGCCCAGACGACTAAGAAACCCGCTGGTAATACAGATTCTGCGGATGCTCGGCCTCGGCGAAGAAGTACCAGCGCTCGGCGAGCAGGCCGAGGTACTGGAGCGCGAAGGCGAGGATCGGCAGGGTCGGCGACTGGAGCACATAGGCCAACAGCACCAGCGCGATCGGCACTGGGAACACCAGCACCAAGAAGATCAGGCGAATCCGCTTCAGGGTCTCTGGGCTCTGGTGGTGGAAGAACTCGCGGGTATTGAACGAGTCCGCCGAGAAGCCCTGCGCCTTCTGCACGATGCCGCGGTGGCGGATGCCGATCGCGGTCTGCAGATTGCTGCGATGCTTGAGCTTGGCGTTACGCACCAGGGACGCGCTGCGGGTGCCCAGCCCGAGCAGCGTCGCGATCACCGCCCAGGTGCCGAAGAAGCTCACCAGATTGTTGCCGATCAGCGCCGAGTACGCCGCCGCCAGCATGAAGCCGGAGGCGGTGCCAAGGAAGATGAAGTTGGCGATCGTATAGGGCGAACTCCATTCCTGCAGGAATTTGACGCTGGCGTAGATCATCCCGGTACTGACGAACAGCGCCAGCGTGACCAGCACGCCGAGCATGCCGAACACGAAGGTGGCGTCGATGGCCAGCGTCCCCTCGCCGAGCGTGATCCAGGGCTGGGTCCAGCCGGCCCAATGAAAGACGCCGTAGAGAAAGACGATCCCCATCATCGCCGGCAGCACGATGACCTCACGCGAGAGCCAGGAGGTGCGCCACATGGCCGCCGCCCGCCAGGCGCGCTCCGGCCGCCCAAGGTGGAAGAACGAAGCGGCGAGCCCGCCCATCAGCAAGGCCAAGGAGAGCGCGCTACCCACCGCGTAGAACATGGAGGGCTGTTGCTCGACGAGCTTGATGGTCGAGTAGAGCTGGCCCGTGAACAGGGCCAGAAAGAGACCTTGACCCGCGCCGATGAGGGTGGTCAAGAAGATCACGGAGAAGGCTGGATGCATCGGGGTTGCCTGTCGAGAGTCGGAGTGCGAAAGCGCGCGTTACCAGGTGACGTCTTCCATCGTCTCTTCACCGTGATAGACGGTGATGTCTTCCTTGGTCAGCGGATTGTCGGAACGCTGGAGATCCTCTTCGGTGATGTGCATGCGGGTCTTCTGGCGCGGCAGGTAATGATTCGCGGGATTGGTCCCCCACTCCGGCATCAGCGCATAGCCGCCGCGCTCGCGGATCGCCACCGAGACCTCGGAGTCGGGATCATGCACATCGCCGTAGAGCCGGGCATTGGTCGGGCAGGCGATCACGCAAGCCGGCTTGCGCTCGGCCTCGGGCAGGGTGTGGTCGGCGATGCGGTCGATGCACAGGGTGCATTTCTTCATCACCTGTTGCTGCTCGTCGAGTTCGCGCACGCCATAGGGGCAGGCCCAGGAGCAATACTTGCAGCCGATGCACTTGTCGTAATCGACCAGCACCACGCCGTTGTCCTCGCGCTTGTACGAGGCGCCGGTCGGGCACACCGGCACGCAAGGCGGGTCTTCGCAATGCAGGCAGCTCTTCGGGAAATGCACCGTCTCGGTGCTCGGGAAGCTGCCGATCTCGTAGGTCTGCACGCGGTTGAAGAAGGTGCCGGTCGGGTTGGCGTCGTAGGGGTTCTCATCCACCATCGGGCCCGCCCAGCCGGAGGTGTTCCACTGTTTGCAGGAGGTCACGCAGGCATGGCAGCCGACGCAGACATTGAGGTCGATGACGAGGGCGAGTTGGGTCATGGGTCTATCTCAATGCTGATGACTGTTGCCAAAGAGACCGGCCACATAGGCCTGCCAACGCTGCTTGGGTCGCGCGAGCTGTCCCGGCAGCGGCTTCATCGGTGCGAATTGCGGCTCGGTCACCTGCGTCCCCTGCGCCGTGGCCTTCTCGATGCGCACGCGCGTGTCGAACCAGGCCGCTTGGCCGGTGAGCGGGTCCGAGTTGGACAGGATCTGCTTGCCGTCGCTGCTCACCACCGGCAGTTCCTCGCTGATGATGTGGTTGAGCAGGAAGCCCTTCTTCGACTCGTCCGCGCGCGCACTCAGTCCCCAAGCGCCCGCCCCCTTGCCGATCGCGTTCCAGGTCCAGACCGTGTTCGGCTCGACCGCCTCCGAGTAGCGGCACATGCACTTGACCTTGCCGAGGTGCGATTCGACCCAGATCCAGTCGCCATCCTCGATGCCCCGCGCGATCGCCATCTTCGGATTCACGAACAGGTAGTTGTGGCTGTGGATCTGGCGCA
Source organism: Halochromatium sp. (assembly GCF_046541315.1). Lineage (GTDB taxonomy): Bacteria > Pseudomonadota > Gammaproteobacteria > Chromatiales > Chromatiaceae > Lamprobacter. Next base: position 1,969 of record NZ_JBKHDN010000151.1, on the reverse strand, counting down.
GCCAGGCGTTTTGGCTATCCCAGCTGTGGTACATCGCCATCGGCCGCTGGGTCAGCGCGGTGAGCGGGAAACGCTTGGTGTCGACGCGTTGCGTCTCCAGCGGATCGTAGTAGAACGGCAGCGGATCGAAGAAGGTCTCGATCCGCTCGCGATAACGCTCCGGCGGCTGGCGCCCCGGCCACTTGCCCTGCGCGGCGGCGCGGAAGCGCTGGAGCACCTCGGAATAGAGATGCAGGGTGATCGGCTCCGCCCAGCGCGTCATGCCGTGCGCGCGCGCCCAGTGCAGATAGCCCTTGTTCCAGTTGCGCATGTACTGGTAGCTGCGCGGCAGTTCATAGTGGAACACGCAATGGTTGGCGGCGTATTGCTCCCACTGGTTCGGGTTGGGTTCGCCCTTCAGCGCCTTGTCGCCATGCTTGCCGCGATAGCCGGCCAGGAAGCCGATCCCGGAGCCGGGCGAGGTCTCGTAGTTGACGACGAAGTCCGGGTAGTTCTTGTACTTCGCCGAGCCGTCGGCGTTGGTGAACGCGGGCAGCCCGAGACGCGCGCCAAGCTCGATCAGCACATCCTGGAACGGCCGGCAGTCGCCCTTCGGCGGCAGCACCGGCAGGCGCACCGAATCGACCGGGCCGTCGAACTCGGAGATCGGCCGATCGAGCATCGAGAGCACATCGTGGCGCTCGAGATAGGTGGTATCCGGCAGCACCAGGTCGGCGAAGGCGACGGTCTCCGAGGCGTAGGTGTCGCAGACCACCAGGAACGGGATCTTGTACTCGCCGTTCTCGTCCTGGTCGGTGAGCATGTTGCGCGTCTCGACCGTGTTCATCGCCGAGTTCCAGGCCATGTTGGCCATGAACAGGAACAGGGTGTCGATGGGATAGGGATCGCCACGCCAGGCGTTGGTGATGACGTTGTGCATCAGGCCGTGAGCGGCGAGCGGATACTCCCAGGAGAAGGCCTTGTCGATGCGCACCGGCTCGCCGGCGTCATCGACGAACAGATCCTCCGGCTTGCCCGGCCAGCCCAGCGGCAGCCCGTCGAGCGGGGTGTTCGGCTGCACCGCGTCGGGGCTGTGCGGCGGCTTCGGGCAGGGCGGGATCGGCTTCGGGAACGGCGCCTTGTGGCGAAAGCCACCGGGCCGGTCGATGGTGCCGAGCACGGTCATCAGGATGCTCAGCGCGCGGATGGTCTGAAAGCCATTCGAATGCGCCGCCAAGCCGCGCATGGCGTGGAAAGCGACCGGGTTGCCGGTGACGCGATCGTGCTCCTGGTCCCAGGCATCGGTCCAGCTGATCGGCAGCTCGATCTTATGATCGCGCGCCATCACGCCCATCTCGTGCGCGAGGCGGCGGATGGTCGCGGCCGGGATGCCGGTGATGCTCTCGGCCCAGTCCGGGGTCGAGGACTCGACCCGCTCCTTGAGGAGCTGGAACGAGGTCTTCACCGGCGTGCCATCGGGCATGGTGTAGCTGCCGAGCAGGCGCGGATCGGCGCCCTCGCTATGGGTCAGCACCGCGCCCCGATGGCGATCCCACCAGAACTTGTCCTGGGGATCGGTACAGCCGCGGGTGACATCGATGTTCTCGTCACGCACGAACATGCCGTGATCGTCGCGCGCGGGGTCGTCGATGACCAGCTCGGCGGCATTGGTGTATTGGATCAGGAAATCGCGATCGAAGAGACCAAGCTTGAGGATCTCGTGGGTCAGGGCGAGGAACAGCGCGCCGTCGGTGCCGGGCTTGATCGGCACCCATTCATCGGCGATGGCGCCATAGCCGGAGCGCACCGGGTTGATGGCGATGAAGCGCCCGCCCTGGCGCTTGAACTTCGAGATCGCCATCTTCAGCGGATTCGAGTGATGGTCCTCGGCGGTGCCGATCATGATGAAGAGCTTGGCGTGATCCAGATCCGGCCCGCCGAACTCCCAGAACGAGCCGCCGATCGAGTAGATCATGCCGGTGGCCATGTT
>NZ_JBKHDN010000150.1:0-7185 GCF_046541315.1 Halochromatium sp. | reverse complement strand
GCGGCGACGGACTCGGCAACGCGTGCCGAGCAGCCGGATCTGGTCGCCGTGTATCTGCCGATGAGCTATCAGATCGGTGGCTATACCCTGTATCTTGAGCGCAGCCGCGTGCGCCCGCTTGCGGTTGGCGCCGAGCAAGCCCTGCGTTCGGTGATTACGGGAGGCGCCTTGAACGAGGAGATGACTGGCAACGGCCAGTCAACCTCGATCACCCCGATCGGCGGCCGGAGTCGAACGCACGGCGAGGAGAGGTCCTGACCCGATGACCGCCGGGCCAATCATCCGCGGCCGATCAACACGAGCGGCCTTGCGCCGCGACCAGCGGCTCTGAGCGTAGCGGCCAGGCGCCGAGATCGCCGCTGATACTCAGCACCCGAAAGCGCACGAAGATCGATTCCGACAGCCAATGCTCCTGCCGTGCCGCGCGCAGGGTGCGGTGGTGCGGGCTTTGCTGGTAGGCGAAGGCGCGCATCCGCTCGACATCTTGCCAGAGGCTGAAGGTGGCCAGGGTGCGCAGCGGCCCCTCACCGAAGCCGATGTGGAACAGGCAACCCGGGGCGTCACGCAGATGCTGGCGAATCCGCGGCACCGAGCGCCAGAACGCGCGCAGCCGATGATCGTGCACGCGCGCGTGGGTGAGCACCGCGAGCGGTCCGTCAGCGGCGCGCTCGCCGCTGTAGGCGAAGGGCTCGCGCCCATCCCAGGTGCCGTGGCCCGAGATCGGTCGCAAGAGGATATGCAACTGCGCCTGACTGGGCTCGGCGATGCGGCGATAGAAACGACTTTGCCGCAGGCGCCGGTCAGTGGCCGCATCGGGCAGTGCGCTCATCAGGCAATAGGTGCGCAGGTCGGGCAGGATCGAGAAGCCATCGTCGCCGCCGCAGCCCATCAGCCGGAATTCGCCAGCGGGCACGTCATCGCCGATGAACAGACGACGAAAGCCCATGAACAGGAAGGCGGCCGGGCTGTAGCCGAGCGAGTAACGGAAGAAGCTGAAGGTCACCTGGTCGGTTGGCATACGGATGAGGCGGCGGCGGAGCAATGCGGGATTACGGGTTCAGGCATCCGACGACACCAGCACCCGCGCCATGCCCGGCCCGAGCCAGAACTCGAACGGCGCGGGCAGTTCGGCCATCGGCCAGTCCGGCGACAGATCGCGAATCGGTCCCGGCGATTGGATCAGGTGACGCAGGTCATCGACGAAGAAGCGCTGGCGCGCCCAGGGGTCTTTGTTGATCACCAGCAGCGCCTGCCCCGGGCCCTCGACCGCGTGCTTGCGCAGCACCAGGATCGCCGGATCTGGGTGATCGAGGCGCTCGATGCGGCCTTCGCCCGCAAGCACCGGCACGCTGTCCTTGATCGCGTTGACCTGGGCGATGAAGTCGCTGAGATCGAGATTCGGCGTCTCCCAATCGTCCGGGGTCGTCTCGACCACGTCGAGGCGGCGGCGGAAGCCGAACTCGAAGCCGATCGGCATCATCACGCCGCTCGCGAACAGCGCGGTGAACAGGTAGCGCTGGCGCAGCGCATCGGCATTCTGGTGGAACTCCTCGAACATGCGCGGCGTGTCATGGCTCTCGGGAAAGCCGATCGAGGGCGCGATCTGGCGCGTGAGTTCGTATTGATCGAGCAGCCAGTCGCCGTTGAAGTCCCACCATTTGGCGCTGTTGAAGATGGCATCGAAGCCGGCCTCGGCGGTCGCGCGCGTCTGCTCGGGATCGCAACCGAGGGTCTCGGCGACGAAGACCGCATCGGGGTGGCGCGCGCGAATGCGTGCGATCAGCTGCTCCCAGAGCGCAGCCGGCAGCTGATAGGCGGCATCGCAGCGAAACCCGCGAAAGCCAAGCTCGATCAGATGCTCGACCAGGCGCACGAAATAGGCGAGCAGCCCATCCGGGTCATCGGCCTGTTGCAAGGCGCGCCGATGGTCGAACTGGGCGAGGTCGCGCCACACCACCTTGTTGCCGTTGGCCTCGACGCAAAAGGGGTGGGCGACGCGGTTGTTGTGGCGCAGGAACCACTCCGGATGCTCGCGCAGAAGCGGGCTGTCCTCGGCACAGTGGTTGATGACCAGATCGATCATCAACGCCAGCCCCTGCTCGCCGGCGGTCTCCGCCATGGCCTGGACCTGGGCGTCGGGCCCTAGGCGCGAGTCGGGCGCGAGCAGGGCGGCGTTGAGCGCGAAATAGTCGGCGATCGAGTACAGGCTGCCGGAGCGACCGAGCCGCTGGATCGGGTTGACGAAGATCCAATCGAAGCCCATCGCGGCGGCCCGCTCCAGGTGGGGCGTCCAACGCTCGAACGGGCCGACCAAGGGCGGAAACAGGTTATAGAGCTTCATTCGGCGGTTTGCTGCTCAGGCGACTGCTGCGAGGGCTTTGGCGCGCGTTCCTGTTGATAGCCCTGCTCGAATTCGGCGGCGCCTTTCTCGACGGCGTTGACGGCCTTGCCGGTCTTCTGGCCGGCCCAGGCACAGGCGCCCAGGCTGATCGACAGGCACATCAGAGACAGCACATGGAAGAGTCTTTTCATAAGGGATGGCCATGGAGATCGCTGGTTTTTGAACGCCGTAGAGTATAGCCGCTCACGTCCAACAAGGCTTCCCAAGCTGATAGACTGGACGCCCTTGACGACAATCTTGTTGGCGTTCTGACGAGAGGCCATTGACATGCGCGCGCACTTCGACCCTGGCGGTACCCCCGACGGCCTGCTCGCCGCGCTCCATGCGCTCAGTGCGGAGGGCACCATCGGTGGCCTGATGGTACTCGCCTGCGACGCCAACGGCTGGCAACCGGAACGGCTCGATCCCATCTTGCGGGGCTGCGAAATCCCGCTGTTCGGGGGGATTTTCCCGCAGATCACCTACCAAAACCAGAACCATGAACGCGGCACCTTGCTGCTCGCGCTCGGCGCCGCGCCCGAGATCGCTTGCGTGCGGGGTCTGAGCGAGGCGGACGCGGACTTCGACGAGCGGGTCGAGGTCGCGACCGAGCATTGGCAAGAGCCGGCGGGGGCGACCACGATGGTGGTCTTCGTCGATGGCTTGTCGAGTCGGATCAGCGCGCTGGTCGACGGTCTGTACGCCAACTTTGGCCTGGAGAACAATTTCATCGGCGGCGGTGCCGGCTCGCTGAGTTTCCAGCAACGCCCCTGCATCCTGACCAATGCCGGGCTGCTGGCCGATGTCGCGGTGCTGGCGCGCCTGCCGCTGCGCAGCCGCATCGGGGTGACGCACGGCTGGGAGCCGATCAGCGAGCCGCTGAAGGTCACCGGTGCGCGCGGCAATGTCGTCATGACGTTGGATTGGGAGCCGGCGTTCGCCGTCTACAAGCGCATGGTGGAGGCACACAGCGGTCAGGAAATGCGCGCGGAGGCGTTCTTCGCGCTCGCCAAATCCTACCCCTTCGGCATGACCAAGCTCGACACCGAGATCGTCGTGCGCGACCCCCTCATGGTGGTCGACGGCAACCATCTGGTGTGCGTCGGCGAAGTGCCCGAGGGGGCCTTCGTGAAGCTGCTCAACGGCACTCCGGACACCCTCATCGCCGCCGCGCGCAAGGCGCGCGAACTGACGATGCCGGCCTCTGCGGAACTTGCGGGACCGGCACAAGCGGCGTCGGCGAGCTACCTGTTCATCGATTGCATCTCGCGCGTGCTCTTCCTCGGCGAGCGCATCGCCGATGAACTGCGCGCGGTCGGTCACGATCGGCCGGTGAATGGCGCCTTCACCCTCGGCGAGATCGCCAATACCGGCGATGCCTTCCTGGAGTTTTACAATAAGACCTCGGTGTTCGGCATCCTCTTCGACGAGGCGATCGGCTAGGCACGGGCCGACACCTCCTTCTGCTTCCGTCCCGGATCGCGTCGAACCCGATGCCGCGTCTGGGCGCCCTCTGCGGTACAGACCCATGCAAGAGACTGCCCCCGCCAACATCCTCCTCGTCGACGACGACCCCGGTATCCGGCTGCTGATACAGCATGGCTTGATGCGGGCCGGTTATCGGGTCAGCGAGGCCAGTCATGGCCTCGAAGCCCTGGAGCAGTTCGACAGCGCCAAGCCCGATCTGATGCTGATCGACGTCAGCATGCCAGAGATGGATGGCTTCGAGACCGTTGCCGCCATTCGCCAGCGCGACGGCGGCGAGACGATTCCCCTGGTCATGGTGACTGGCTCCGACGACAACGACTCGGTGACCAAGGCCTTTCATGCCGGTGCCAACGATTTTATTACCAAGCCGATCAATCTGCCGATTCTGACGCAGCGAGTCCGCTATGCGCTCGCCAATGCCGAGCGCGAACAGCGCCTGCGCCGCATCCATCTGGAACAGCAAAGCGCCTGCCAACTGGCAAAGCTCGGCTTTTGGCGGCTTGAGATCGAGACCGGGGCGCTGCATTGGTCGCAGGATGCGGCGGCCTTGCTCGGACGCTCCGCGGACATGCCAAGCACGGTCGCAGCGCTCATCGAGGAGGCGCCGGCGGATCAGCGCCAACGCCTGCAAGGGGCCTTCGAGCAGGCCATGACGCGAGCGGCGGGGCTGGATCTGGAGATCCAGCTGACGTGCATCGGCAACGCCGGCATCATCAAATTGCAAAGCAGCCCCGGTGTCGAGGATGGCGTCATCGTCGGTGCCTTTCAGGATGTCACCGCGCTGCGCGCGTTCGAGGATCAGACGCTCTATCTGGTCGAGCACGATGAGCTGACCAACCTGCCCAATCATCGGCTGTTTTCACGCTTGCTCACCGATCGGCTCGAGCCCGACCAGGGCGCGGAGACCGCGACCGAAACCGTGACCGAAACCGCGACCGAAGCAGGGGTAGGGGCAGGGGCGGCACGCACCGCGATCGTGGTCGTCGACATCGACCGCCTGCATCGCATCAACGACGCCTTTGGTCCCGCACACGGCGATGAGGTCGTCATCACCCTGGGCAATCGGCTGCGTCAGCTCCTGCCACCCAATAGCCTCCTGTGTCGGCTCGAATCGGACAGTTTCGGTCTCGCCATTCCGTTGCAGGACAGCACGCTCGCGGACCTACAAACGCAACTCCAAACCGATCTCACGCTGTCCGTGCCGATCAAGGGGCGCGAGGTCTACATCGATTGCAGCATGGGTCTGGCCATCCATCCCGACGATGGTCAGGACGCGGCCACCCTGATTCAGGCCGCGCAAGCCGCCGAGCGCGAGACCAACCGCGATCCAAGCCGTCAGCTGATCCAGTTCTCCGAGATTCGCGCGGCGCGCGAGGAAGGGCGCGTGATTCTCGAGAGCGACCTGCGCGGCGCGCTCGAAAAACAGGAGTTCTTTCTCGTCTACCAGCCGCAGCAGCGGCTGGCCGATCGTCGCATCGAGGGCGTCGAAGCGCTGTTGCGCTGGAATCACGCCGAGCGTGGGATCGTGTCGCCGGCGGACTTCATCCCGATCCTGGAGGAAGCCGGGCTCATCCATGAGGTCGGCGATTGGATTCTGGAGGAGGCGATTCGCCAGGCTGCCGAATGGTTGCGACAGGGGGTGAGCCTGCGCATGTCGGTCAACCTTGCTGCGGCCCAAGTCGAGAACCCGCAGCTCGTCCATCGTTTGTCTGCGCTGGTCGAGGACTACCGGTTGCCGCCCGCGCATCTCGAACTCGAGATCACCGAGAGCACGGCGATGCAGGCGCCGGAGCAAACCCTGCTCAATCTGCGCAAGTTCAAGCAATGCGGTTTTCGCATCGCCATCGACGATTTCGGTACCGGCTATTCGTCCATGGCCTATCTGCTGCAATTCCCGCTCGATGTCTTGAAGATCGATCGCGCCTTTGTCAAAGAGATCACCCATGGCAAACGCAATCGTGCGATCGTCACCGCGCTCAGCACCCTGAGCTTTCATCTCGGCCTGACCACCATCGCCGAGGGCATTGAGACCAAGTCCCAGCGCGATTATCTCGACGCCCTGAATATCGATGTGATCCAAGGCTTTCTGCTCGCGCCTCCGTTGCCGCCCGAACCACTGATCGAGTTCATCCGGGCCGCCGAGAGCGATGCCAACCCGGATGATCCACGGGTGCGTGAGGGCGCATGGGCGCATGAGTCGCCATGAGCGAAGCCGACCGAGTCTCGGCCATGAGCGACACAGGGCACCAGCCATGAGCGACGCGGAGCATCGGCACGAGATCGAGATCCTCTATGAGATCTCGCTAGCGATCGGTCACAGCCTGGATCTGCACGGCATGCTCAAGCAGTCCGTGGGCACCATCATGCGCCAGTTGAACTGCCAGGCCGCTGTCGTCCTGCAATACACATCCAACGCCGACGAGCCCCCCACACATGGGCGAGCAAAAGAACCGGCGCAAGCGCAGGCGGATCAAGCCCTGACCTGGAACGATCTCTATGTGGTGCCGAAGACGGTCCGCAAATCGGCCGAACTGCGGGATTTCCTGACCGGCTTGGATTTACCGGAAAACCAAACCGAGCTCAAGGTTTGGCAAGCGGCCGCCGGGGGCGGCGCCATGCCGCAAGCGAGCGAGTTCAGCAACTCGACCTATTACGCCTTTCATCTCCCGAAGATCGGCGTGCTGATCCTGAAACGGATTGGCCCGAGCATTTCCCGCAGCCTGCTGCTGTCGCTGAATGTGCTGATGGACAAGTTGGCCTATTCGGCGCTCGCGTGCCTGCACGATGCGCAACTGAAACAGCAGATCGAGGCGGCGCAAGCGGCGAATATCGCCAAGAGTCAGTTCCTCGCCAACATGAGCCATGAGATCCGCACGCCGATGAATGGCGTCATGGGCATGTTGGACATCACACTGGAGACCGAACTGCAGCCGCAGCAGCGCGATTATCTGCGCCAGGCGCGATTGTCGGCGCAGCATCTGCTGGAAATCATCAATCTGATCCTGGACCTCTCCAAGATCGAGGCGAAGAAATTCAAGCTGAAACCGGAGCCGACGGATCTGTTCGAGTTCATCGGCGAGCTGATCAAGAGCCAGGTACCGCATGCGTTGTGCAAACGGCTCAATCTGCTCTATGACGTCGAGCCGACGCTGCCGCGCTGGGTCGAGATCGATCCAACCCGGTTACGCCAGGTGATGTCGAACCTGATCGGAAATGCGTTGAAATTCACCGATCAGGGTAGCGTCACGCTCACCGTCACGCCTTCCCAGGCACCGCCCGTGTCCCAGCCAGCCGCCCAGCCGGCCGCCCAGCCAGCC
>NZ_JBKHDN010000149.1:0-7249 GCF_046541315.1 Halochromatium sp. | reverse complement strand
GGGATAGACTCCGGTTTGTGTCGCAAGGTATTGATAAAGTGGGCTCGCCTTCCCCTTCTTGACATGGAGCTTCTCGAACATCGGAAACTCCACCGAGTAGGTCAGGCGGCAGAACTTCTGGATCTGTTCCTCGCTGCCCGGCTCCTGGTTGGCGAAATCGTTCGAGGGGAAACCGAGCACCACGAGGCCGCGCTCCTTGTACTTGGCGTACAGTGCCTCGAGGCCTTCGTACTGGCTGGTGAAACCGCATTTGCTGGCGGTGTTGACCATCAGCACGACCTTGCCTTGATAGGCATCGCAGAGCCTGACGGTGTCATCGCCGGCGAGGCGGCGCAGCTCGAAATCGAGCGCGGGACCGCAGTTGGCGGCAGCCTGAGTGGTCATCGTGAGCCCTCCAAGGAGCATGAGCAGGGGGAGAGGTCGCATCGGCGGATCTCATTGTGCGTTGTACAAAGACTCGACACCTCCCAGATGGGATGGACGCCGGTCAACACAATGCGGCCACTGCCGTGTTGCAAGCAATTGACGCGCGGAAGTCTTTTGCGGGATGACGCCGGGGCAGGCAGACGCATGAACAGTTGCCGGACAGGGTTTGAAACCGTCGTTTCGGGGCCACCTAGAGCCAGATTCCCCCAGGCCGCACCCGGCCACAACAGACGAGATGAGGTAGTGATCGATGGCTGACGATTGGATCGAAGGTCGCATCGCCGGTAAGCGGCACTGGTCGCAGGCGCTCTACAGCCTGCAAATCGACGCCCCGTTGCAGGCCTTCCAGGCCGGGCAGTACATCAAGGTCGCCCTCGACCTGGATGGCGAGCGCGTCGGCCGCCCCTACTCGCTGGTCAACGCGCCCCACGAGCAGCCGCTCGAGATCTACTTCAACGAGATCCCGGAAGGTCCGCTGACGCCGAAGCTATCCGATCTTCAGATCGGTGATCGCATCTGGATCTCGGCCAAGGCCAGCGGCGTCTTTACCCTCGACAATGTGGTTTCGCGCCGGCATCTGTGGATGCTGGCGACCGGTACCGCGCTCGGCGTATTCCTCTCGATGCTGAAGACCGCCGAGCCCTGGGAGCGCTTCGAGCGCATCATCCTGGTGCACGGAGCGCGCAATACCGGCGAATTGGCCTATGGCGAGACCATCGCCGCGCTCCAGGCCCAGCATGAGGATGCCTTGACCTTCATCACCGCGCTGACGCGCGATTCCAGCGAGACCGCTTTGCAGGGCCGCATCACCAATCTGCTCGAGAACGGTGTGCTCGAGGAGGCCGCTGGCGCCAAGATCAATGCCGATGACAGCCACCTGATGCTGTGCGGCAATTCGGAGATGATCAAGGATGTGCGCGCTTGGCTCGAGGCGCGGGGTCTACATCGGCACAAGCGCCATGAGCCCGGTCACTATACGACCGAGCAATACCATTGAGATCAGCGACCGCCGAATAACGCCGCCGCGGCCGTCCGCCTGAAGACTCGATCGGAAAGACTGGTTGTTGACGCGGTTGTAGCGCTGCCGACAATCGCCTATGTTAGCCGCGCCGAACCCAACGATGAGGGCTTGCCATTCGATGCCGAGGCCCTCTCATGCTTCGCGGCGGCGCGAAGACCCACCAGAGAGAGAATGGAGCACGTTCCGATGTCGCTGACGCGTTTGCTTCTCGCCGCGCTGGTCGCGGCTCCACTCGGCCTGATCATCGCCATGACGTCGGCCTCCGCCAGGGACGATTATGACGCTCGTAACCAGGCGCTGGAGGATGACGAGCCAAATCTCGCCGAGGGCGAGGTGATGTTTCGTCAATGCGCCCTCTGTCACGGTCAACGCGGTCAGGGCATCCTGGGCGGCAAGTATCCGCGCATTGCCGGGTTGCCCGAGTACTATCTGATGAACGCGCTGCGCGATTATCAGGATGGCAAGCGCAGCTACGACGCCATGTTGGTCGTCGGTGGCCTCAAGACCTACGATGACCGCGACCTGATGGACTTGGCGGGCTATATCTCCAGCCTCGAGATCGACCTTGATGTGCCCGCTCCGGCAGACGGCAGTGCACGTTCTGGTCGGCGCCTCTATAAATACGATTGCAAGACCTGCCACGGCCGCGAAGCGGAAGGCAAATCGCGCAAGGATTCACCGCCGCTACGCGGTCAATATCACGAGTACCTGATGCGGCAAATCGCGCTGTTCAAGAACGATGAGCGCATCCACGGCGATGATCCCGAGGACGAGACCTTCGACACCTATGAAGACGATGAACTCCTCGACATCCTCGCCTTTGTGGCTTCGCTCGACGATGACCCTGATGAAGACGACGATAACGACGATTGATGCCAGCGGCTAGAAGCGCTTGCCGATGCCCGCCCAAGGAGTTCCGCCCATGCTCAAACGCACCCTTGCAACCGCCGCGTTATTGTGGCTGTTGCCATTGTCGGTCCCGACCGCCTCGGAAATCGACAGCGCCAATGCCCCCGAAGTCACCATGTACGAGATCGGTCAGACGGTGCTCAAGATCGGTCTCATGGAGGGCGTCGGTCCCGACGACGCCATCGACGCCATGAATTCCAAGGCGATCGAGCTGAACATGAAGCTCGTCGGCCACCAGAACGTCAGTGGCGAACTCGAGGCGCGCGGGCTCGAGTCGCCCCGACTCGAGATCTTTCAGTTCTGCCGCCCGGAGGATGCCATCAAGATGGTGCGTTTCAACACCATCTATGCGGCCTACATGCCCTGCTCGATCGCGTTGGTCGAAGACGGCGAGGGACGCTTCTGGCTCGAGATGCTCAACCTGGACATGATCATCAATGCCTACGAGCTGCCACCGGAATTGCAGGCCATCGCCATCACCATCAACGGCGAGATGCTCTCCATCATCACCGCTGGCGCGACCGGGGACTTCTAGCGCGGTACCGCGCATCGCTGGGGGACATGGCCCGTGGGCGATTTCCCCAGTCGATGCGCGGTGATGCCTAGCCCCCGATGCCTCTACATGGCCATCTCGAGGTCGTCCTGGACGGCGTCGAGGCCGGCCTGCGCGCAGGCCTCATCGGTCTCGCCCGCCGGGGCGCCGCTGACGCCGACCCCGCCCACCAAGGCCCCGCCGACCTGGATCGGCAGACCACCCGCCGACATCACTAGAAAATCCTGACGCCCGACGGCGCTATCCGCCCGTGGCTCTAAGTCCGAGGTGGCGGCGTTGAAGTTGGCAGCGGTATAAGCCTTTTTGGCGCTGATCGGGATCGTGATCGGAGCCGCAATGGTGTCACGCGACTGGGTCTGGACGACGCCGTCGCGGTCGACGACGGTGACGCCGATCTGAATCCCCCTCTCGCGGCAAGCGTCGACGGTGGCCTGCGCGATGCGCTGCGCGGTCTCCAAGGACAAGCGCTGCACCGACACCATCATCGGTTCCTCGGCCGCGCTCGCGCCACCGGCCGATAAGGCGCCAGCCAGCGCCAGCGCGAGGCCCGGGAAGAGACGTTTGTTGGTCTTCATGCATGCATTCTCCGCAGTAAGGTTGGTGGTCGTGGCATACCATCGGCGAACAGCGTGGGGGTCGGTACCTGGGAGCGGCGCTCGGGATGGGCGAGCAAGATCAGTGGCCGCCAAAGCGCTCGACGATGTACTCGTCGACCATCGTCTTGAAGCGTTCAGCGATATCCGGCCCTTTCAGGGTCGTGGCCTTCTCGCCGTCGATATAGACCGGCGCCGAAGGCTGCTCGCCGGTGCCGGGCAGGCTGATGCCGATGTTCGCATGCTTGCTCTCGCCCGGGCCGTTGACGACGCAGCCCATCACCGCCACTTGCAGCGTCTCGACCCCTGGATAGGTCTCGCGCCAGACCGGCATCTGCTCGCGCAGATAGCCTTGGATATCCTCGGCGAGTTCCTGGAACACGGTGCTGGTGGTGCGACCACAGCCCGGGCAGGCGGTGACCATGGGGGCAAAGGAGCGCATGCCCATGGTCTGCAGGATTTCTTGCGCGACGACGACCTCGCGGGTGCGGGATTCGCCCGGGGCCGGCGTCAGCGACACGCGGATGGTGTCGCCGATGCCCTCTTGCAGCAACACCGACAGCGCCGCAGTCGAGGCGACGATGCCCTTCGAGCCCATCCCGGCCTCGGTCAAGCCCAGGTGCAGCGCGTGATCGCTGCGCGCGGCGAGCAGCCGATAGACCGCGATCAGATCCTGCACCCCGCTCATCTTGCACGAGAGGATGATGCGATCGCGCCCAAGCCCCAGCTCCTCGGCGCGTAGCGCGCTCCCGAGCGCGGACTCGACCATGGCCTCGCGCATCACCTCGTCGGCCGGCCTGGGACTGGCCGCGCGGGCATTCTCGTCCATCATGCGCACCACCAGTTCCGGGTCGAGACTGCCCCAATTGACGCCGATCCGCACCGGGCGGTCGTAGCGGCAGGCAATCTCGATCATGGTCGCGAACTGGCTGTCGCGCTTCTCGCCACGACCGACGTTGCCGGGATTGATCCGATACTTGGCCAGCGCCTCGGCACAAGCGGGATAGTCGCTGAGCAGGCGATGGCCGTTGAAGTGGAAATCGCCGATCAACGGCACGGCGGCATCCATGGCCTCGAGCCGCTCGCGAATGCGCGGCACCGCCGCCGCCGCCGTCTCGTTATTGACCGTGATCCGCACGAACTCGGAGCCGGCGCGGGCCAGCTCGGCGCATTGGGTGACGGTCGACTCGATATCGGCGGTGTCGGTATTCGTCATCGATTGCACCCGCACCGGTGCGTCGCCGCCGACCGGCAATCCGCCGATCATGACCTGGGCCGATGGACGCCGCTGAATGCCAAATTGATTGCTCATGTTGCCCTCGATAAAAGTGGTGCTGGAGAGTCCGAGCCAGGCCCGCTGTTGGGAACCTGCATGGCGCCTATTCTGAGCAGAACCCGGACGCGGATGCCAGACGCGAAGACCCGTTGGAGAGATCGAGCGCGGCTACCCGGCACGGCTCAAACGAGCGAGCGCAGGCGCTGGACGATCTCCAGATAATCGGGATGGTCGGGGGTGAGTACGCCATGCCTGACCAGGAAGTCGATGATCACCAGGTTGCAGTTGAGCTTGAACTCCTCTGTCTCGCGCACCAGGTCGGCGACTTGCTCGATCGGCAGCAGCGCGAAGCCGGCCACCTCGCCATCCTGACAACGCGGCGCGAAATCCTCTGGCAGCTCCAGATCGTAGCAGTACATCACATCCGGCTTCAGGCCGCGCTTGGAGGCGCGACAGTAGCTGATGGCGCCGACCGAGATCGCGCGATCGGCCAGCTGCGCCGGCATCCCCGCCTCTTCCGCGCACTCCTTGCGGATGTTCTCGCGCAGGCCGATACCCCAGGGCAGACCGCCGGCGACCATGTTGTCGAGTCGGTTCGGATAGACACGCCGATCCGCCGCGCGGCGCGCGATCCACATCCGCAGGCCATCGGCAGCGCGCACGAAACCATTGATGTGCTGCCCGAAGGCGCGTATCCCAAAGTAAGGCGCGCAGGCACGATCGATCAGGAAGCGCGCATCCTCACGCCGGCCGCTCGTCACCGGATAGGCCTCGCCGTGGCGGTAGCTGATGAACCCGCGCGCGATCAGCGCATCGCACAGCTGCGCCATGGCCTCGGTGCGCGCCTCGAAACCGCAGGGCGCGCGCGTCCAATGCAGGCCCTCGTCGGTGCGCGCGAAGCTTGTACCCAGCAATTCGCAGAGGGCGTCGGCAAACGCCCAACGCACCATCCCGAGCTGTTCGCCGGCGACGAAAAAGGGCGTGAAATCACCCGTTGCCCAGCGATTGCAGTCGTCAATGCGCGCAAGGAAGCTCATCGCTTAGTGCTGTTCGTGCTTGACGATCTCCCAGAGCCGATCCATCTCGGCGCGTTGGGAGCGCCCCGGAACCCGTCCGGCGGCGCGCAGGCAGACCTCGATGCGCTGGAAGCGACGCTCGAAGCGGTGATTGGCCGCGCGCAGTGCCTGCTCCGCATCGACCCCGAGATGGCGCGCAAGATTGACGCAGGAGAACAGCAGATCACCCACCTCGTGTACGCGCTCGGTCGGATCGGCATGCGCGGCGAAGGTCTCCTCGCACTCGTGCAACTCTTCATGGATCTTCTCGACGACCTGTTCCAGGCCATTCAAATCGAAGCCGACATTGGCGGCCCGCTTTTGCAATTTCTCGGCGCGCACCAGCGCTGGCAGCGCCTGGGCGACACCATCGAGGACGCTGATATGCGGGCGCTCGTGCTTGGCCTCGCGTTCGTCCGCCTTCATCCGCTCCCAGTTCGCGCGCACCTCGGCCTCGGACTCCACCCGCAGATCGCCGAACACATGCGGATGCCGTCGGATCATCTTGTCGCAAATGGCCTCGATCACGTCCGCGAAGCCGAAGGCATCGCGCTCCTCGGCCATACGCGCATAGATCACGACCTGAAACAGCAGATCGCCGAGTTCCTCGCGCAGCTCGGGCATGTCGTCGTTCTCGATCGCCTCGGCGACCTCGTAGGCCTCCTCGAGCGTGAACGGCAGGATGCTGCGCATGGTCTGCTTCAGATCCCAGGGGCAGCCGTGCTCGGGATCGCGCAGACGCGCGACGATCTGCAACAACGCCTCGATGCGGCGAATGTCCTCTGGGGGCTGGTTGCTCGATGAGTGGCTCATAAAAACAGGATGTCACACAGCTGAATGTTGGCAAACGGGGGCGAATCGATCCGAGCCGGCTCGGATCCCGAGCCCATCAGGGGCGCAGGAAGAAGTCGGACACGAGGCCCAAGAGCACGGCGGCCAACCCACCCCACTTCCAGTAGCCGATGGGAATCCCTGCCACTTCTCCAGGTTTGATCCGGTCTGGATCCTGGAGGATGCTCCACAGATGCGGTCCGGCCAAAAACCAGGGGATGAAGCCGAAGAAGACCGGCACCGCGAACCAGAGCGCCACCGGCTGATTGATATACATCAGCACCAGCAGCGCCGGCCAGACCACCAGATAGGTGGCGGACAGCTTGGCATCGAGCGGTTTCCGGCGCGTCCGCAGGAAGGCGATCAGAGCGCCAACCGTCCACAAAGCAGCGAGCGCGATCAAGACTAGGCGCATCGAAATCCCCCATTACTGAATGCCGCCGCGCCCGCCGGCCAGGTCGGACCCGAAACCCGCGCCTGCAAGCGAGGCTCCCGATACCAGCGAAGGATACAGGATGCGGCCCAAGCCTGCCGCGCGAGCCCGATCCCGGAGCAGCCGAGCCCGACCCCGGAGCAGCATCGAGA
>NZ_JBKHDN010000148.1:0-7259 GCF_046541315.1 Halochromatium sp. | reverse complement strand
CGCGGTTCAGCGCCCGTCGCGACCCCCACCGATGCCCTGTTCGCGCGCGAAGTCGAGCATGCGCTGGATCGGCTGTACCGCGCGTTGGCGGATCGATGCGTCGATTGCGATCTCCTGGTCGCCGCGCTCGAGGACGATGGCGAGGTTCTGCAGGGCGTTCATCGCCATCCAGGGGCAGTGCGCGCAGCTCTCGCAGGTGGCACCTTCGCCGGCGGTGGGCGCGGCGATGAGTTGCTTGTCGGGCGCTAGCTGGTGCATCTTCCAGAAGATGCCCTCGTCGGTGGCGACGATGAAGGTGCGATTCGGCAGCTCGCGCACCGCCTTGATGAGCTGGGTGGTCGAGCCGACGACATCGGCCTGATCGATGACCTCGGTCGGCGACTCCGGATGCACCAGCACGGCGGCATCGGGGTGCAACCGGCGCACGCGCTCGAGCGCGAAGCCCTTGAACTCCTCGTGCACCACGCAGGCGCTGTCCCAGAGCAGCATGTCGGCGCCGGTCATGCGCTGCACATAGCGGCCGAGGTGTTTGTCCGGCGCCCAGAGGATCTTCTCGCCGCGTGCGTGCAGGTGCTGGACGATCGGCAGCGCGATGCTCGAGGTCACCACCCAGTCGGCGCGTGCCTTGACCTCGGCGCTGGTGTTGGCATAGACGACCACGGTGCGGTCCGGATGGGCGTCGCAAAAGGCGCCGAAGGCCTCGGCCGGACAGCCCTCGTCGAGCGAGCAGGTGGCGGCGAGCGTCGGCATCAGGACGCGCTTCTCGGGATTGAGGATCTTGGCGGTCTCGCCCATGAAACGCACGCCGCAGACGACCAGGGTCTTGGCGTCGCTCTCGCTGCCGAAGCGGGCCATCTCGAGCGAGTCGGCGACATGGCCGCCGGTCTCCTCGGCGAGCGCTTGCAGCTCGCTGTCAACGTAGTAATGCGCGACCAGCACCGCATCGCGCTCGGCGAGCTGGCGCGTGATGCGGTCCTTGAGCGCGGTCTTGGCGTCGTCGTCGAGCGCTGGCCAGATCGGCTGCGGCGGGACTTCGATGCGGTCGCGGATGAGAGGTTCAGCGTTGGCGGTGTTCATACGTTCATGTCACAGGCAGTGATCCGGTCATCCATGGACGTTGCGTTTGTCGATCTCGGCATCAAGCAGGCTCTCGTAGACGCGTTGCAGCGCGCCAAGGGTGACGGTCGCGGGCAGGCGTTGACAGGCGAGGCCGGCGTCATCGAGTGTTGCGCGCAGCCGGCGCTGGGCAGCATCGACGATCTCGGCATGATCGAAGGCGAGCGCCGGCAGTGCCTGGACCGGGAACCAGGCCGCGGCGGCGGCATCATCGCCGGCGCGCACCGACAGCGGCGCGTCCGGCGCCAGCGCCAGATAGGCGACACTGATCACGCGCTCGCGCGGGTCGCGCCCCGGTTTGCCAAAGGTGCCAAGCTGCTCGAGGGCAAGGCCCTCGACCCCGGTCTCCTCGGCCAGCTCGCGGGCGGCGCAGGCGTCGAGATCCTCGTCGATGTCGAGGAAGCCGCCGGGCAGCGCCCAGCAGCCCGTGAACGGCTCCTGAGCGCGTTCGATCAGCAGCAGCCACAGGCCGTCCTCGCGGATGCTGAAGAGCGCGACATCGGTGGTCACTGCGGGATGCGGGTATCGATAGCAATAGGGCTTGGGGGTGGTTGCTAACGGATCGACCATGCGGGACTCGGGACTCAAACACGCTGCCTCGGGCTCAGCCGGATCGGGCACGGATGAAAGCCCGACTGGCTAGGGATACTATACGCCTTGCGTCAAGCTCAGGTAGGGTGCGCGCGCCACCTCGGGATGGACTTGGCCGCTGCCGACAAAGCTGGCGGGCGTCAACGGCTTAGCCTTGCCGGAGGCCGTTCGGGGGCGCTTGGAAGAAGCCCTGATCGCTTGTCTAAGGGGCTGATTTTTTTGGCCTAAATATCCCGTTGGCTTGATCTTCGGTGGCATTTTCAGGATACTTCGCGGCTTGGCTCATGAGACCGTCAACGATAACGATCAAGGCGGTTGCCGCGTGGCGGGCTGGCGCGCGCTCGGCGATGGCCGAGCGGGGGCGCCAGGCTTGGCTTAAGCATGCACCAGCACGGTGAGGCCGGCGACACGGGTTGGCAGCCTTGACGATCCGCCGAATTCAGCTCCTCGGCTACCCGGAAGAACCATGGGAAATCTAATTATGCGCATGCTCTCGCTCGGCCTCATTGTTGCAATGAGTGCCATGACGCCGGTGTCGGCCCAGACCATGGAGGACACCTATGTGGTCAAGCAGGCGGAGGGGCTGCCGACCGTCTCGGTTGGCGGCACCGTGGTGCCCTATAAGGAGGTGACGCTGGCCGCGCAGTTACCGGGACGCGTCAAGTATCTGGCCGGTATCGAGGGCGATGCGTTCGAGGAGGACGAGCTGTTGGTGTCGATCGATGCGAGCGAACTCGAGGCCAAGCGCCATGCGCTGCTGGCTCAGTTGGCCACCGCCGATGCCCAGATTCGCAATGCCAGCGTGCAATACGGCCGCGAGATGCGCGCGCCGCGCGCGCGCAATGCGCCCGGCGGCATGGGGGTGCCGAACCTGTTCGATCAGTTCTTCACGCGTCCGCTGGAGGACTTCGTCGGCGAGCGGGATCAGGACGCTGAGCTGTCCGCCGACCTGTTCGCCTCGGGCACCCAGATCCAGGAGGCGCACAACACGATGATGCGGCTCCAAGCCGAGTTGCGCGCGCTCGATGCCAAGTTGCGTGATGCGCGCTCCATCGCGCCCTTCGACGGCATGATCGTCAGCAAATTCATCGAGGTCGGCGATACGGTGCAGTCAGGGCAGCCAATGCTGGCCTTTGCCGATGTCGAGTACCTACAGGTGGAGGTCGATGTGCCGGCGCGTCTGCGTCCCGGGCTGCGCGAGGGAGCGATGCTGCGCGCCGAGCTGGATGTGCCGGCGCGCGCGCGCAGGGACGCCGATCCCGCCGATGACCCCGGAGAGGTGCCGGTGCGCATCGCGCAGGTCTATCCGATGGCCGATCCCGAGCGGCACACGGTGAAGGTCAAGTTCGATCTGCCCAAGGGGGTTTCCGAGCCCGGCATGTACGCCAAGGTTCTGGTGCCGGACTTCAACGCGCCGGCGCGGGTCAATCCGGTGGTGCCGAGGACGGCGATTCGCTACAACGGCAGCCTGCCGGGGGTCTATGTGCTCGACGAGGACGGCAACCCCCATCTGCGCCTGATCCGGGTCGGCGAGCCGACGCCGCGCGGCGGGGTCACGGTGCTCAGCGGCCTGCGCGCCGGCGAACGCATCCTCGCCAACCCAGGCCCCGGCATTGCCGCTGGCTGGTCCCAGCGCGATCGCCCAGGCCACTGAGATCGAAGCCACCAAGGCCAAAGCCACCGACAGCCAACCGCCGAGAGGATCGCCGCTGCTCGGTCGCGACGGGGCCGCCCACCCGCGCCCCTTCTCGGTTTTTTCACGCCCGCTCCTGACGTAAGAAACATGCTATGAGCCAGGACGACAGCCCTCGCACGCCAGCGCCGGAAGACGCTCGCACCCTCGCCTCGATGGATGGCGACAACCTCGGGCTTGCCGGTCGCACCGCCCGTTTCTTCATCCGCTCGCCGCTCTCGCCGCTGCTCTATGTCGCCATGTTGATCATGGGGCTGCTCGGTCTCATCGCCACGCCGCGCCAGGAAGACCCGCAGATCTCGGTGCCCATGATCGACATCATGGTCCAGTACCCGGGCGCCTCCGCCGAGCAGGTGTCGAGTCTCGCCATGCAGCCGCTCGAGCGCATCATGAGCGAGATCTCGGGCGTCAAGCATGTCTACTCCGCCGCCCAGCGCGGCGAGGGCCTGGTCACGGTCGAGTTCGAGGTGGGCGAGCATGTCGGGCCGTCCCTGGTCAAGGTCAACGACAAGATCGCGTCCAACATGGACAAGATCCCGCCGGGGGTGATGCCGCCGCTGGTCAAGACCAAGGGCATCGACGACGTGCCCATCGTCACCCTGACGCTCTGGTCGAAGGATGTCGACGGCAACGGTCGGCCCGATGTCGACGACGGCCAGCTCAGGCTACTGGCCCAAGACGTGCTGCAGTCGCTCAAGGAAGTGAAGGACACCGGCAATAGCTTTATCGTCGGCGGGCGGCGCGAGCAGATCACCGTCGATGCCTATCCAGAGCGCCTCTCGGGCTATCGCATCAGCCTCGATGAGGTCGCCAGCACGATTCGCGCGGCCAATGCCGAAACCAGCGCCGGCGGTGTCGAGTCCAGCGGCTCGCATTTCTCGGTGGTGTCCGGTTCCTTCCTCGACGGCGCCGAGGACATCGAACGCCTGGTGGTCGGCACCTACAACGAGATCCCGGTCTATGTGCGCGACATCGCGCGCGTGCGCCAGGGGCCGGAGGATGCCGAGCAGTTGGTCGCCTATTACAGCGGCCCGGCGGCCGAGGACGCAGGCGAGGCGCGCGCCGACGGCGCGCCGGCGGTGACCATCGCGGTGGCGAAGAAGGAGCTGACCAATGGCGTCACGGTGGCCAACGCGATCCTCGACAAGGTCGAGGAGATCAAGGGCGAGCGGATCCCGAACAATGTCGAGGTCAGCGTTACTCGGAATTATGGCGAGACGGCGGACGAGAAGGTCTCGGAGCTGATCTTCAAGCTGTTTGTCGCGACCTTCTTCGTGTTCCTGCTGGTGCTCGCGGCCTTCCGCGCCTTAAAGCCGGCGATCGTCGTCATGCTGGTGATCCCGGTCGTGCTGCTGATGACCATCTTCATGGCCTGGGTCACCAATTACACCATCGACCGCGTCAGCCTGTTCGCGCTGATCTTCTCGATCGGCATCCTCGTCGACGATGCCATCGTGGTGGTCGAGAACATCTACCGCCGCTGGCTCGCCGAGGGCCGCACCGATGAATACACCGCCGTCGACGCGGTGCGCGAGGTTGGCAATCCGACCATCCTCGCGACCTTCACCGTGATCGCGGCGCTGCTGCCGATGGGCTTCGTCAGCGGCATGATGGGGCCGTACATGGAGCCGATCCCGGCGCTCGGCTCGGTGGCGATGCTGATCTCGCTGTTCGCGGCCTTCGTGTTCACGCCCTATCTGGCGATCTCGCGGTGGTTGCGGCCGTCGATGCGCTACCTGGAGGTGGCCGAGAAGCGTGAGCACCGCGAGGCGAAGGGCCTCGAACGGCTCTATGTCGGCATTCTCACCCCGCTGATCGAGCACAAGCGCAAGCGCTTGCTGTTCAAACTGGTGCTCTGGGGCACCTTCCTCTTCACCCTGAGCTTCTTCTACTTCAAGTGGGTGCCGGTGAAGATGCTGCCGCTGGACAACAAGCCGGAATTCTCGGTGGTGCTGGACATGCCGGAAGGCACGGCGCTGCCGGTGACGGCGAATCTGGCGCATCAGATGGCCGGCAAGATCCGCACCATGCCCGAGGTGACCGCGATTCAGCTCTATGCCGGCACCGCGCGGCCCTTCGACTTCAATGGCATGGTCCGCCACTACTATCTGCGTTCCGATCCCTGGCAAGGCGAGCTGCAGGTGCAGCTGACCAACAAGCACGATCGCGAGCGCAGTAGTCACGAGATCGCAGTCGAGGCACGCGAGATGCTGAAACCGCTGGCGGACGCCAACGGCGCGCGCATCGCCGTGGTCGAGATGCCGCCGGGGCCGCCCGTGTTGCAGTCGGTGGTGGCTGAGGTGCACGGGCCGAGCGCCGAGGTGCGCCGCGCTTTTGCGCAAGAGTTGACGGACATCTTTGCCCAGGCCGAGAGCGCGCGCGATGTCGACAACTATCTGCGCGAGTCCTTCGACTATTGGCGCTTCGATGTCGATACCGAGAAGGCGGTGCGCCGGGGTGTCTCGGTCGATACCATCAACCGCAATCTGACCATGGCGCTCGGTGGCGCCGAGATCGGCGATGTGAAGGTGCGTGCCGGGCATGAGCCGGTGAACATCGTAGTGCAGGTGCCGCTGGCCGAGCGCTCGCAGATCGAGCGTCTGGGCGATCTGCCGATTCGCGCCAATTCCGGCGCGACGATTCCGCTGCGCGAGCTGGGTGACTTCGAACGCGTGTCCGAGGAATCGATCGTCTATCGCAAGGATCTGCGCGCGGTCGAGTACGTGGTCGCGGATGTCGGCGGCACGCTCGCCGCCCCGGTCTACGCGATGCTCCAGATCCAGAACCGGATCGACGAGATGGGCTACGCGGCACCGGATGGCGTGACGCCCAAGGCGTATTGGCTCGGGCCGCCGCCCTCGGACAAGGTCTCGGCCTTCGAATGGGCTGGCGAGTGGACCGTGACCTACGAGACCTTCCGCGACATGGGCGCGGCCTTTGGCGTGGCCCTGGTCCTGATCTATATCCTGGTGGTCTGGGAGTTCGGTAACTTCCGCATCCCGCTGGTGATCATGGCGCCGATCCCGCTGACCCTGCTCGGCATCATTCCGGCGCATTGGGCGGCGTTCGAGTTCGGCTTGGGCGGCGAGTTCACCGCCACTTCGATGATCGGCTGGATCGCGCTCGCCGGCATCATCGTGCGCAATTCGATCCTGCTGGTCGACTTCTCGATCCACGAGGTGCAAAAGGGCGTACCGGTCGCCGAGGCGGTGATCCGTGCCTGCACCACGCGGACGCGACCGATCGTGATTACCGCGCTGGCGCTGGTCGCCGGCTCCAGCGTCATCTTCACCGACCCGATCTTCCAGGGCATGGCGATCTCGTTGTCGTCCGGCGTGCTGGTGTCCACCCTGTTGACCTTGATCGTGATTCCGCTCGGCTGCGTCGCCGCGAGCAAGGATCTGTGCGAGGTCGCGGTGGCCAGCGCGCCGACCGGCATGACGGTGCCCTGCGGCGAGCACTTGCAACGCGAGGAGCCGTATCGCGCCGCCACCACGAGCCCGCCTCGGCGCCAAGGCAGGCTCGGCGCGGTCCTGGCCAAGATCGGCGGTGGCTTGATGCTGATCCTCTATGCCATCCGCGGCCTGTTCCTGCTCCTGTTCGACTGGCTCAAGGAATCGCGCAAACGGCGCCGCAAGCCAGTCGCCGGTGCGCAGGGCAGTGGGCCCGCGGGGGGAACTGGGCGATCCGCTCCGCTGCCTAATGCATTGCGCCGCTCCGACCAGGGCGCCGATGGCGAGCGAGCGGGCGCGGGCGATCGATCGGGCGCCACCGACACTGACGAACAGGCAACGCCGTCATCCCCGGCTCGAACCGCGGACCCGTCCACGGTCAGCGCCGAGGCGCCCGCCGACGCACC
>NZ_JBKHDN010000147.1:0-7264 GCF_046541315.1 Halochromatium sp. | reverse complement strand
TAATAAATATGGGTGTTAAAGATGGGCTACGGATTCGTCGGCGCTTGGGCTGGTCGGATAGCGAGCCGGTCATCAGGACGAAGCCGCGTGGTATGCACCGGCGCACTTACGAGCGATTGGTAGCGCAGCATGAACGGCTGGCGGATGAGGCCGTGCTTGGGCTGGTGGTGATCCCTCACGAACGGCTTTGCGCGCGATCGGTATGTCGCTGAATCGAATGCAAATGCTCAGATACGAGCAGTTGAGCGCCTAGAGAGAAAACGACTCAGCCGCGAGGGGCGGGGTATCCCTCATGCCAAAGAGCAGGCGCGCAAGGCGACAGATCATTTGGAGCCCTCCCTGCCTTACGACAGGCGTCCGGCTGAGTCGAGAGTAAGAGCGTAGCCACAACACTCGGCGCAGGCAAGTTGGGCCAAGCTCGGATAAGGGCGTGAGGCTCGCCGGGAAAGAAGAAGGCCCCGATGTGCACGGATTTTGACACTGAAGGCTCAGCATCGCGTCCCGCTCCTGTCAGGGCCGACGTCAGCTTACCCGAAAGAGGAAAGGCCCAGATGTTACCCCGAGCAGCAGCCGGGGGTTCCGGGCCTTCTGAGGTCGGCACAAGTACCGATGCCTCTACTACAAAACTAGCGGCTGACTCTGAGAGGGTCAAGGGCGACATTCGGACCAGCCGTGCCTGGCTGACACCAAAATGCTACGTTCGTAGCAGTTTGGCCCTGCGCGCCCGCCGATCTGCATGGCGAAGATCGCCACCAAGCCGCTACATCCGGGATTTTCCCGGATCAGCCGCATCCAGGCCGCCGCTGGCGCTGTCCTGGGTCGTTAAAATATAACGACACCCACCGCCCATACCGCGCATTCGGCGCCGCCGCTGGCGACGATCAAGCCCGCCACGGGCGCGCCCTGGTGGGCTTATTCATGCGCCAAGCACGGCGGCTTGATGCCGCATCATCGGCCATATCTATCGGGCATGGATTTTGGCGAGCTCTATCCATCAATGGCTTAGCGTTTTTCAAGCATCAGCTATACCCATAGACAGCGCCTATCGTCCTGCCGCGACGATGCCGGCCTAGACCCTCACCGGGCGCGTGCGGGCAGGCTGCGCAGACTGCACGAATCTGCGCATTTGCGCCGATGCTATCCGAGTCGCATCGCCAGACCGCTGCACTGATCGGTGCATCGCAAGCCCCGGCGATCGGCGGCTGAGGGCTGAGGGCTGAGGGGATCGGTGCGCGAGAATCGCGGACCTAACGGACTCCCTGCTTTCTCCCTCGCTCCTATCGTTCCGTTTCTCCGGCGAGCAGCCCCTAACGCCGCCAAGATGTTACCCCGAGCGTTACCCTGATTCGATCTTGGCGATGACTAGCAGGCTCAAAAATCACCTAACCCTCTGTTTCAATTGGTGGGCCGTCTAGGATTCGAACCTAGGACCAAGGGATTATGAGTCCCCTGCTCTAACCGCTGAGCTAACGGCCCAGAGAGGTGGGCGCGGCAACTTGGGGGTTGCCGCAGGTCGCGTCCGTGCGCGATTGGCGAGGTCAGCCAAGCGATCGAGATTCAGTCGGCGTCGAGGAAGCTGCGTAGCTTTTCGGAGCGGGTCGGGTGGCGCAGCTTGCGTAGGGCCTTGGCCTCGATCTGACGGATGCGCTCGCGGGTGACGTCGAACTGCTTGCCGACCTCTTCCAGCGTGTGGTCGGTGTTCATGTCGATGCCGAAGCGCATGCGCAGCACCTTGGCCTCGCGCGAGGTGAGACTGGCGAGCATGTTCTGGGTCGCCTCGCGCAGACCCTCCGAGGTGGCCGAGTCGACCGGCGAGATCACTGTGGAGTCCTCGATGAAGTCGCCAAGGTGCGAGTCCTCATCGTCGCCGATCGGGGTCTCCATCGAGATCGGCTCCTTGGCGATCTTGAGCACCTTGCGCACCTTGTCCTCGGGCATCTCCATGCGCTCGGCCAGTTCTTCCGGCGTCGCCTCGCGGCCCATCTCCTGCACCATCTGGCGGCTGATGCGGTTCAGCTTGTTGATGGTCTCGATCATGTGCACCGGGATGCGGATGGTGCGCGCCTGGTCGGCGATCGAGCGGGTGATGGCCTGGCGAATCCACCAGGTGGCGTAGGTCGAGAACTTGTAGCCGCGGCGGTATTCGAACTTGTCGACCGCCTTCATCAGGCCGATGTTGCCTTCCTGGATCAGGTCCAGGAACTGCAAGCCGCGGTTGGTGTACTTCTTCGCGATCGAGATCACCAGGCGCAGGTTGGCCTCGACCATCTCCTTCTTGGCGCGGCGGGCCTTGGCCTCGCCGATCGACATCTTGCGGTTGGTTTCCTTGATCTCGGCGATCGTCAGCAGGTTGGTGCGCTCGATCTCCTGGAGCCGGCGCTGCGCGCGGCGCACCTCGTCGGCATAGTTGGCGAGGCGCTTGGTCCAGGCCGCATTGCCGCGCATCTGCGTCTCGATCCAGTCGCTGTTGGTCTCGTTCTCCGGGAAGGAGTCGATGAAGGTCTTGCGCGGCATGCCGGCGCCATCGACGCAGAGGCCCATGATCTGGCGCTCCTGCGAGCGGATGCGCTCGATGGTCTCGCGCAGCATCTCGACGAGCCGATTGAAGATGCCGGCGACGAGCTTGAATTGCAGGAAATCCTCCGAGACCTGAGCGAGAGCGGCCTGGGTCTCGGGATGCTCGCGGCCATGCTGTTCGAGTTTTTCGGCAAAGATTTGGTAGTGGGTGCGCAGATCGCCGACGCGCCGCGCGACCTCTTCCGGATCGGGCCCGGTATCGAGGGTCTCTTCGTCATCCTCGTCGTCGGCATCGGCGCTGTTCTTGATCGTGGGCTCGGGTACCGCGTCATCCTCATCGCGGAAGCCGCTGATAACCTCGGCGAGGCGCATCTCGCCTTGCTCGGCCTTGGCGAAGAGGTCGAGCAGTTCCTGCACCGTGCGCGGGTAGACCGAGAGCGCGGCCAAGACCTGGTTGAGGCCGTCCTCGATGCGCTTGGCGATGCGCAGCTCGCCCTCGCGGGTCAGGAGTTCGACGGTGCCCATCTCGCGCATGTACATGCGCACTGGGTCGGTGGTGCGGCCGAACTCGCTGTCGACCGAGGCGAGCGCGGCAGCGGCGGCCTCGGCGGCCTCGTCGTCGGCGACGGCGGCGTCGTCGCTGAGCTGGTCGATCTCGGCCGGCGCGCTCTCATGGACGGCGATGCCCATGTCGTTGATCATGCGCACGATGTCTTCGATCTGATCCGCCTCGACGATGCCGGGCGGCAGGTGGTCGTTGACCTCGGTATAGGTCAAAAACCCCTGTTCTTTGCCTTTAGCGATCAGCTGCTTGAGCTGGGACGACTGCTGCTGTTCTTGATCCATGCAGATACCCATGGGGCGAAGTCGAGATGTCAGGGTGCTGGGTTGCTTGAGGCAATGCATTTGTTTGAATGCCCCGACAAGCAACATACCAGTATAACAATGTTTGCTTTATTTGTCTAGTCTTTTGTTTGTTGCGACACGGCAGTGGCGGGCGGCCTCAGGGCGCGTCGCAACGCGGTCCGCTCCTCGGCCGTGAGGCCCTCGGTGCTGGCCTTGGACAACAGACGTTGGCGCAAGCTCAAGCGCCCGTCGCGGTTCAGGCGCCGGATGGCGCCGGCGAGTTCCTCTCCCCTGCCTTCCGGGGGAATATGGGCGAGCAGGGCGGAATGCGAGAGCCGCTCGACGATGGTGGCCTGATCGCGCTCGCGCCAATGCTCGCGCAGCGCCGCGGACGAGATCCCGGGCCGCTCGCCGATGACCTCGAGCAGCTCCGTGAGCAACCGCACGCCGGGGCTGTCGATCTCGCGCCAATCGTCGGGCTCGGCGAGCGCGTGCGGCGCCAGGGCCGGGTCGTCCAGCAGCAGGGCGATGGCGCGTCGCATCGGGTTGAGCTGGGTGAGCCCTTGTCTGGACCCCTGGGCGCGTGCTTGGGCGCGAGACGGAGTCGGGCGCGGGCCTGGGTACTGGCGTGCGCGGTGCTCGACGCCGGCGAGCCGGGCGAGGCGCTGTTCGAGCAGGTCGCGGAAGGTGCCCGCGGGAACCTTGTCCAGCAAGGGACGGGCGGCGGCATCCAGGCCCGCGCGGCCTTCATCGCTGGCGAGGTCGCGGTCGGCGGCTAAACGCTCGAACAGGAAGTCGGAGAGCAATGTGGCCTGCTCCATCCGTTGCTCAAAGGACCCCGCGCCTTCCTGGCGAATCAGGCTGTCCGGATCCTCGCCCTCGGGCAGGAACAGGAAGCGGATCGGCGTGCGGCCGGTGGCCTGTGGCAGCGCGATCTGGAGCGCCTTCCAGGCGGCCTCGCGGCCGGCGCGGTCGCCATCGAAACAGAACACCAGCTCGGGCGCGCTGCGCAGGAGTCGGGTCAGGTGCTCGGGCGTGGTCGCCGTGCCCAGGGTGGCCACCGCATAGGGGACGCCGAATTGCGCCAGCGCGATCACATCCATGTAGCCCTCGACGACGAGCAGGCGCGGCGGCTGCCGGTTGGCCTGCTGGGCCTCGTACAGGCCATAGAGTTCGCGGCCCTTGTGGAAGACCAGGTTCTCGGGCGAATTCAGATATTTCGGCTCGCCGTCCTCGAGCAGGCGGCCGCCGAAGCCGATGACCCGGCCGCGCCGATCGCGGATCGGGAACATGATGCGGTCGCGAAAGCGATCATAGCGCCGGCCATCGCGCTCGATGACCAAACCGGCGCGCTCAAGCAAGGTCTGGGCGTCAGGGGCTTGGCCAAGCTGCCCGAGGAGGAAGTCCCAGCCCGGGGGCGCGAAGCCAAGCCCGAAACGGGCGGCGATCTCGCCGCTGAGGCCGCGGCCACGCAGATAGTCCGCCGCGCGCCGCGCCTGGGGATGCGCGCGCAGCTGCTGCTGAAACAGGGTCGCGGCTTGCTTGAGGATTCGGTAGAGGGGCTTTGGATCGGGACCGGCCGGAGCCGCGTCGACCTCGCTCGGCAGCTCCAGGCCGGCATGCTGCGCCAACTCTTCGATCGCCTCGCGGAACTCGAGCCGATCATGCTCGATGAGGAAATCGATGGCATTGCCATGCGCGTGGCAGCCGAAGCAGTGATAGGTCTGGCGACTCGGGGTGACGACGAAGGACGGCGTCTTCTCGTTGTGGAAGGGGCAGAGCCCTTTCAGCAGAGCGCCGGCCTGCTTCAGCTGCACGCGCGCGCCGACGATCTCGGCGATCTCGATGCGCTCGAGGAGGCGTTCGATGAAGTCTAACGGAATCTTGCCGGCCATCGTCTTCCACGCCTGATGCGGCAGGCGTGGTGGCGGCCGTCGTGACCGCGCCTCAGCCTGCGAGCCTTGCCTTTACCGCGCCGCTGACCGCAGCCATGTCGGCGCGCCCTTGAAGCTTGGGCTTGAGGACGCCCATGACCTTGCCCATGTCCTGCATGCCGGCGGCGCCGGTGTCGGCGATGGCGCTGCCGATCAGGGCGTCGATCTCGTCGTCGCTGAGCGCGGCGGGCAGGTAGTCCTGACAGACCTGGATCTCGAAGCGTTCCTTCTCGGCGAGATCCTCGCGCCCGGCCTCGGTGTACTGGGCCACCGAGTCGCGCCGCTGCTTGAGCATCTTGTCGAGCACCGCGAGTACCTGGGTGTCGTCGAGTTCGCCGCGCTCATCGATCTCGCGCTGCTTGATGGCGGCATGGATGAGCCGAATCACGCCGAGACGGGCCTTGTCGCCGGACTTCATCGCCGCCTTCATGTCGGCTTGTAAGCGCGCTTTCAACATCGGGCTGTCAGTGCCTCGAGGATCAGGGGTCAGAACGTGCGTTCCCAGCGCCGCGCCTCGCGCGAGAGCTTCTTGTGGTGGCGCTTGACGGCAGCGGCTTTCTTGCGCTTGCGCTCGCTGGTCGGCTTTTCGTAGAACTCGCGGCGACGGACCTCGGCGAGTACGCCGGCCTTCTCGCACGAGCGTTTGAAGCGACGCAGGGCCACCTCGAAGGGTTCATTGTCTTTGACGCGGACGCTGGGCATGGAGACTCCCGTTGGCGATGTCCAGGGTTGGGATCGATCGGTTACACTACGGATAATCCACCAGCATAGCCGTTGCGTGGCGACCGATGCAAGCGCTATCGTCGCAAGACCTTGCGTCCGCAGGCTGGCGCTGACAGCGCGAAGCCGTTGCTGGACACCGGCTCAGATCATCCAGAGAGACGAACGAGGAGTTGCCCGGGATGCGTGTGCTTGGTATCGAGACCTCCTGCGACGAGACCGGTGTCGCGATCTACGACGGTGGACCCGGCGGCGCGGGGCTGCTCGCGCATGCGGTCTACAGCCAGGTCGAAGTGCATGCCGAGTATGGCGGCGTGGTGCCGGAGCTGGCCTCGCGCGATCACATCCGCAAGCTGCTGCCGCTGATCGAGCAGGTGCTCGACGAGGCCCGGCTGACCCCGGCCGAGATCGACGGCATCGCCTACACCGCCGGTCCGGGGCTGGTCGGAGCGCTGCTGGTCGGCGCCGCGCTCGGGCGCAGCCTGGCCTGGGCCTGGGATGTGCCGGCGCTGGCGGTGCATCACATGGAAGCGCATCTGCTCGCGCCACTGCTGGAAGATCCGGCACCGGCCTTCCCTTTCGTCGCCTTGCTGGTCTCGGGCGGGCATACGCAGCTCGTCGATGTGCAAGCCATCGGCCATTATCGCATTCTCGGCGAATCGGTCGACGATGCCGCCGGCGAGGCCTTCGACAAGACCGCGAAGATCCTCGGCCTGCCGTATCCGGGCGGGCCGGCGCTCGCCCGGCTCGCCGAGCAGGGCGATCCGACCCGCTATCGGTTCCCGCGGCCGATGACCGATCGTCCCGGCCTGGATTTCAGCTTCAGCGGGCTCAAGACCTTTGCCCTCACCGCCTGGCGGCGGGTGCAAGTCGAGCGCGAGGATCTCGAACAGGCGCGCGCCGACATCGCGCGCGCGTTCGAGGAGGCCGTGGTCGAGACGTTGCTGATCAAGTGCCGACGGGCGGTCGAGGCCGCCGGCGCAAAGCGCCTGATCCTGGCCGGCGGGGTGAGTGCCAATCGGCGTCTGCGCGCGCGCATGGATGCGCAGATGGACGCGCTCGGAGTGGCGGTGTTCTATCCGCGCGCGGCACTGTGTACCGATAACGGCGCGATGATCGCCTTGGCCGGGCATGAGCGCTTGGCGGCCGGTCAGCATGAGGCGCTGAGCTTTGGCGCGCGCCCGCGCTGGGCGCTTGAGACGCTGTCTCCGCTCGGCGCCGCTGACCCCGCCTGAGATCGGCGACAA
>NZ_JBKHDN010000146.1:0-7380 GCF_046541315.1 Halochromatium sp. | reverse complement strand
GCGCCACTGAGCGATGAGGAGATCGGCCGACTCCGCGCCCGCGCCCAAATCCGACGCCTGAAGGCCGGGCAATGGCTGTTTGCTCAGGATGACCCGGCCGAGCACTTCTTCTTCGTCCACTCCGGACAAATCCGCCTGTTTCGCCTGTCCGCCGAGGGCGAGGAGAAAATCATCGAGTTGATCGGCCCTGGCCAGACCTTTGCCGAGGCGCTGATGTTCATGGGCACTGGCCGCTATCCGGTGTGCGCCGCCGCGCTGAGTTCGAGCGAACTGCTCGCCATCGATGCAACGGATTTCGCCGCCATGTTGCGCGACTCGCCCGACACCTGCTTTGCCCTGCTCGGCGGCCTGAGCCAACGCCTGCACGCACTCATTGCCGAGATCGACAATCTGGCACTGCATTCGGCCAGCGTGCGCTTCGCCCGCTGGCTGCTCGCCGAACTGCCCGCCGATGCCGATGAATTGACGTTGGCCTGGCCGAAAGCGACGCTCGCCTCGCGCCTGACCATCAAGCCCGAGACCTGGTCGCGCATCACGCGACGCCTAAGCGACCAGGGGGTGATGACGGTCAGCGGACAACAGATTCGGGTCCATGACCGCTGCGCCCTGCGGCGGCTTGGTGAACTGGACGACCTCTGAGACCCACGCCTCGGCAGTGGGGCGCCGGACGTGTGCCATCCCGGCACGGGCATCGACAGCCGCCTGGGCTCGCCGCACGCCAAGCCATTGTGCGACGCAAAAATCCTGTACACTAATATGCTATCCGTCATTGACGCCGCGCTGCCATAGATCAAGGGGTATGGTCAAATCCGTGACATTGCGTGAGGCCTGGGCCGGCGAGGCCGATTGCCGGAATTGTGCGCTGCGCACATCGGTCCTGTTCGCTGGACTCGGCGAGCAGGACTTCGATCGCATCCACGACCCGATCGATCAGTTCGACCTGAAGCCTGGCACCGTGCTCTATCAGACCGGCGAGGTCGGTGACCATATGTTCACCGTGCGCAGCGGTGCGCTCAAGCTGGTCCAATACCTGCCGGACGGGAGCCAGCGCATCGTGCGCATCGCGCGCGGTACCGATGTGCTCGGACTCGAGGCGCTGCTTGGCAATGCCTATCAACACGACGCCGTTGCCCTCTCGCCGAGCGAGGTCTGCCGGTTTCCGACGCGGATGGTGAAGGCGCTCAGCAAGGACAATCCCAGCCTGCACGAGGAACTGATGCAGCGCTGGCAGCGCGCGCTCACCGAGGCCGACGCCTGGCTCACCGAACTCTCGACCGGCTCGGCGCGCCAGCGCGTGGCCCGGCTCTTGCTGCGCCTGGTGCGCGATCGCGAATCGAGCGAATGCCAGCTCTTCGGACGCGAGGACATGGGCGCCATGCTCGGCATCACCACCGAGACCGCCAGTCGCACCATCGCCAGCTTCAAACGCGAGAGTCTGATCGTCGAGTCGAGGCCGAATCGGTTCTTGCTGGATATCCCCAACCTCAGACGGATCGCCGAGGACTGAGGCGATTTCCGTCCATCGCCTGACGACCGCTCGGCCGCCTCCGCGCTCCGCCCCACGCATCCATGATCCCGCGCAAGCTAGCGATTGACAGCTTTCAATGTGGCCTTATATACGAGCCCTTAAGCTGCGCCGACCATGATCGGGTCAAGTCCCGACACCCCCCCTGCCTGCCAGCCGTTCGCGCCGGTGAAGCACATCGCCATGAAGCAAAGCTTGCTGAACGAACCTTATCCGCTCTTCATCCTCAGACTCGATCGCGATGAGATCCGCTACCAGAGCGTCGACGCGATCTGCGACTATTTCCGCAGCTGCATCGAAACGCATCGCTGCGGCCAGTTTATCGCCGTCTTCGATCATTACGCCCATACCTGTAGTCTGCCGGACGGGGCCGTGGAGGGCGAGATCCGCGCGGCCAAGAACGTGCTGTTCTGTTTTGGCCTGACGCTGCCCAGCGCCGAGGTCCTCGGCCTCAGGCCGCGCTCGATCGGAATCGCCGAACTCGACGACCAGTTCGTCATCAGCTTCATGGAAACGCCGATGCCGCTTGCCAACGCGGCCATGGAGGACTGGGCGCTCGGGCTACTCACGGAGACGGCCGATCCAGAATCGGGACTGACCCCGGCACCCAGGCCGGAACCGGACTAGCGCCTATCCCTATCAATCGCAGAGAACCCCGACCGATGCGTATCGCCGTCACCAGTCAGAACTTCAAGACCATCACCGGCCATGCCGGCAAGAGCCGCCGCTTCCTCATCTACGAACTCGAGCCTGGTCGCGAGCCGGTCGAGATCGAGCGGCTCGACCTGCCCAAGGATCGTTCGTTGCACGACGATCACGGCCCGGATCATCCGCTCTATCAACGCCAGCTCACCGCCATCCTGACCGGCAGTGCCGGGGAACCCTTCGTTCAACGCATGAACCGCGAGGGCATCGAGGTCATCACCACCAGCGAAACCGACATCGCCGCCGCGTTGCGGGCGATCGCCAGCGACGAGGCCCTGCCGCCGGCCGCGCCGCATGAGCACTGACAAAGACGGCAGGGGCGGATGCTGGATCGCACGCTGAGGATCGGCATCTAAACGCATGCACGCTGCTTCGGGGTTCCAACGATGCTAGATAGCGCAATGGTCGAGCTGTCGCGGTGGCAATTCGCCAGCACCGCGATGTATCACTTTCTGTTCGTCCCGCTGACCCTCGGGCTCAGTTGGATGCTGGTGATCATGGAAAGCGTCTACGTGATGACGGGGCGCCAGATCTATAAGGACATGACCAAGTTCTGGGGCAAGTTGTTCGGCATCAACTTCGCCCTCGGCGTCACCACCGGCTTGACCATGGAGTTCCAGTTCGGCACCAACTGGGCCTACTACTCCCATTACGTCGGCGATGTCTTCGGCGCCCCGCTGGCGATCGAGGGCCTGATGGCCTTCTTCCTCGAATCGACCTTCATCGGCCTGTTCTTCCTCGGCTGGGAGCGCCTGAGCAAGCGCCAGCATCTGGCGGTCACCTTCCTCACCGCCGTCGGCTCCAACCTCTCGGCGATGTGGATCCTGATCGCCAACGGTTGGATGCAGTACCCGGTCGGCGCCGAATTCAGCTTCGAGACCATGCGCATGGAGATGGTCAGCTTCTCCGAGGTGCTGTTCAACCCGGTCGCGCAGGTCAAGTTCGTGCATACCGTGGCCGCTGGCTATGTCACCGGGGCGATGTTCGTCGCCGGCATCAGCGCCTACTACATGCTCAAGGGGCGCGATCTGGCGTTCGCCAAGCGTTCGTTCTCGGTCGCCGTCGGCTTCGGCCTGGCCTCGGTGCTGTCGGTCATCCTGCTCGGCGACGAGTCCGGCTACGAGGTCGGCGACGTGCAGAAGGTCAAGCTCGCCGCGATCGAGGCCGAGTGGCACACCGCGCCGGCGCCGGCCCCGTTCACGGTCTTTGGTCTACCCAGCAACGCAGACGAGGAGACCCACGACGCGATCAAGATCCCCTGGCTGATGGGGCTGATCGCGACCCGCTCGCTCGACCAGGAGGTCACCGGCCTCAAGGATCTGATGCACGAGCACGAGATCCGCATCCGCTCCGGCATGATCGCCTATGAGTATTTGCAGCGACTGCGCAACGATCAGGATACCGAGGCGAATCGCGCGATGTTCAAGGAACACATGGACGATCTCGGCTACGGGTTGCTGCTCAAGCGCTACACCGATAACCCGGCCGAGGCCACTGAGGCGCAGATCCGACAGGCGGCGAAGGACTCGATCCCCGAGGTCGCGCCGGTGTTCTGGGCCTTCCGCGTCATGGTCGCCGCCGGGGCCTGGATGCTGTTCCTGCTCGCGCTCGGCTTCTACTACAACGCCAAGCGTCAGATCCAGGACAAGCGCTGGCTGTTGCGCGCCTTCCTCTACAGCATCCCGGTGCCCTGGATCGCCGCCGAGACCGGCTGGTTCGTGGCCGAGTTCGGCCGTCAGCCCTGGGCCATCGGCGAGGTGCTGCCGACCTCGGTGGCGGCCTCGAGCCTGAGCGCCAATGACCTGGCCATCAGTCTGAGCGCCTTCATCCTCTTCTACACCACGCTGTTCATCATCGAGATGTTCCTGATGTTCAAGTTCGGTCGCCAAGGGCCAAGCTCGCTGCATACCGGCCGGTATCACTTCGAGAAGGCCCACGCCGAGCCGCCCGCCGCCGGCGGTCCGCCCTCGGCAACCGCGCCCGCCCGCCAGCACCGAGGAGACCTCTGATGATCATCGACTACGAAATCCTGAAACTGATCTGGTGGCTGCTCGTCGGTGTGCTCTTCATCGGCTTCGCCGTCACCGATGGCATGGACATGGGCGTCGGCACCCTGCTGCCCTTCCTCGGCAAGGATGACGACGAGCGCCGCGTGATCATCAACACCGTCGGCCCGCATTGGGACGGCAACCAGGTCTGGCTGATCACCGCCGGCGGCGCCATCTTCGCCGCCTGGCCCCTGGTCTATGCGACCGCCTTCAGCGGCTTCTACTTCGCCATGTTGCTGGCGCTGTTCGCGCTCTTCTTCCGCCCGGTCGGCTTCGACTACCGCAGCAAGATCCAGGACAAGCGCTGGCGCAACGCCTGGGACTGGGGGCTGTTCGTCGGCGGCGCGGTGCCGGCGCTGGTGTTCGGCATCGCCTTCGGCAACCTGCTGCAGGGCGTGCCCTTCCATCTCGACGAACTGCTGCGGCCCTACTACACCGGCAATTTCTTCGGCCTGCTCAACCCGTTCGCGCTCCTCACCGGGCTGATCAGCCTCGGCATGCTGACCATGCATGGCGCGATCTGGCTGCAACTGCGCACCGGCGAGCCGATCGCCTCGCGCGCCAAACACTGGGCGCGCATCGTTGGGCTGGCGACCATTGCCGGCTTCGCGCTCGCCGGTCTCGATTTGATCCTCTTCGTCGATGGCTTCAAGGTGGTGAGCATGCCGCCGCTGGATGCGATCTCGAACCCGCTGACCAAGGAGGTCGTGGTCGATCCCTATGGCTGGCTGACCAACTATTGGCGCTATCCCTGGACCCTGCTGTTCCCGATCCTGGGCTTCGCCGGGCTGGGCTACGCGGTCTCGCTGTCGATGCGCGACCGGGCCGGACTCGGGCTGATCATGAGCGGGCTCGGCATCACCGGCATCATCATGACCGCCGGCGCCGCCATGTTTCCGTTCATCATGCCCTCGAGCAGCGATCCGAACAGCAGCCTGATCGCCTGGGACGCGACCTCGAGCCATCTGACGCTGACGGTGATGTTCTGGGCGGCGGTGATCTTCATCCCGTTGATCCTGATGTACACCACCTGGACCTATGCCAAGATGTGGCGGCGGGTCACGGTCGAGGAGATCCGCGCCCAAGATAACTCGGCCTATTAGCGCGGCCGATCCGTTCGAGCTCTTGGTTCAGCCCCCCAGATCAGTCCCCCGGATCGGACCCAAATCAGCCCAGCCTCGCGTCGGCCAGCCTCGGCTGGCGCCTTCACCCTTTTTGGAGCAGCATCGCATGTGGTACTTCACCTGGATTCTCGGCGTCTTGCTCGCCGTCGCCTTCGGCATCATCAACGTGATGTGGTATGAGTCCTCGCAGTGCATGGGCGATGCGCAAGACGACCAATCCTCGGATTGAGTGCATGAGCCGGCGCCTTTCACCCCGCGCCAGTCACCCGCCAGCCTCCACTCCCAGACATCATGCAGGACTACCAACCGCGCCCTGACCTCCTCCACGATCGCGTCATCCTGATCACCGGCGCCGCCGAGGGGATCGGCCGCGCGCTCGCCCTCGCCTGCGCCAAGCACGGCGCGACCGTGGTTCTCAGCGGCTTTCGCGAGAAGGCACTCGAGGCGGTCTACGACCAGATCGTCGCCGCCGGCTGGCCCGAGCCGGCGAGCCTGCCGCTGAATCTGGAGAAGGCCGACGAGCCGCTGATGCTCGGCATCGCCACCACGCTCGGCGACGAGTTCGGCCGTCTCGACGGGCTCGCGCACACCGCGCAGTACATCCCCTTCCTCAGTCGCATCGACGATTACGACGCCGAGCAATGGGAGAAGGTGCTGCGCATCAACCTCACCGCGCCCTTCCTGCTGACCCAGGCCTGCCTGCCGCTCCTGCGCGCGGCCGAGGCCGGCTCGGTGCTGTTCCAGTCCGATCGCGTCGGCCGCCGCGCACTGGCCTACTGGGGCGCCTTCGCCGCCGCCATGTCCGGCATCGAGGCGCTGATGCAGACCCTGGCCGAGGAGACCGAGGGCAACAGCCGCATCCGGGTCAACAGCATCGATCCCGGCGCGGTGCGCACCGCGCAGCGGCGCGAACTCTACCCGGCCGAGGATCCGAACACGCTGCCGACCGCGGACAGCATCGTCAATGCCTACCTCTACCTCCTCGGTCCTGACTCTCGCGGCCTGAGCGGACAGGCCCTGAGTGCGCAGACGCCGGGCGCGCCACCGAGACCCGCATGAGCCCAGCATGACAACCGAGATCGCACCTGTTGCCGATGCGGTGCGCCGCCGCGTGCTCGAGCACACACTGCGCAACAACGGCGGCTATCTGAGCCAAGCCTGCTCCGCCGCCGACATCCTCGCCACCCTGTATCTGCGCGTGATGCGACTCGGCCCCAGCACGGCGCCACTGATTCCGCGCGCATTCGCCGGCGTGCCCGGCCGCGACAACCCCCACGCCTTCACCGGCGCCGACTACAACGGCCCGCGCGCCCCGGATCTGGATCGGTTCATCTTCTCGCCAGTGCACTACGCGTTGGTGCTGTACGCGCTGCTGATCGAACTCGGCCGACTCGGTGCCGATGCGCTGGAGCGCTTCAACACCGACGGCAGTACGGTCGAGCTGATCGGCGCCGAGCACTCGCCCGGCCACGAGGTCACCGCCGGCTCGCTCGGCCAGGCCCTGAGTCAGGCCGGCGGCATCGCGCTCGCGCGCCGACTGCGCGGCGAGTCCGGACGGGTGTGGGTGTTCATGTCCGATGGCGAGTTCCAGGAAGGCCAGACCTGGGAGGCCTTCGCCGCGCTCGCGCACCACCGCATCGGCAACCTCGGTGTGTACATCGACGCCAATGCCCAGCAGTGTGACGGCCCCATGACCGAGGTGATGACCATCGAGCCGCTCGCCGAGCGGCTGCGCGCCTTTGGCGCCGAGGTGCATGAGGTCGATGGCCATGACGGCGACGCCTTGGCGGCGCCGGCACTGGCGCGATGGGACGCCCATCCGCTCGCGCCGCTGGCGGTCATCGCCCGCACCGATCCCTGCCGAGGCATCGAACTGCTGCGCGAGCGCGCGCCGAAGCTGCACTATCTGCGCTTCAAGACGCCGGCCGAGCAGGATGCCTATGAAGACTTGCTCGAACACTGGCAGGACAGCGCCCGC
>NZ_JBKHDN010000145.1:0-7419 GCF_046541315.1 Halochromatium sp. | reverse complement strand
CCGAGCCAGCACCCGCCGCAGGTTCCACACCTGCCTGATGCCGCACCCATGGCCGCTCGCCCCGATCGGGACCACCCGCGCCCAAACGCCCAGCGTGGACGAGATCGTCGTCTCCGCCAGGCAAGGCGAATGGCGATAACGGCGGCCCGAGACCGAACGCTTGCCCTCCTACCTAATGGCTGACCCCGATGCGCGAGATCGTCCAGATCGACATCTCCGGCCCCGACCGGCCCGGTATCACCATGGCCCTGACCCAGGTGCTGGCCCGCTATGCGGTGGCGGTGCTCGACATCGGCCAATCGGTGATCCACGACACCCTGGCCCTCGGCATGCTGGTCGAGCTGCCCGACGAGCCGGCCAGCTGTCCGGTCTTCAAGGAATTGCTCTTCGCCGCCCATGAGCTTGGGCTTGCGGTCCGCTTCACCCCGGTCGCCGCCGCCGCCTACGAGGACTGGGTCGCCGAACAGGGGCAGGCGCGCCATATCCTGACCCTGCTCGGGCGCGAGATCAGCGCGGCGCAGATCGCCCAAGTCGCCGCCGTCGTCACCCGGCATCGGCTCAACATCGAGCAGATCTCGCGCCTCTCGGGGCGCATCTCGCGTCGTGCCAGCGCCAGCCCGCCTGGATCAAGCCGCCCGGCCTGCGTCCAGCTCTGGCTCAAGGGCGGCGTCGCCGATGTCGGCGCCCTGCACGCGAGCTTCCTGGAACTCGGCAGCCGGCTCGACGTGGATATCGCCATCCAGGAAGACGACATCTTCCGCCGCAACCGCCGCCTGGTCTGCTTCGACATGGACTCGACCCTGATCCAGACCGAGGTCATCGACGAACTCGCCGCCGCCGCTGGCGTCGGTCCCCAGGTCGCCGAGATCACCGAGCGCGCGATGCAGGGCGAGATCGACTTCAGCGACAGCTTCCGTCAACGCATGGCGCTGTTGGAGGGCCTCGATGAAGCGGTACTCGCCGGGATCGCCGAGCGCCTGCCGATCACCGACGGCGCCGAACGGCTGATCGGCGCCTTGAAACAGCTCGGCTACCGGGTCGCCATCCTCTCCGGCGGTTTCGACTACTTTGCCGCGCATCTGCAGCGCCGGTTCGGGATCGACGACGTGCACGCCAACCGGCTCGAGTTCGACAACGGTCGCCTGACCGGCCGCGTCACCGGCCGCATCGTCGACGGCCAGCGCAAGGCCGAGCTGCTGCGCGAGATCGCCACGCGCGAAGGCATCCGGCTGGAACAGGTGATCGCCGTCGGCGACGGCGCCAACGATCTGCCGATGCTCTCGATCGCCGGCCTCGGCATCGCCTTCCACGCCAAACCGCTGGTCAAGGAGCAGGCCCGCCACTCGATCGCCACCGTCGGCCTCGACGGCATCCTCTACCTGATCGGCATGCGCGACCAGGATTTGGAGGCGTTGGGAAGGGAACACTGAACAGTTCCTTGATTTCCTATCCTGGACCCCGCGCCCTTTCGACCATTTTCTGATTGAAAGCCAAAACGCATCGAGGCCGCTCGAAAGCGGCCTCGATGCGTTCGCGCCTGGTCTCCTTAGGCGCGGGAGACTGTGCGGGCGAGCCTCGGTTCGCGGGTTCGGTCTACTGCAGTCGCTGCTGCGGCAGCCAGCCGGCAATGCGGCTGCGCTCGGCGGACTCGTCGATGCTGAAGAAGCGGTTCAGCACCAACAGGGCCTCGTCGAGGTCGGAACAGCCATAGTCGTCCATGACGACATGGTTGCTGCAATCCTCGACATGATAGCGATGGGCTCGATCCGCGGCATCGTAGCGCAGACGGTAACCGGACTCTGTCCAGGAGTCCCACTTGTAACGAATCACCTGTTCTTGTTCGTCAAACATCTCTTTAACCTGCTGTATTTGATGAGCCATCCGGAAAATCGAGCGGCAACATAAGGGGCGAGCGCATGATTCGGGATTTCCCGAACGGCAAAACCGCGCATGTCGCAAAACTGCGTCTCGGCGATCTCTTGCCCGATAGTCTAGGGGCGTGAGTGCGACTTGACAAGAGAAAGTCTAACCCTTGTTTGAATGCAAAAGTGAGAACCGCGGCACATTTTTGGCGAAACATCGGGGTGAAACCGAGTCAGCCTCTTTATGTGACAAGAAAACAACAAAGCTGTCGTTTTGCAACAGACGATGCCGATAACAGCCTCACGGAAGGCGGGGTCACCGGATCAGCGTGCGCAACGGATCGGCCGGGTCGACCCACTCCATGAAGGGGATGCGACGGTCGTTGTGGGTGACGCGATAGACCAACCCCAGCCAGTTCCCGAGCACGCCCTCGGCGGTGTCGCGCCAGGTGTTGTCGAGTCCGCCGGCGATCCGCGCCTCGGGGAACGGCGGCGGCTCGCGGCCGCGATCCAGGGCCCGTTGCAGCATGTGGCGATGTTCGTCGAGCACCGCCGCCGCCTTGCGCGAGAACACATTGTCCGGGAACGGAGGATAGTCAGCGCGCGCGCCAGTCGCGAAGCGCTCGACCTCGCGTTTGTATTCCTTCAGCAGCGAGATGGTGTCGTACTCCGGATGGCCCTGAAACATGATGATGCGCAGCCCATCCGGGCTGGTCGCCAGATGCACGCCGGCCTCATCGCTCACGACCAGCACCCGTGCATCCGCTGCCTCGAACTGTTCCCGGCTGACCTCGTTGAAGCGCGAATGCGGCACGTCGAACAGGGTGTTGGTGCTCTCGACCAGCGGATGCGCCTGATCGACCACGCGATGCGTGAACACGCCCCAGCGCTTGGCCGGGAGCGGCTGACGGCGTTGACCGTAGCGGAACTGCATCACCGCATGGGTGGCCAGGCAGGAGCAGAGGGTCGAGGTGACATGCTCGAAGGCCCAGTCCACCACCTCGATCAACGGCGACCAAAACGGTTGTTGCGTCAGATCCGGGCCGCTCACATTGGCGCCGGTGATGATGAGCGCGTCCAGCCCCTGCTCGCGCACCACCTCGAACGGCTGGTAGTAGCGCTCGATATGCGCCCGCCCCTTCTTGCCGCGCGGCAGGCCCGGCAGCGAGAACGGATGCACGTAGAACTGCGCGATCTGATTGCTCTGTCCGACCAGGCGGAAGAACTGCCGCTCGGTGGCGGCCAGGGCCGCATCCGGCATCATGTTGAGCAGCCCCACATGCAGCTCGCGGATGTCCTGATGGATCGCCCAGTCGGATTCGAGGATGTTCTGCCCCTCGGCGCGCAGGCGCTCGAAGGTGGGTAAGTCGTTGTGGGCCACGATCGGCATCGGCGTGCTCCTCCCCCTAGGTTCTAGTCCAGGTCGGGATCAAGCCGCTGCGGGGCCTCGAACTCGTCGGGCGCTGCCGGCAGCGGGGTGCGCGCGATCGCGGTCTCGATCAGGGCGAGGAAATCCTGCTCATCGCGCACCGCCGCGACCTCGCTCGACTCCACCGTATAGCCAAAGGGCCGCGCGATCGCCTCGTAGCGCGGCACGCGCGAATGGAACAGACGCGGAAAGACCCAGCGCGTGAAGTCGTTCGGATCGATATCGGCGACGTACTCGAGCCCCCGTTCGCCGAGATAATCCTTGACTGCGGCCTTGATGAAGGCGGGGCGAAAATAGAGCGGCTTCGGGTCGGCCTGGGCGCGCCTGATCAGCTTGATCTCGTCGGCCTGGGGCACGCGAATGTAGAGGATCAGGCTGTGCTGGGCCAGCAGTTCGATCACCGCAGGCTCTTCCAGCTCGCACAGGCTGCCGCCGACATCGTTGACGAAGTGGCTGTAGCCATAGATCTCGCGTGCCTTGCGGATGAACTCGGGCACATCCTGCATGGCGCGGATCTCGGCATCGCGATAGAGCGCCTGACGCCGGTTGAATTCGGGCAGCGACAGGCCGCCCTTGTCCGGATCGCCGAGTTGACCGACGAAGCTCAGCACCGGCCCCAGGTCGTCGACCTGGATCTTGTTTTGGAACGCGACCCAATCGCGCCTGAGCAGATCGCGCAAGAAGGGCACCTGCATCGCCTGCGACTTGATCAGATCCAGGATCGGTTCATCGAGATAGCGGGTGCCGATCCGGTAGTCGCCGGAATAATGGAACCAATCGCTGCGTCGCAGCAGGCTCGACAGGTAGGTCTTGCCAACCCCGGACATCCCGAGCAGCGTCACGCAGCGGTGTTGCCAGTGGCGAAATTCGTCGATCGTTAGCCTCAACGACGGTTCCTCGATAGGGCGCGAAACATGGGCGCGCTGAACTATACGCGATCCCAGGGTCGGATCACCAGGGACAGCGCCCGCCGGTTGCCGCGCAGCCCCCCCTGCTCCGCCTATACTGAAGCCCAGTGCGCGCATGCCCCCGCACTGGATACGATATCCGACAGTCGAGCGCAGATACCCTTGCCAGATCGCCCATGCCGCACGCTTCCATCGAGAACG
The DNA here is from genome assembly GCF_046541315.1 of Halochromatium sp. GTDB lineage: Bacteria > Pseudomonadota > Gammaproteobacteria > Chromatiales > Chromatiaceae > Lamprobacter. Next base: position 3,019 of record NZ_JBKHDN010000145.1, on the reverse strand, counting down.
ACGCCCCCCGGCCAGCGCCCGCCGCAAACCCCGCGGCGCCCCCGACCATCCGCCTCATCGAGCGGGCGCGGGGCGATGTCGCGCTCCAGCTCGCCGGGTGTTGGCGGCTCGATCAGCCCATCCCGTTGCGCGCCGATCTCGCCGCCCTCATCGATCGCCTCGAGCCCTTCAGGGACGCCGACCATCGTCGCCCCGACGCGACCGATGGCGCGGGCCATCCGCCCAGGCTCGGCTTCGATACGCGGAAGCTGACCGACTGGGATTCCGCCTTGGTGACCTTCATCGTCGGCGCCGAGCGGCTGTGCGCGGAGCGCAACCTCCGGTGCGATCTCGAGGCCCTGCCAGACGGCCTGCGCCGGTTGCTCCAGATGGCAAACCTCGCGGCGGAACCGGTCGCGGAAGCGCATGACCGCGGCCCCAGCTTCCTGGCGCGGGTTGGGCTCGATATGCGCGACCTAGCGCGCTCCACGGGCGAGATCATGACCTTCCTCGGCGAAGGCGCGATCGCCGTGCGCCACTTCATCGCCGGCCGCGCGCGTTATCGCAAATCCGAACTCTGGGTCCTCATCCAGGAGTCGGGCGCCGATGCGCTGCCCATCGTCAGCCTGGTCAGCTTTCTGGTCGGCATGATCCTCGGCTACATCGGCGATCAGCAGCTGGCGCAGTTCGGCGCCCGCATCTATGTCGCCGATCTCGTCGGGCTCGCGACCGTGATCCAGATGGGCGCGCTGATCACCGGCATCGTGCTCGCCGGACGCACCGGGGCGGCCTTCGCCGCGCGCATCGGCACCATGCAAGTCAACGAAGAGATCGACGCCCTGCGCACCTTTGGCATCCCGCCGATGGAGTTTTTGGTCTTGCCGCGGATGCTGGCGCTGATCCTGATGACGCCGTTGCTGACCCTCTACGCCGATCTCCTCGGCATCCTCGGTGGCGCCTTCGTCGGCACCGTGGTGGGCGGCGTCACCCTCACCGCCTACCTGGTCCAGACCCAGGACGCGATCGGCTGGAACCACATCATCCAGGGCCTGATCAGCGCCACCGTCTACGGCGCCATCGTCGCCGCCTCCGGCTGCCTGCGCGGCATGCAATGCGGGCGCAGCGCGGCCGCCGTCGGCGCGGCGACCACCTCGGCGGTGGTCACCGCGCTCGTCTTCATCGTCATCGCCGCCGCCGTGCTGACGGTGCTCTTCGATGCCACCGGACTGTCGGCATGAGTGCCCAGTCGCACGCGATCGCGATTCGACTCGAGGATGTCACCCTCGGCTACGGCACCACCATCGTCCAGCAGGGACTCGGCTTCGCCATCCGTCGCGGCGATATCTTCATCATCATGGGCGGCAGCGGTTGCGGCAAGAGTACCGTCATGCGTACCCTCACCGGGTTGCTGGCACCGCGCCAAGGGCGGGTCTGGTTGCAGGAGCAAAGCCTCTGGGAGGTCTCGGAGCAGACCCGGACCCAACTCCTGCGCGGGGTTGGGGTGATGTACCAAAGTGGCGCACTCTGGAGTGCGATGACGCTCGAAGAGAACATTGCCCTGCCGCTTGAGCAATACACGCGCCTGGGACCCCGACAGATTCAGGAGGTGGCCGAGTACAAGCTCGCCCTCGTTGGCCTCAGCGGCTTCGGTGGCTATTATCCGAGCCAGATCAGCGGCGGCATGCGCAAGCGCGTCGGTTTCGCACGGGCGATGGCGCTGGACCCGGACATCCTCTTCTTCGACGAGCCCTCGGCCGGTCTCGACCCCTTATCGGCACGGCGGCTCGATGACCTGATCCTGGAGTTGCGCGACAGCCTGGGAACGACCATGGTGGTGATCACCCATGACCTCGACAGCCTCTTTCTGATCGGCGACGACGCCGTCTTCCTCGACGCCGAGACCCGCACCATGCTGACCACCGGCAACCCCAAACAGCTGCGCGACCACAGCGAGATCGACGAAGTACGCGCCTTCCTGCGCCGCGGCGAAGCATGAGTCGCGAGGCCAATCCCACCATCATCGGCGGCTTCGTGCTCGGCGCGCTCGCGCTCGTGGTCATCGCCATCCTGGTCTTCGGCAGCGGCTCCTGGCTGCGCGAGCGCCTCTACCTGGTGACCTATTTCCCGGGCTCGGTGCAAGGGCTGGAGGTCGGCGCCCAGGTTCAGTTCCAGGGCGTGCCGATCGGTCAGGTGGTCGAGATCGGCCTCGACTACATCGCCGACCGCGACAGCTTCCGCATTCCGGTACGCTATGAGATCTGGCCCAAGAGCATCCATGTCATGGGCGATCTCGAGGACGTCAAGCCGAGTGAATTGATCCGCCGCCTGGTCGCAGAGCGCGGCCTGCGGGCGCAGCTCGAATCGGTGAGCTTGGTCACCGGGCAGTACCTGGTCACCCTCAGCCTGAACCCGGATCAGCCGCCGCGCGAAGTGCCTTCAAGCCCGCATGACGCGATTCGCGTGCCGGCCATCGCGGCCACGCGCGATCAGGTCCAGCAAATGCTCGAGAACCTGCGTCTCGATGAACTCGTCGATACCGCGCACGAGACCCTCGCGGCCATCAACCGGCTGGTATCCGCCGACGAGACCCGCTCCGCCTTGCACAGCCTCGATCAGGCGCTGGCTGGAATCGCCTCCGTGAGCGCGGCCATCGATCAGCACATCGTGCCGCTGAGCGAGCGCGCGAGCACGACCCTCGGCGAGTACGAGCAGCTCGCCGCGGCGCTGCGCGAGGAGGCGGCGCCCGCGCTGCGGGAACTGACGGACGCAGGACAGGCGTTGAACGCGCTCGCGCGGCGCATGGAGTCGCAGGTAGACCCCCTCGTCGGTTCCACTCGGCGCGCCTTGGACGAGGCCGTAGAGGCGATGCGCTCGCTCGGCCAGCTCACGGCCGAGGGCGCGTCGACGCGCTACGAACTCGATCAGCTACTGACCAGCGCGACCCGCGCCGCGCGCTCGATCCGCTCGCTCGCGGACTACCTCGAGCGCCATCCGGAGGCGCTCCTGCAGGGCAAGCGCCCGCGCTATTGAAATGCACCAT
>NZ_JBKHDN010000144.1:0-7429 GCF_046541315.1 Halochromatium sp. | reverse complement strand
TGCTCGTAAAGGCTGAATTGATAGGCCAATGAAGCCATGGGTTCACCTGATGGTTGTGCGCTACTCGACACTCAGCGCCAGCGTTGGTGATCGATCAATAGCGCTTCGTGCCGCAGGGCGTCGCTGCCCAGCTCCCTGCGGCCGGTCGCTTATTGATCCTGACCGTCACCCTGTCTGCTCAAGATGCTCCGCCAGATACAGCCAGGTATCGATCACGGTATCCGGGTTCAGCGAGACGCTCTCGATGCCTTCCTTGACCAGCCAGTCGGCGAAGTCGGGATGGTCCGAGGGGCCTTGGCCGCAGATGCCGACGTACTTGCCCTGCTTGCGGCAGGCCTGGATGACCATCGACAGCATCGCCTTGACCGCCGGGTCGCGCTCCTCGAAGTCGGCGGCGACCAGGCTCGAGTCGCGGTCGAGGCCGAGGGTGAGCTGGGTCATGTCGTTGGAGCCGATCGAGAAGCCGTCGAAGTACTCGAGGAATTGCTCGGCGAGCACGGCATTGGACGGGATCTCGCACATCATGATCAGCTTGAGCCCATTCTCGCCGCGCTTGAGCCCTTGCTCGGCGAGTGCCTCGCTGACCGCCTTGGCCTGATTCAGCGTGCGCACGAACGGGATCATGATCTGCAGGTTGGTCAGGCCCATCGTGTTGCGCACGACCTTCAACGCCTCGCATTCCATCTCGAAGCAGGCCTTGAAGCTGTCCGAGACATAGCGTCCGGCGCCGCGGAAGCCGATCATCGGGTTCTCTTCCTCGGGCTCGTAGCGCGGGCCGGCGATCAGGTTGGCGTACTCGTTGGACTTGAAGTCCGACATCCGGATGATGACCGGATTCGGCGCGAAGGTGGCCGCCAGCGTGGCGATGCCCTCGGCCAGGCGCATCACGAAGAACTCGCGCGGGCTCGGATAGGCGCTGATGCGCGGGGCGATCTCGGCCTTGAGGTCGTCGGGGAGCTGGTCGTACTCCAGCAGCGCCTTCGGATGGATACCGATGCTGTTGTTGATGATGAACTCGAGCCGGGCCAGCCCAACGCCGGCGTTCGGCAGCGAGGCGAAGCCGAAGGCGCGCTCCGGGTTGCCGACGTTCATCATCACCTTGACCGGCACCTCGGGCATCTTCTCCAGCTCGACCACCTTGTGCTCGAACTCAAGCTCGCCGTCGTAGATATAACCGGTATCGCCCTCGGCGCAGGAGACCGTCACCGCCTGACCATCGGCGATCTTGTCGGTCGCATCGTTGCAGCCGACCACCGCCGGCACGCCCAATTCGCGGGCAATGATCGCGGCGTGGCAGGTGCGCCCGCCACGGTTGGTGACGATGGCGGCGGCGCGCTTCATCACCGGCTCCCAGTCCGGGTCGGTCATGTCGGTGATCAGCACGTCGCCGGCCCGCACCTGATCCATGTCGCGGATGGAGCCGACCACCCGCGCCTTGCCGGCACCGATGCGCCCGCCGATGCTGCGCCCGGTGGCCAGGATCTCGCCACCGGTCTCCTTCAGGCGATAGCGCTCGACCACCTGACCACTGCGGCTCTGCACCGTCTCCGGTCGCGCCTGGACGATGTAGAGCTGGCCGTCGATGCCGTCCTTGGCCCATTCGATGTCCATCGGGCGCTGGTAATGCTGCTCGATCAGCACCGCCTGCTTGGCCAGCGCCTCGACCTCGGCGTCGTCGATCGAGAATTGCCCGCGCAGCTCGGTTGGCGTCTGTTCGGTGCGCACCGGTTCGCGGCTGCCCGGCTCGGCGAAGACCATGCGCATGGCCTTGTCGCCGACGCTGCGGCGCAGGATGGCCGACCGGCCAGCGGCGAGCGTCGGCTTGTGGACATAGAACTCGTCCGGATTGACCGCGCCCTGCACCACCATCTCGCCGAGACCGACGCTGGCGGTGATGAACACCGCATCGTTGTAGCCGGATTCGGTATCCAGCGTGAACATCACGCCGCTGGCGGCCAGATCGCTGCGCACCATGCGCTGGATGCCGGCCGAGAGCGCGACCTCAGCATGGGTGAAGCCCTTGTGGACCCGGTAGGAGATGGCGCGATCGTTGTAGAGCGAGGCGAAGACCTCCTTGATCGCGTGCTTGACGTTGTCGAGGCCGTGGATGTTGAGGAAGGTCTCCTGCTGGCCGGCAAAGGAGGCATCGGGCAGATCCTCGGCGGTGGCCGAGGAGCGCACCGCCCAGGTGGTGTCGGCGGCGCTGCCGGTCTTGTCGGCGAGTTCGGCATAGGCCGCCTCGATGGCCTGGTCCAGCTCGGGCTGGAACGGCTGCTCGATGATCCAGCCGCGGATGCGCGGACCGGCGGCGCTGAGCGCGGCGATGTCGTCGACATCGAGTGCCTCCAGCTCGGCGGCGATGCGCCCGGCCAGATCGTCGACGGCGAGGAAGTCGCGGTAGGCCTGCGCGGTGGTGGCGAAACCGCCCGGAACCCGGACCCCTAGCTGGGTCAGATGTTGAATCATCTCGCCGAGCGAGGCGTTCTTGCCACCGACGACGGGGACGTCGTCCATACCCAACTCACTCAGCCAACGCACATAATCGGTCATTGCTCTCGGTGCCTCCGAATTGCCAAAACGCTACACTATAGACGATTGGCGAGCCGTGGATTGTGCGGTGCATCAATTGGGTTGGGCCGCAGGCGCTGGCGCTACTCGGGCGTCACGCTGGTCAGGCCGGCGCTGAGCCAGTCCTGCATGCCGCCTCGGTACCACTTGAGTTTGTCGACCGGATAGCCGTGGCCGACCAGTGTCTTGATGTTGGCGGTCGATTGCGCGCACCAGATGCCATTGCAGAAGAGCACGAGGGTCTTGGCGTCAGCGAACCGCCACTGACCGGTGGCCGGGTCCTGGCTGGCGCCAAATCGCTCGGTCATGATCCGGGTCAGGCTGTCGGCCTCGCCGGCCTGTTCCAAGTTTCCGCCGAAATCGGTGTTCAGCCGGTTCCAGGGGATGTTGACCGAGCCCGGGATGGTGCCGCGCATCACCCAATCGGGCGTGCGCGAGTCGACCACGAGGATCGAGTCATCGCCCTGATGGATGCGGCTCAGGTAGTCCAGCACCTCGAGTTCGCCGATCGTGGCGACGCCGGGAACCGCCTGCATCGGCTGCACGCAGAAGGGCGGACAGCCGCGGTCGGTCTTCTGGAACGGCTCCGGCAGGGTGGCGTCGCGATCCGCGCCGCGCGTGATCGTCAGGGTTTCGCCATTGTGGGTGACCTCGACGCTGTCGAGCGTCGGTGCGATCTTGTTGTCGGCGGCGAACGCCAAAGGGCCGATGAGCAGCAGCGTGACGAGGGTGAGGAGATGACGGATGATCACGGCGGAGACTCCTTGAGAAGAGTTTGGAGGATTGGCCAAGAACTCGATTTAACAAGACATTATGGGGGATCGAGTCGATGAGTCGCGACAAGATCGCTGATTGCTAACATTCTAATGTTCTATTCTTTCTTGACATCGATGGTTGGGTATTTGCAGGATGCTCGACTGTCCAGGATGCGCCATCCTGGCAATGACTAACAATAACCCATGCTGTTGTCACACGAGGTTTCAATGCTAAGACCGTTACTGCCGAAGCTGTTCCAGTCGCTCAGCGACGCGCTAGGAGGAAACACTGCGAATCGATCCCAACGATCACTGCGACCGAGCGGGCGGGCGCGACGCCTTGGGCGGGATGCATTGATCCTGCTGCTGGTGGCGCTGATCCCGCTCACGGTGTGGGCGACGACGCGCGAAGAGGCCGAGTCCGCCATCGCCGAGGCCAAGCAGACGCGCGAGGAGGCCATCGCCGCTGGCGTCACCGGCAGCCCCACCGACGAGATGATCGAACAGGCCGAGGCGGTATTGCCCTCGCGTCAGTACACACGCGCGCTCCAGTATGCCGAATGGGCGCGCCGCCAGGATGCGCTGGCGATGGAGTTGCTCGCCAAGCAAGAGGCGCGCAAGGCCGAGGGCGAGGCCGCGAAAGCCGCTGTTGGCTCCTATCAAGAACCGCTGGATGTGCTGAAAGGCCTGATCGCTCGCACCGAATCTGGTTATCTGACGCAGAGCGACCAGAATCTGATGATGATGGCCGACAGCCCGGCGCAGTGGACCGCGATGGATGGCGAGGCCCTGTTCGAGGAGGCCCGGGGGCCGAACAACGTCTCGCTGGAGGAATGCGATTTCGGCAAGGGTCCGGGCGTGCTGGAGGGGGCCTATGCCGAGCTGCCGCGTTACTTCGAGGATACCGGCAAGGTCATGGATCTCGAGACGCGCCTGGTGCACTGCATGGTGACGCTGCAAGGCTTCAGTCCGGATGATCCCGAGGTGAAAGAGCGCCATGGCAGCGACTCCGATCACATGAAGTTGCAGACCTATATCGCCAGCCAATCGAGTGGCTACGCCTGGAACCCACCGATGGAGCATCCGCTGGAGAAGGCCATGCGCGATGCCGGCAAGGTCATGTTCTACCGGAAAGCTGGCAAGGCCGATTTTGCCTGCAGTACCTGCCACTCCGAGACCAGTAAGCGCATCCGCGCCTCGGTGCTGCCGAATAAAAATGTCCCGGAGGAGTGGACCAAGGCGATCTCCTGGCCGGCATTTCGCGTCGGTCAAGACCATGTCCGCAGTAGCCAACACCGCCTGCGCGGTTGCTATTGGCAGATGCGGCAAGCATCACCGATCCCTGGCTCCGATGCAAGCATCGCGATGCTCAGCTACTGGACCGACGCCGCCCGCGGCCAGCCGGCGATCCTGTCCGATATGAAGCGCTGATCATCGTCGCCTGAAGGCGATTGAGAGGAGATTTAACACGATGTCAAAAGAGAGTATTCCGGCGATCCTGCTTGGCAGCCTTGTCGCCCTATCGCTTCCCGTCCTGTCGGCCGTTGCCGACGAGGTCGATTACACCAAGATGACGCCCGAGGAACTCGCCGAGCACCTCATCTTCGAGACCGAGAGCTTCAGGCTGGATCAAGAGGTCCAGGAAGGCGGCACGGCGCGCCAACGCATGGTGCAGGATAAATTACAAAAGATCTGCTCGATCGTCGGCGGTGGCAAGCCGGACATGGAGACGCTGCTCGAGGTCAGCAAGCAAGCGCGCGAGACCATCGTCTATCCAGAGGACGGCATCGAACTCGGCGACTGGAAGCGGGGCCAGGAGCTGGCGTGGTCCGGTTATGGCTACCGAATCGGCCATAAGGTGGATGATCACGAGAACAACGAGGTCGGCGGTAACTGCTACAACTGCCACCAGATCGGTACCGATCGCACCGGCGGCTCGCTCGGTCCCAGTCTTGTCGGTTTTGGCAAGGTTCGCGGCAACAGCGAGGCGATCAGGAAATACACTTATGACGTGATTTACAACGCGCACTCGGCCTTCCCCTGCACCAATATGCCGAGATTCGGCTCTAGCGGCTACCTCGATCAGCAGTCGATCGCCGATATCATGGCCTATCTGCTCGATCCGGAGTCGCCGGTCAATCAGTGACCTCTCGTGTGCCCCCCGAGTGTGGGGGCATGACGGCTGCTGGGAGTTCTCGCTGGTCAATGCCCAACGCCTGATGAGTCGTATTCTGCAACTGTAGCGCCTGTCTTTGCGCTGGCCAGTCGGGCGCGCGGCGATGCCAAACCGATGGTCATCGACGGCAACGCGCGTGCACATGGCCGCTCGACCCGATCGCCGGACAACCCTGACCCAGGAGCCCAGATTCCACCGGATGTTCGTGTCCGCGCGTCAGGGCGAATGGCTATACTAGCGTCCGCTTGCAGCCGCGCTGAGCGTCAGCCTGCGTAGGGCGCGGCGGAACGATCAGCAGACTATCGGGAGGAGGGGAGCACTCAATGACTATTTCTCGCCGCGAATTCGTTCGTCTCTTGGGCCTGGCCGGTGCCGCCGGGCTGTTGCCGCGCTCGGTGTTCGCCGAGGCCAAGCAGCCGGGCGATCTCTACGAGGTGCCCAAGTTCGGCAATCTGACCCTGTTGCACATGACCGACTGTCACGCGCAGCTCAACCCGGTCTACTTCCGCGAGCCGAACGTCAACCTCGGCATGGGTCCGGCCTTCGGCAAGGCGCCGCATCTCGTCGGCGAGGCGCTCCTGAAACAGTTCGGCATCGAGCCGGGCTCGATCCAGGCGCACGCCTTTACCTATCTCGATTTCGCCGACGCGGCCGAGACCTACGGCACCATCGGCGGCTTCGCGCATCTGAAGACGTTGGTCGATCGCCTGCGCGCCGAGCGCGGCGATGGCAATACCCTGCTGATGGACGGCGGCGACACCTGGCAGGGCTCGGGCAGCGCCTACTGGACCCGCGGCATGGACATGGTCGGCGCGAGCAATCGCCTCGGCGTCGAGGTGATGACCGGGCACTGGGAGTTCACCTATCTCGACGAGGAGGTGATCAAGAATATCGAGGCCTTCCATGGCGACTTCGTGGCGCAGAACGTGGCGGTGCGCGAGGAGGCGCTGTTCGATTATCGCTTCGAGGACTTTGCCGGCTTCCAAGAGGATGCCGGTCTCGCCTTCAAGCCCTCTGTGATCAAGGAGGTCGGTGGCGCGCGCGTCGCGGTGATCGGTCAGGCCTTCCCTTACACGCCGATCGCCAATCCGTCGCGCTTCATCCCGGACTGGACCTTCGGGATCCAGGATCAGCGCATGCAGGCGGTCGTCGACCAGATCCGCGACGAAGAAAAGCCCGATGTGGTCGTGGTGCTCTCGCACAACGGCATGGACGTGGACCTGAAGATGGCCTCGCGGGTGACCGGCATCGACGCGATCTTCGGCGGCCATACCCACGACGGCATGCCCGCGCCGTCGATCGTCGACAATGCCAAGGGCAAGACCCTGGTGACCAATGCCGGCTCGAACGGCAAGTTCCTCGGCGTGATGGATCTCGACGTCAAGAACGGCAAGCTGCGTGATTATCGCTATCGGTTGCTGCCGGTGTTCTCGAACCTGCTCAAGCCCAATGCCGAGATGGCCGCCTACATCGAGGAGGTGCGCGCGCCCTATCTGGACGAGCTGAACGAGGAATTGGCCACGGCCGAGGAGATGCTCTATCGCCGGGGCAACTTCAACGGCACCTTCGACCAGGTGATCTGCGACGCGCTGCGCAGGGTCAACGATGCCCAGATCAGCCTCTCGCCGGGCTTCCGTTGGGGCACCACCGTGCTGCCCGGGCAGAAGATCACCATGGAACATGTGATGGATCAGACCTGTATCACCTATCCGGAGACCTATCGCCGCGAGATGTCGGGCGCCGATCTCAAGGCGATCCTGGAGGACGTCTGCGACAACCTGTTCAATGTCGATCCCTATGTGCAGCAGGGCGGCGACATGGTGCGTGTCGGTGGCCTCGATTACGTCTGCGATCCAGCGGCCGGGATGGGTGAGCGCATCACCGAGATGCGGCTCGATGACGGCACCAAGATCGAGGCCGACAAGACCTA
>NZ_JBKHDN010000143.1:0-7440 GCF_046541315.1 Halochromatium sp. | reverse complement strand
CGGCATCGCCTTTAGCGAGCAACAGCGACAGGTGGTCGACTTCGCGGTTGAGCGGCTCGACTGAGGCCAGGCCAGTCAACTCCGCGCAAGAACCAACCGAGACCTCCAAAAAGTCACCAGCCGTCATCGCGCGATTCCGAAACCGAAGTCGGACAGGCTCCTATGGCCGCTCAACCTGATTGCCGGACGACACTGGCCTAGAAGCCGAGGTTCCACGGGATGTTCGTGTCCGCGTGTCAGGGCGAATGGCGATAGGCATTGGACGCCGGTGGGCGCAGCAGCTCGGCCAGGGTTGCGCGTCCGGAACGCGCCGCCACGCGTAACAACCGCAGCAGGATCAGCGCGGTCAGAAAGGCATCGCCAGGCGCCGTGTGGCGGTCGTGCGGCACGACCCCGAAGAAGCGGCACAGCCCATCCAAGGAGAGATCCTCGAGACCGGGCTCGGGGCCGAAGGCGCCCTCCTCGATCAGCGCCAGCGTCAATTGGCCCGTATCCAGGTGCCGGTTGCGCAAGCGCTCGTCGCCATAGCGCGCCAAGGCCGCGTCGATCATCGCCAGATCATGGCCGATGTGATGGCCGACGATGACCCCATCGCCGAGATAGCGCAGCAAGGCCGAAAGCGCCTCCGACTCCTCCAGCGCAGATTGGGTCTCGCTGCGCGTGATGCCATGCACCAGGGTCGCGGCGGTGTTGAAACGCACCCGCAACAGGACCTCGAGATGATCGCCGAGATCGATCTGCCCCTCGGTCACCGCCACCGCGCCCATGCTGACGATGCGATGACGCTTGGGGTCGAGCCCGGTGGTCTCGCAGTCGAGCACGCAGAAGCGCACCTGCTCGAGGTCATCGTCGTCGCTCCAGCTGTGCTCGAATGCCGAGCGATAGGCGACCAATGTCGAGGCAAGCGCTGGGCTTTCGATCGTCTCAGTATCACCTCGCATCTTGGCAGCGTCCGGCATCTTGGTCTTCTCTTGGCGTCATCTAGCGTCTTGGCGCGGCGCCATAACGCTTGCCCACGTACTCCATCAGCCCGAGCACGGTGCGAAAACCCGACTTGAGCAGATTCTGCTCGAGCCGCGTCAGTTTGGAGGGCTCGATCTGGCTGCCATCGGAATGGCTCGACAAGCCAGCGCGGGTCCGGTAGTAGAGCGCGTTGCGGAAGGCGGCGATGGTCTCGTTCACCAAGACCGCCGCCTCCCGATCATCGGGAGCGAGCGCGCCCAGACGCTCGAGCGTGCCCGCCGGTTGGTCGATGCCGGCCTCCAGCACCAGCGCGCGCGCCAGGTCGACCACCGGCTGCAGGGTCGCGCGCTGCACATCCAGGGTTTCGGTATAGCGACCATCGTCATCGATGACCAGGCCACGGAAGAAGGTCAAGGGCGGCAGATTGGCCATCGAGTCCGCCACCAGCAAGGGCACGAAGCCCGGGCTTTGGTCTTCCTCGCGATGGATATGCTGGTGCAAGCGCGCCACCAGCGTGCAATCGCCATGCACCGGTCGCAGATCGAAGAACGAGGTGGCGCGATAGACGCAGCTCTCGAGCGGCTGGCGAATCCAATGGCTGAAACCGATCTCCCACTCGTTGATCGAGCGACAGGCGCTCGGATGCCCGGAAACGATGCCCTTGGCCGTGCTGACGAAGCCACAGGCGGCGAGCGCGGCGCTGACCCGGCGCCCCAGTTCGAGGAAATAGCCACGCGCGGCGCGCCGCTGATCGGGCTCGGGCTCGTCGTAGATCAGCCCATGATCGAGGTCGTAGAGGGTGGTCAGCTCACCGCGGCCGGCGGCGCCGAAGAACACCCAGCAGTGCTTGAGATCGGGGATCGCATGGCCTTCGGCGCGCAAGGCGCCCTCGACCAGCACCACCACCCGGCGCAGCACCGCCGCGTAGAGCGCGGTGGCCATGGGCGCCAACCAGCGCAAGGCCTCGGCATCGGTGAGCCCGGCGGCAATGAAGGCCTGACCTTGCGCCAGCAGGCCGGACAACTCGTAGATGCCACCGGCCCGCGCCATATCCTCGACGATCGCGAGCGGCGCCGCCGCCTCGATGCGGGCCAGATCGCGGCGCGCCAGCACCGCGCGCACCGGTCCGCGATGACAGCCGTCCTCGGTCAGCACCAGATGCTCGAGTTGCAGCTCGAGCATTCGCGTCAGATAGACGCCAGCCGGCAGCCCCGGGCGCAGCACATCGGTGACCGGCGCCATCAGGCGCGCGGCCGGCGCCGTGAGCGGCAATTCCGCGCTGGCGACGCGATCACTGAGCTGCCGCGTCGAGATCAGGCCCCGTGGCGCGCCTTGATCGTCCACCACCACGGCGGCGGCGCCGGGCGGCTGATCGGCGAGGCGCGCCGCGACCTCGCGCACCGGCGTCTCGAGGCCGCAGATGACCGCGTCGGGCAAGTGCTCGACCCGTTTTGCCATCCAGTCGACCGGACGCCGCCCGAGCCGCAGGTCGTCGGCGCGAGACGGATCGCCATCAAGGCCTGGCGGCGTGATCGCCACCCGGAAGTAGGCCGCCATGAAGTGGCTGGCGCGCGAATGACGCTTGATCTGCTCCCAGAACAGGTCCGCCGGCAGGGCGTAGAGGATGACCTCGGTCTCGGTGCGCGCGGTGTGGGTGTGCTCGGCGATGCCGAGATAGCGTCCGACCCCGAGCAGGTCGCCTTCGCCGCGCACATCGCGCAGGATCTCGACCACCTCGCCGTCGTCGGCCTCGTCCGAGTAGTCGACGAGACGCACCACGCCCTTCTGGATCACATAGAGATAGGGGCGACGCTTCTGGCCATGCTCGAACACCAACTCGCCATCCTCATGGAAGAGGACGCGGCCGCCAGACACCAGCTCGAGCAGCTCCGACTCCTCGAGGTACTGAAACGGCGGATGGCGGCGCAGGAAGTCGGCGACACGATAGGCAATACTGGCAGTCTTCACGGGCTCGCGATCTCGGCAATGGGGCAAGAGTCATCGAGCCGCATACTAGCCGAGATCCGAAAAGCTTTCGTCCTCGCCGTCGGCCACCGCGACCAGCGGCTCGCCAGCGGCGCTCACCGGCCCGGCCACCAACACCGGCGACGCATCGAGCTGCTCGACACCCATCAGCGCGGTGATCCGCTGCAGCGACGAGATCAGCAGGCTCTGCTCCCACTCCTCGAGCGCGAGGAAGCGTTGCACAAAGGCCTCCTGCAGCAAGGGCGGCGAGCAGGACATGACCGCCACCCCCTGCGCGGTCGCGCTGACCAGCACCCGGCGGCGGTCATTACGACAGCGCGCGCGCGCCACCAGCTGGCGATTCTCCAGACGATTCAGGATATCGGTCAGCGTCGCCTGACTCAGGCTGATGCGCTTGGCCACCGTGCCCACCGAGGCCTCGCCGAGGCCGATGATGGTCTTCAACACCAGGGCCTGCGGCGCGGTCAGCCCATGGCTGCGCTCGAGCTGGCGCGAATGCAACCCCACCGCCCGAATCACCCGGCGCAGGGCGATCAACACCTCGTCACAACGGCTATCCGCAGTCGTCATCATCATCTATCCGTCAACAGTTGGTCATAAAGTTTGGTCACAAACGAATTTCGGCCCGCGTCAGCGCCCTCGAACCCGACATAAAACGCTTATTTTCATATGGTTGAAGAACCCCTTGTGCGCGTGACAAGCGCTAAAACGCATGCTCGGCGTTCCAAAAGCTTCGGGTACGATGTACTATAGTGCCCTCTTCGCCGTTCTTCCGCACATCCAGTGATGCAGCGCGGAACGGCTCACTCCGCTCGCGAACCGCCGTCTCGTCACGCCATGCCCGTACTCATCAGCGGTGGCGCGGTGCTTCGCGCAGCCATGACCAGAGAGCCAGACCATGCAGCAACCCGTGACACAACAAAATTACGGCGGTGATCCACTCGCCGTGCGCGATAGCGAAAAGTATCGAGAAGAATACATCGATGGCTTCGTCGACAAATGGGATGAACTGATCAACTGGGACGGTCGCGCCAAGGCCGAGGGCGATTTCTTCATCGAACAACTGCGCGAGCGCGGCGCCAAAAAGGTGCTCGACGTCGCCACCGGCACCGGCTACCACTCGGTGCAGCTGCTCGAGGCCGGCTTCGAGGTCACCAGCGCCGACGGCAGCCCGGTGATGCTGGCCAAGGCCTTCGAGAACGCTCGCAAGCGCGGCCACATCCTACGCACCGTGCATGCCGACTGGCGCTGGCTGAACCAGAGCGTGCACGACCTTTACGACGCCGTCATCTGCCTCGGCAATTCCTTCACCCACTTGCACGAGGATACCGATCGGCGCAAGGCGCTCGCCGAGTTCTATGCCACGCTGCGTCACGACGGCGTGCTGGTGCTCGATCAGCGCAACTACGACGCCCTGCTCGATCATCAGGTGAAGCCCACCCATAACTACTATTACTGCGGCGACAGCGTGCGCGCCGAGCCCGAGCATATCGACGAGTCGCTTGCACGCTTCAAGTACAGCTTCGGCGACGGCTCCACCTATCATCTGAACATGTATCCGCTGCGCAAGACCTATGTGCAACGGCTGATGAAAGAGGTCGGATTCCAGCGCGTCGACACCTATGGCGACTTCCAGGAAACCTACCGCGAGAGCGAACCCGATTTCTTCATTCATTTTGCCGAGAAGGCCTATCTTGGGGGTAATGGATGAAGCAATCCTATTCAGACGCCGTCGAGACCGCGCGCAGCTACTACAACAGCGAAGACGCGGACAATTTCTACTATCACGTCTGGGGTGGCGAGGATATCCACATCGGCCTCTACGAGAGTGCCGAGGAGCCGATCGCGAACGCCTCCGCCCGCACCGTCGAGCGCATCGCCGACCGCATCGCCGCGCCGCTGTCGCGTCCGGACGCGCGCGTGATCGACCTTGGCGCTGGCTATGGCGGCGCCGCGCGCCATCTCGCCAAGCGTTTCGGCTGCCAGGTCCTGGCGCTGAATCTGAGCGAGGCCGAGAACCGACGCGACCGCGAGATGAACCAAGCGGCGGGGCTCGATCATCTGATCGAGGTGGTCGACGCCAGCTTCGAGGACGTCCCGGCGCCGGCTGCGAGTTTCGATGTCGCCTGGTCGCAGGATGCCTTCCTCCATTCCGGTCATCGCGACAAGGTCATGGACGAGATCGACCGGGTGCTCAAGCCCGGCGGCGAGCTGATCTTCACCGATCCGATGCAGGCCGACGCTTGTCCCGAGGGCGTGCTGCAGCCGATCTTCGACCGCATCCATCTCTCCAGCCTGGGATCGTTCGCGTTCTACCGCGAACAGGCCAAGCGACTCGGTTGGGAAGAGGTCGAGGTCCTGGACATGACCGAAAACCTGATCACGCATTACTCACGCGTCGCCGACACCCTGCGCGAGCAACGCGACGCGCTCAAGGGCAAGGTCTCGGATGACTACGTCGAGCGCATGCTCGCCGGACTCGGGCATTGGGTCGAAGGCGGCCGTAACGGTTATCTGAGCTGGGGCATCATCCATTTTCGCAAGCCCGCCTGACCCGCGCGGTCTTGATCCGATCGCCGAGCGGATCGCTCGCCTCACCCGATCGGCTCGCTGAGCGCGCGCGGTGCCATTGCGGCACCCGCGCCTGATCGAACGGCCGGGCCGGCCTCTTGCCGGCCGGGCCTCAGCGCGCTTGGGCCTCGAGGCCGGCGAGGATCTTGTCGCGGATCGCGTCCATCTCGCCCACGCCGTCGACGCGCACATAGCTCGGCGCTCCCTCGCCGCCCTTCTCGGCCCAGGCCGAGTAATAGGCGATCAGCGGCTCGGTCTGCGCGTGATAGACCTTCAGTCGCTCCCGCACCGTCTCCTCCTTGTCGTCATCGCGCAGGATCAATGCCTCGCCGGTCTCGTCATCCTTGCCCGCTTCCCGAGGGGGGTTGTATTCGACATGGTAGGTGCGCCCGGAGGCGGGATGCACGCGCCGCCCGGCCATGCGTTTGACGATCTCCTCGTCGGGCACATCGATCTCGACCACGGCGTCGATCGGCACCCCTTCCTCTTTCAGCGCGTCGGCTTGGGCCAAGGTGCGCGGGAAGCCATCGAACAGGAAGCCGTTCTCGCAATCCGGCTCGCTGATCCGTTCCTTGACCATGCCCATGATGATCTCGTCCGAGACCAGTCCGCCTTCGTCCATGATCTTCTTCGCCGCCTGCCCAAGCTCGGTGCCGGCCTTGACGTGCGAGCGCAGCATATCCCCGGTCGAGATCTGCGGGATATTGAAATGGGTCTTGATGAAGCCTGCCTGGGTGCCTTTGCCCGCACCCGGTCCGCCGAGCAGAATGACGCGCATGAATTCTTGCCTCTTGTCATGGTGAACCGATCGTCTAGGCTGCCACAGCGCCCCAGCCACGGCAATTGCGTGGCGCAAGCGTCTGCATCTTAATCGCCCCCGATCTGGAACTGGCTCTGCAACTGGCTCTGCGCTGGTCTCCGCCCTTGAGCAGACCCCGATCAACTGCCGCCAAGGCGCCTCAGGCCGCGCTGGCCGAGATCAGCGGCGGAAACCAGGTCTGCGCGATCTCGCCATGAAGCTCGGCGATCCCGAGCTGTAGCTCGTCGATGAAATCATGCAGCTCCTTCTGGCTGAAACCGTCCAGCTCGGCGGCATCCAGCGCGCGCGCCAGGCGCCCGTTGACCCGCAGGCTGGCTTCATTGCGCGGCAGACGCTCAAGACCGATGCGTGTGTGATCGATGCACCAGCGCAGCGAGCGCGGAAAACGCGGGCTTTTGAAGATGAAGCCGAGCACCGGCCCGCGCTGCACCCGGATCTGGGTGCTGCGACGATACATCTGATAGGCGGTCATCGACTTCAGCACGCTGACCCACTGGATATTGTCGTAGGGACGCACCTCGTCGGCATCGGGCAGCAACGTGGCCGAGTGCACATCGGCGATGCGCGTGCTCATGTCCGCGCGCTCCAGATAGCGACCGAGCTTGAGGAACTCGAAGCCTTGATCGTGCAGCATGGTGCCGTCGAGCAACCCCGTGATCAGCTGACTATTGGTGATCAGGCCGCGCAGATAGGCGTGGCGACCGGTCTTGGTCAGCCCCTTCTGTAAGCCCTCGCGGGCGAACAGCATCAGGCCATTGATCTGCTCCCAGGCCTCGCGCGGCACGAAATCGCGAATGGTGCGGCAGTTCTCGCGCGCCGCCGCGAGCGCCGAGAGGATCGAGCCGGGATGGCGCTCGTCGCCGAGCAGGAAGCGCATCACCTGGCGTTCGCCATAGTCCTTGTAATGCTCCTCGAACAGACCGTTGGCGCCGGTGATATCGACCAACGGCTTCCAACCGGGCGCGATGCCCTTGGGCAGATCCAACAGCAGATTGGCGTTGACGTTGACGATCCGGGCGGTGTTCTCGGCCCGCTCGATATAGCGAGCAAGCCAGTAGAGGGTCTCGGCGACGCGGGAGAGCATGGTGGTACCTGGTCGA
>NZ_JBKHDN010000142.1:0-7460 GCF_046541315.1 Halochromatium sp. | reverse complement strand
ACCCCGCTGGCGACGAAGCGGCTGAGGATGTCGTTGCGATTGGTGGCGATGATCAGGCGCTCGATCGGCAGCCCCATGCGCTTGGCCAGCCAGCCGGCGAAGACATCGCCGAAGTTGCCGGTCGGCACCGAGAAGCTGACGCGGCGCTCGGGATCGCCGCCGCTGATCCGCCCCCACGCGTGGAAATAGTAGATGGTCTGCGCCAGGATGCGGGCGAGGTTGATCGAATTGACCGCGCCGAGCCGGTAGTCACGCTTGAACGGCAGATCGTTGAACAGGGCCTTGACGATGCGCTGGGCGTCGTCGAAGGTCCCTTGCACGGCGAGATTGTGCACGTTGGCATCGAGCACCGTGGTCATCTGCCGCTCTTGGATCGGCGACACGCGGCCCTTGGGATGCAGGATGAAGATGTCGATCCCGGCCTTGCCGCGCACGCCATCGATCGCTGCCGAGCCGGTATCGCCGGAGGTGGCGCCGAGGATGCGCAGTACCCCGCCCTCGCGCACAACGAAATACTCGAAGAGATTGCCGAGCAACTGCAGCGCGACATCCTTGAACGCCGCCGTCGGGCCGTGGAAGAGTTCGAGCCACCGCCGCCCGGCCTGCTCCACCACCGGCGTCACCTCGGGATGCGAGAAGCCGGCGTAGGAGCGCTCGACCAGCGCGACCAGATCCGCGCGCGGCATCGCCGCGCCGACGAAGGGCGCCAACACCTCGACCGCAAGCTCCTGAAAATTCAGCCGGGACCAGGCCGCCAGGGTCTCCCCGCTCAGGCGCGGGATGGACTCTGGCACCAGCAGGCCGCCATCGGTGCCGAGGCCCATCATCACCGCCTCGGCAAAGCCGACCGGTTCCACACCGCCGCGTGTACTCAGGTATCGCATCGCATCCTAATCTGGTTCGAGGCCGAGCGCGGGTCGGCCCGGCCGTGAGTCCGTCAAGGTAGTGAAAAGGGCCGCCGTTGGCAACAATATCAGGCGCTTCAGCCCAGCCTCCTTGTCGTTGACAGGGGATTGTGCCGGACAACACAATGCGCGACCGCTTGCACAAGCAGGGACGCTGCCGGGCAGCGCGTACACATGACACCAACAACGATCTTTTTCACCTAACCCAACACTCTTGAGGAGGGACAACACGGTGACACCCGAAAATCGGTCCGCCTACTGGAAGGCGAATATCCGCCTGTTAAGCCTCTTACTGATCATCTGGTTCATTGTCTCCTACGGATTCAGCATCCTGCTCGTCGAGCCGCTGAACCAATTCCACCTCGGCGGCTACCCGCTCGGCTTCTGGTTCGCCCAGCAGGGCTCGATCTACGTCTTCCTGATACTGATCTTCACCTACGCGTTCGGGATGAACCGGCTCGATCAGAAATTCGACGTGGAAGAATAGGAGCCGCCACTCATGACCAATCTCGAAATCTGGACCTATTCGGTCGTCGGCTTCACCTTCGCCACCTACATCGGCATCGCCATCTGGGCGCGCGCCGGCACCACTGGCGAGTTCTACGTCGCCGGCAAGGGCGTCCACCCGGTCCTCAACGGCATGGCCACGGGCGCCGACTGGATGTCCGCCGCTTCCTTCATCTCCATGGCCGGCCTGATCGCCTTCAACGGCTACGGCGGCTCGGTGTTCCTGATGGGCTGGACCGGCGGCTATGTGCTGCTCGCACTGCTGCTCGCGCCCTATCTGCGCAAGTTCGGCAAGTTCACGGTGCCAGAGTTCATCGGCGACCGCTACTACTCGCAGACCGCGCGCATCGTCGCCGTCATCTGCCTGATCCTGGCCTCGATCACCTACGTCATCGGTCAGATGAAGGGCATCGGCGTGGCGTTCTCGCGCTTCCTCGAGGTCTCCTACGACATGGGCCTGTACATCGGTATGGCCATCGTCGCGGTCTATGCGGTGCTCGGCGGCATGAAGGGCATCACCTACACCCAGATCGCCCAGTACATCGTGCTGATCACCGCCTACACCATCCCGGCCATCTTCATCTCGCTGAACCTGACCGGCAATCCGTTCCCGCAGCTTGGCCTCGGTAGCGAATATGCCCCCGATGGCGTCGCCAGCGGCATGAGCATGCTCGCCAAGCTCGATCAGGTCGTGACCGAGCTCGGCTTCAAGGAATACACCACGCAGACCATGGGCAGCACGCTGAACATGTTTGCCTATACCCTGTCGCTGATGATCGGTACCGCTGGACTGCCGCACGTCATCATCCGCTTCTTCACCGTCCCCACCGTCAAGTCCGCACGCTTCTCTGCCGGTTGGGCACTGGTCTTCATCGCGCTGCTCTACACCACCGCCCCGGCGGTTGGCGCCATGGCGCGGTTGAACTTCGTCGACACTCTGATGATCGAGAAGACCGACACCACCGAGCAGGGCTTGGCGGCCTTCGAGCCGTTACCCGGTGATGAACTACCTGGCTGGTTCGAGAACTGGTCGCAAACCGGCCTGTTGGTCTGGAAAGACCTGAATGACGACGGACTGGTCCAGTACTACAATGACAAGGATGAGGCGACGATCGCCGAAGCCGAAGCGCTCGGCTACGAAGGCAGCGAGATCTTCCATGGCACCACCGATGCCCTGAAGCCGGGTCCCGATCTCGACATCATGGTGTTGGCGAATCCGGAGATTGCCGGACTTCCCAACTGGGTCATCGCCCTCATCGTGGCCGGCGGCCTGGCGGCCGCGCTTTCCACGGCCGCCGGTCTGCTCCTGGCGATCTCCTCGGCCATCTCGCATGACCTGCTCAAGGGCGTGTTCATGAAGGACATCTCCGAGAAGGCCGAACTCAACGCCGGGCGGCTGTCGATGATCGGCGCGATCATCGTCGCCGGTTACCTGGGTCTGAACCCGCCGGGCTTCGCCGCCGGCACCGTGGCCATCGCCTTCGGTCTGGCCGCCTCGTCGATCTTCCCGGCGCTGATGATGGGCATCTTCTACAAGAAGATGAACAACACCGGAGCGGTCGCCGGCATGATCGCCGGTATCGCCGTGACCTTGCTCTATGTGTTCCAGCACAAAGGCATCTTCTTCATTCCCGGAACGGACTTCCTGGCACCGCAGCTCGGCATGGGCGCGGACTGGTTCTTCGGCATCTCGCCGAACGCCTTTGGCGCCGTCGGCGCGGTCGTGAACTTCGTCGTCGCCTTCATCGTCGCCGCTCTCACCGCCCCGCCACCGGATCACATCCAGCATCTGGTCGAGGATGTGCGGGTGCCGCGTGGCGCTGGCGAGGCGACCGGCCACTAAGCGAGCCTCAGCGCGACCACCTGCGGAGCGCGTCACCCCGACGCGCTCCGCGCACGAAGAACTTTAGCCCCGCACTGGCGGGGCTTTTTTTGTTGGCCCGAGGCACAACCAGCACGGTGGCACGCATAAGGCGATTGACGGAACAGCGCGGAGCGAATGGCGCAGGATGTTCGTTGGCCTTCAAGGCGTCTCGTCGGCAGCATCGCCGGGCGATGGGAGCGGCGATGCGATGCGGAAGGCGAGCGAAAAGACCAGCAAGGCGATATGAGCTTTGACGGCAATCGCCTAAGACCCTGGATTCAGCACAAGCGTCGGCCGGTCGACTTACGGCATACTCGACAAATAGAATCCCACCGCCTCGCCACCTGAGGATGCCCCTGATGGACGTCGAGCTGATCGAAATCCAAGAGTTTCTCGCCAAACATCCGCCCTTCGAGCAGTTGCCCGACGAGGTGCTCGAACAGCTTCCGCGCCAGTGCGTGGTTCGCTATCTGCGGCGGGGCTCAGCCTTTCCGCCAAGCGACGACCAGGCCGCGCATCTCTATATCCTGCGCCGTGGCGCCATCGAGCTGCGCGACGCCGGGGACGAACTCGTCGGCAAGCTCGCCGAGGGCGATCTGTTCAGCGAGGTCTGTCTCGGCGATGACGCCAAGCGCGCGCTACGCGGCGCAACGCTCGAGGATACCCTGCTGTATTCGCTCACCTGCGAGCAATTCAAACGCCTGCGCTCGACGCATACCGAGTTCGCCGACTATTTCGATCACTCGTCCACCAAACGCCTGCGCAAGGCCCTGGATGCCTTTACCGAATCCGCCACCACCACTGGCGGACTGATGACCGTCACCGCGCGCGATCTGCTGCATCGCAAGCCGATCATGGCCAGCCCCAGCATCAGCATTCGCGAGGCCGCTGGCATCATGTCCGCCGAGCGCGTCGCGGCCTTGCTGCTGATGGAGGGAGAACAGCTCAGCGGCATCATCACCGATCGCGACCTGCGCAACCGCTGCATCGCCACCGGCCTGTCGACCGAACGGCCGGTCAGCGAGATCATGACCGCCGAGATCTCGACCGTCGACGCCGACGCGCTCGGTTTCGAGGCCTTGCTGCAGATGACGCGGCTCAATGTCCACCATCTGCCGGTGGTCGATGGCGAGCAGCTACTCGGCATGCTCTCGACCAGTGACTTCATGCGCTTCCAGAGCACCAGCGGCGTCTACATCGTCGGCGATATCCACAAGGCCGAGTCCCTCGCCGCGCTCGAGGCGATCAGCGCCAAGGTGCCGGAATTGCAAGTGCAATTGATCAACAGCGGCGCTACCGGCGGGCATGTCGGACAGGCCGTCAGCGCCATCACCGACGCCATCACCAAGCGCCTGATCGAGCTTGCCGAGGCCGAACTCGGCCCGCCGCCGGTGCCCTACGCCTGGCTGGTCGGCGGCTCGCAGGCGCGGCGCGAGCAATCCTCGCACTCCGATCAGGACAATGCCCTGCTGATCGCCGACAGCATGAGCCAGGACGACGACCGCTATTTCCGCCAGCTCGCCACCCGGATCAACGATGGTCTCAACGCCTGTGGCTATATCTACTGCCCCGGCGAGGTCATGGCCAAGACCGCGCAATGGCGCCAGCCGCTCGCGGTCTGGCAGCAATACTTCGAACACTGGATCCAACGCCCCGATCCCAAGGCGCTGATGCTCGCCAGTGTGTTTTTCGATCTGCGCGCCCTGCATGACCCCGCCGGGCTCTTCGACGGACTGCATGAGCACGTCCTCGAACTCTCGCGCGACAACCGCATCTTCATCGCCTACATGGCGGCGAATGCCCTCAAGCACCGACCGCCGTTGGGTTTCTTCCGCAAATTCGTGCTCATCCACGGCGGCGACCACGATCGCACCTTCGACATCAAACATCGCGGCACCGTGCCGATCATCGATCTCGCCCGCGTCTACGCGCTCTCCAGCGGACTGACGCCGATCAACACCGTCGAGCGGCTCGAGGCCGCCGCCGAGACCGCAGCACTGACACATGACGGCGGCGCCAACCTGATCGACGCTTTCGAGCTGATCAACACCCTGCGTATCCGCCATCAGGCCAGCCAGCTGCGCAACGGCGAGAAGGCCGACAACTTCCTCGCCCCGGAACAGCTCTCGCCGCTCGAGCGCGGCCACCTCAAGGACGCCTTCTTGCTCATCGACCGCATGCAAGAGACGCTCGGGCAACGCTATCAAGCGGGGCGCTTCGGATGAGGCCACGCGTTTGGCGGGGCCGTCCTTGGGGATCCTGGGGCCCCAGGGGCAACCTGCGGGCCTGCCTTCAAGGCCATTCTCGGGCTTGCTAAGACCCCATGCGATCGCCGTCGGATGGACGTCGCCGCCAGTACCTGCGGCAGCTTGCCTCGGGGCCCTTGCGCGACTACTACGGGCGACCGTTTCCGCCGAAGTCGCTCGACTATCGCTGTGTCGACTATGTCGCCCTCGATCTGGAAACCACCGGTCTTGACGCCAAGCAGGACCAGATCCTGAGCGTCGGTTGGGTGCTGGTGCGGGGCCAGCGCATCGATCTCGCCAGCGCCCGCCATCGGCTGCTGCGCTGCGAGGGCGCGATTCCGGCGGAGACGGCCGTGATCCATCAAATCACCGACGACGAGGCCGCCACCGGACTGCGCCTGAGCCGCGTCCTGCGGGAGCTGCTCGGCGTGCTCGCCGGGCGGGTGCTGATCGCCCATCACGCCAGGATCGAACTCAGCTTCCTCGACGCCGCCTGTCGCGACCTCTACGGCGCCGGGCTGCTGGTACGCTGTATCGATACCGAGGTCTTGGCGCGGCGCACCTTCGAGCGCCGCAACATCCCCTTCCGGCCCTCCGAGCTGCGCCTGCACTCCCTCTGCGAGCGCTACAACCTGCCGCGCTACCGTGCCCACAACGCCTTCTACGACGCCTTGGCGGCGGCCGAGCTGTTCTTGGCGCAGGTCGCCTATCGCGACAATGGCGCCGGTTTTCCCCTCGGCGAGCTGCTTTAAGAAACGTGCAGCATCCAGGATTGGGATCGCCGATGTTTGATCATGCAGCAATCAATTTCCTGACCCGAAGCTCGCTTCTACGTTGCTCGGCATGCCAAAGTTCATATTGCGACTGTTGATTGAGCCAGCTTTCCGCCGAGGTATCAAAGGCAATGGAAAGGCGAATAGCCATTTCGGGGCTAATTCCCGCTCGACCGTTCAATATGGCGCTCAAGGTTTTCCGACTGATGCCCAGCGCATCAGCAGCGTCAGTGACCGTGACACCTAATGGCTCAAGACATAATTCTTTAATGATTTCACCAGGATGCGGAGGATTATGCATCAGCATGGCAAGACCTCAATGGTAGTCTTCATAATTGACAACCTCGGCATCTTCACCCACAGAACTCACCAACGCTATCCATACCCCTAATCCCCGCGAGCGCGGGGGAACCTGTCTGGCCGCCGCTCGGCAGGATGGGGCCGCGGGCCTATCCCCGTGAGCGCGGGGGAACCCGGCCAGGGTCAGGCGGCCTGGCTCCATCAACGGGCCTATCCCCGCGAGCACGGGGGAACCCTGCGGGATATAGAAGGATGGGCGTTGCCGCAGGGCCTATCCCCGCGAGCGCGGGGGAACCCCGCGCGCGTTGCGTCTGATGATTGCAAAGCCGGAGTAACCGGTAATTGAGCGGCGTACTTCCCGGGAGCGAAGGCCGACCCGACACTGGCGCGACCATCCATCGCACCCGAGGGAGTTGGCCATGAGCACGACCCACTACCGCCCACGTCGCAGCCGCGCCCAGTGGCAGACGCTCATCGAACAAGCCGAGCACAGCGCGCTGAGCATCAGCGCATTCTGCCACGCCGAAGACCTCAGCCTCTCGAGCTTCTATCAGTGGCGCAAGCGCCTCGCTGATGAACGGCGCTCGGGTGCAGCGAGCATCGCGAGCGCCAACGTAGGGACCTTCATCGACCTCGGTGACCTCGGCGGCGACGACGGCGGTGGCGACGATGACACTGGCCCCTGGGATCTGGAGCTGCAGTTCGGCACGAATGTCGTGCTGCGCCTGCGCCGGGGCTGATGTTCTTCCCCGAAGGCCGGGTGCGCGTGTTCGTCCACGGACGCCCGGTCGACATGCGCAAGAGTTTCAACGGCCTGATCGCGCTGACCAAGCACGCCCTGGGACAAGACCCCCTCTCCGGTCAT
>NZ_JBKHDN010000141.1:0-7484 GCF_046541315.1 Halochromatium sp. | reverse complement strand
CGCGGCCTCGGCCGACACCGACTCGGAGGGCCTTGACGCGGAGGACTGGGACTCGGCTGGCGCGCTCGCGCCCGCCGCTGTCTCCGCTGCGATCGGCGCGTCGGGTTGGGGGTCGTCGCCGGGGTTCGTCGTGCCTTCGCCCTGGTCGCTCCGCCGACGGCTGCGGCCACCGCGCCGACGCCGGCTTGAGCGCGTCCGGCTGGTCGATTTGCCTTCGCCGTCTTCTGCCGCGGCCTCGGTGCGTTCGTGATCGGACGCTTTGTGATCGGACGCTGGCTCGGCGGCTTCCGGGGTCGCCAGGGTCGTTGCAACCGCGTTTGCTGGAGGCCCTTTCTCGGCGGTGTGCGACACGACACTCGACGCGGTCGCGACCAAGGCCCTGGAGGTGGATTCAGCACCTGCGGGCGTCTTGGGCTGCGCCAAGGTTTGCGCTTCAGCCTGAGCGTTCGAGGTGTCGCTGGTACGCTCCGCCGTGCTCGGGGTGCTGTCGCCGTTTTGCTGATTGCGCCGGCCGCGACCGCCCCGCGAACCGCGTCGGGAGCTTCCGCGCCGACTCTGGCCGCTGTTCTGGCCAGCGCTCTGCTCGCTGCGTTGGCCGCTGCCCTGACTGCCGCCATTGCCCGATGAGCCCGATGACGAACGCTGTTCGTCGGCTGAGCGGCTCGCATTCCGATCCGTGTCCGCGCCGCAACCGGAGCCATTGCCGTTCGCGTTGCCCGCCGAGGTCGCGCGCTCGGCGTGGCCCTCGTCGGGCTGGGCCTGCGAACGGCGCGGGCGGCGCTGATTGCGCGTGCCTTGGCCGTCGCGGCGGCTGTCGCTCTTGGCCCCTCGGGTCTCCGAGGCGCTGCTGTTGGCGCGCTCGGCGCGTGACCCGGCCGAGTTGGCGCGACCGCTGTCGGTCGTCGAGCGATCGCCCGCCGACGCGCCGTCCTGCGATTGATCCGGCGGCAGCGCGAAGAGGGTGGTCCAGATCCGCTTGAGCACGCTCTCGGTGCGCCGGCCTTGCTCGCTGGCGCTGCTGGCTGGATCGGTGTCGGGCGGCTCGTCAGCGACCGGATCGTGCCGCTGGGGCGCCGGCATCGCCGGCGCCAGGGCCTTGACCGCCGGCTCTTCCGGGCGCGGGATGCTGTGCGGGCGCGCGAAGGCCGGCTCGGTCGCATCTGGCCGCGCCGCCAGATCGTAGCTGAGTTCGCCATCGCCCAGGTGTTCGGCATCCTGGGCGCGGATGCGCTCGATCTGGAAATCCGGCGTTTCCATGTGGCGATTCGGGATCAGCACCACGTCGACCTTCTGGCGCTCTTCGATCTGCACGATCATGAGCCGCTTCTCGTTGAGCAGGAAGGTCGCGACCTCGACCGGCAACTGCGCGATGATGCGCGAGGTGCGGTCTTTCATCGCCTCTTCCTCGACGATGCGCAGCACCGAGAGCGCCAGCGACTCGACGCCGCGGATGGTGCCCTGACCCTTGCAGCGCGGACAGACCAGCTGGCTGGACTCGCCGAGCGATGGACGCAGGCGCTGCCGCGACATCTCCAGCAGGCCGAAGCGCGAGATGCGCGCCACCTGCACGCGCGCGCGATCGTGCTTGAGCGCATCGCGCAGCCGGTTCTCGACCTCGCGCTGATGCTTGGCCGGGGTCATGTCGATGAAGTCGATCACGAACAGGCCGCCGAGGTCGCGCAGGCGCAGCTGGCGGGCGATCTCGTCGGCGGCCTCCAGGTTGGTGTTGAGGGCGGTCTCCTCGATATCGGCGCCCTTGGTGGCGCGCGCCGAGTTGATGTCGATCGAGGTCAGCGCCTCGCCTTGGTCGATCACCAGCGAGCCGCCGGAGGGCAGGCGCACCTCGCGCTGGAAGACGGATTCGATCTGGCTCTCGATCTGGTAGCGGGTGAACAGCGGCACCTCGTCCTGATAGAGGCGCAGTTTCTTCAGATTGTTCGGCATCACCTGGCGCATGAAGGTCTCGGCCTTCTGGTAGACCCTGGCATCGTCGACCACGATCTCGCCGATATCGACGCGCAGATGATCGCGCATCGAGCGGATGATGACGTCGCTTTCTTGATAGATCAGGAAGGGCGCCTTGCGTCCCTCGTTGGACCCCTTGATCGCGTCCCAGAGCTGGAGCAGATAATCAAGATCCCATTGCAGTTCCTCGACGTTCTTGCCGACGCCGGCGGTGCGCACGATCAAGCCCATGTCCTCGGGCAGTTCGAGTTGACTGAGCACCTCGCGCAGGTCGGAGCGATCGGTCCCCTCGATGCGCCGCGAGACACCGCCGGCGCGCGGGTTGTTCGGCATCAACACCAGGTAGCGACCGGCAAGCGAGATGAAGGTGGTCAGCGCCGCGCCCTTGTTGCCGCGCTCCTCCTTGTCGATCTGCACCATGACCTGCTGACCTTCCTTGATCAGCTCCTTGATGTTGGCACGGGTGCCCGGCTTCGGGGCATCCTGGCGGAAGTAGCCGCGCGCGATCTCCTTCAAGGGCAGGAAGCCGTGGCGCTCCGAGCCGTAGTCGACGAAGGCCGCTTCCAGGCTCGGCTCGACCCGGGTGATGGTGCCCTTGTAGATGTTGGCCTTCTTTTGTTCGCGCCCGGGGCTTTCGATATCGAGGTTATATAATTGTTGGCCATCGACAATGGCGACCCGCAACTCCTCGGGCTGAGTTGCGTTGATGAGCATTCTTTTCATCGTTAATCGATTCTCTCGCCTTCGCGCGAGGCGCGATCCACGGCCGCCAGATGCGGCCATGGTTGCGCGCGCAAGCGGCTTCATGTGCCGCCGCGCTCGCGCAGCCAGGACGGCTCGCTCGCGCGAGGATCGCGCTGAGTCAGCCTTGTCTGATGCCCTTGGCATGCCGTGAGCACGCGCTTTCGTTTGACTTTCGGTGCCCGGCGCAATGCGCCAAGGACCCTGTCGAGTCAGCGGCGTGGCGCCGTTGCTCGTGGAAACCTGTGTAGGGAGTCGGGGATGGCAGGGTGTCACAGTGGTTGGGTAATGCGCCATACTGTTGGCTTGGCGCAGGACCGCGCGTCGGAGCGGGTCCTGGATGGCAGGGACTCGGCTCGACCGACCTTGTGGGACGACCGCGATTCGCTCCCAGCGGGCGCGCCCTGAATCCGTGCTGCTCCTCCCCATGGCGAACGGTGCGCTATCGCGCCTTCGCACACAGCACAAGACTCGAATGCTAGCAAGCTTTCTCGGTACCGGCAATTGACCCTGAAGTCGTCACCCAAACACCCGCGTGTTACGCGCCCGCGGCTGGCGTCCGAGCCAGACGCGGCCAGCCCTCGGGTCGAATGGCTTGAGGTCGGTCAGGAGAACGTCGGTCAGCGCATCGATAATTTCCTCTTGGCGCACTTGAAGGGCGTGCCGCGCAGCCTCGTCTATCGGCTGCTGCGGCGCGGCGAGGTGCGCGTCAACAAGGGCCGCGCGCGTCCGTCGCAGCGGCTCGAGGCGGGCGATCGGGTGCGGTTGCCGCCGCTGCGGCGGCCGCAGCAGGGTGCGCCGATCGCGCCCTCGGCCCGACTCCAGGACCGGCTCGCCGGGGCCTTGCTCTACGAAGACGACCTGGTGCTGGTGCTGAACAAGCCGGCCGGTCTCGCCGTGCACGGCGGCAGCGGCATCGACCTGGGGGTGATCGAGAGCTTGCGCGCGATGCGTCCCGGCGCCGAACTCGAACTGGTGCATCGGCTCGATCGCGACACCTCCGGCTGCCTGCTGATCAGCAAGCGTCGCAGTGCGCTACGGCGCCTGCATGAGCAACTGCGCGAGGGCGCGGTCGACAAGCGTTATCTGGCCTTGCTCTGCGGGCGATTGCCGCGCTCCGAGATCGAGGTGACCGCCGCGCTGCGCACCAACCGCGTGCGCGGCGGCGAGCGGGTGGTGCGGGTCGACCCGCTTGCCGGCAAGCCCTCGCGGACCCGCTTTCGCGTCCGCCAGCGCCTGGGCGCCTTGACCCTGGTCGAGGCCGAGCTGGAGACCGGCCGCACGCATCAGATCCGCGTGCATGCCGCGCACCTCGGCGCCGCCGTCGCGGGCGATGCCAAATACGGCGACCCGGCCACCAATGCGCGGCTTGAGACGCTCGGCTTGAAACGCTTGTTTTTGCACGCGGCGGCCCTGAGCTTTCGCCCCCGCGAGGAGCGGCCGCCGGTGCATGTTAGGGCACCGCTTCCAGCGACCCTGGAGGCGGTCTTGCAACGACTTGATGAGACACCTTGGATTTGACCATGGACCTGAACAGTGACGCAGCCTTGGCGCTGCAAGACATCGAACTCGTCGTGTTCGATTGGGACGGAACCCTGATGGATTCGGAAGGGCGCATCGTGGCGAGCATGCAGACCGCCTTCACCGATCTGGGCCTCGCGCCGCCGCCCGCGGCCGCCGTGCGCGAGGTGATCGGCCTTGGCCTCGAGGAGGCCATCCGCCGCCTGCCCGGCTGCGATCGCGAGGAGATGCTCGCGGACCTGATCGCCCGTTATCGGTATCATTATCTGGTCGCCAATGCCACCCCGACGCCGCTCTTCGATGGCGCCGAGGCCTTGGTCAAGGCGCTGCATGCCCAAGGCCGGCTGCTGGCGGTCGCCACCGGCAAGAGCCGGCGCGGGCTGGATCAGGCCCTGGATCAAACCGGCTTGCGGCCCTGGTTCCATGCCACGCGCTGCGCCGAGGAGACCTTTTCCAAGCCGCATCCGGGGATGCTGTATGAACTCATGGACGAACTCGGCGTCACACCCGCTGCCACCCTCATGATCGGCGACACCGATTACGATCTGCAGATGGCGCACAATGCCGGCGTGCGGGCGATCGCGGTCGGTTATGGCACGCAGACGCCGGAACGGCTGCTCGCGCTGCAACCGCTGGCCTGCGCGTCGTCGATCGCCGTGCTCGCGGATTGGCTCCGGCGCTGACGTCCGTCCTACCGCGGACGCGCGATCCGCCCTCGTCTCATCGACCTCGAATCCACCTCTCTCCAATCCTGACTGCTACCGCATCCCACACAATGAAGCTACCCTCCTGGATCGGCCGCTGGAAACGCGGCGACCGTGCCACCCGCGACCAGATGCCGGCCACCGATGACCCGAATTGGGAACGCGCCCTGATCAACCGCCTCGCGGTCGAGTTCCTGCATCAGCAACGGCGCTCGCGGCGCTGGGGTCTGGTGCTCAAATTCGGTCTGCTGGCCTATGTGATCATCCTCTCGGCGACGCTGATCCTCGACGGCCTCGGCGATTCGATGGGTCCGACCAGCGAGCACACGGCCCTGATCAAGATCGAAGGGCTGATCGCGGACAAGACCGCCGCCAGCGCGGAGCGCATCATCAAGGGGCTGCACCAGGCCTTCGAGGCGGACAAGGTCAAGGCCGTCATCCTGAGCATCAACAGCCCCGGCGGCAGCCCGGTCCAGTCCGGCTATGTCTTCGACGAGATCCGCCGGCTGCGCGAGATCCATCCAGACATCCCGGTGTACGCCGTCGCCGCCGATGTCTGCGCCTCCGGGGCCTACTACATCGCCAGCGCCACCGATGCGATCTATGTCGATCAGGCGACGCTGATCGGCTCGATCGGCGTGCGCATGGATGGCTTCGGCTTCCAGCGCGCGCTCGAGGAACTCGGCATCCAACGCCGCCTGCTCACCGCCGGCGAGCACAAGGGCATTCTCGATCCCTTCTCGAGCTTCGATGACTGGGACCGCGAGTTCATCCAGGGACTGCTCGACAACCTCCATCAGCAGTTCATCGCTGCGGTCAAGGAAGGTCGGGGCGATCGTCTCGAGGGTGGCGACGAGCTGTTCAGCGGTCTGTTCTGGACCGGCCAGGAGAGCCTCGACCTCGGTCTCAGCGATGGACTTGGCAGCGCGGCCTTTGTCGCCCGAGAGATCGTCGGCACCGAAAAACTGGTCGACTATAGCCAGCAGCGCGATCTCCTCGAACGCTTTGCCGAGCGGGTCGGCACGACCTTGGCCAACCGGCTCGCCGAGCTAGGCGGTGCCAGCGTGCCCGCGCTCAGGTAGGGCTTAGACAACCAACTCGCGGCTCATTGCTCGTCTCCATGGGGAGGGAATCGAGGATCAAGCCCCGCGCGCAGGAGTCGGCGAAGCCGGCGGTGATGGCACCGCCGGCGACAGGGCGGCGAGGCTGTCATGCACCCAGCCGAAGCCGATGCGCTCCTGTAGGAGCGCCAAGGGGCATCGTCAAGGCGGACATCACCGTTGTCGGCGGGTCTTGCCGAGTCAGTCATCCGTCAGTGACGTATCAGAGGGTCTCGATCGTTCCTATTCCTGGCAGGATCGAGCGCGAACGTTCACCCTCGGGACCGAACAGGCTGATTCGCCCGGCATCGCTGAGCGTCCAGACCTCTTGGGCGCCATAACCGAGATAGAGCCGGATCTTGTCCTGCATCTCGGCGGCGGTGTTCGGGGGCGAGAGGATCTCGATGCACAACTCGGGTGCCTGAGGGTAAGGCGTGGTGTCACCGTGCTGGCGCAGAAACGCGGGCGACATCCAGACCACATCGGCAACCTTGACGCCGGCATGCGTGCCGATTGAGCATTCGGTCGCGAGTTCGCCATCGATGAGCCGGCTGGCGAGGAGCCGGACCAGTTTTGCCTGCTGGATGCCGTGTCGATTCGAGGCCGGACTCATCAGCAGGCGGCCCTGTGCATCGAGTTCGATCTTATAGGGCAGGTCGCGCAGGCTTGGGTCATCGAGGACATCGGACCATTGCATCAGGGGTAGCTCGATTAGGGGCGGAAACAAGAAGCACGCCAGTCTAGCTGCATTGTCGGGCAGGGCGGGTGCGGATGCCAGGATTTAGGCGCCTGGTCAGAGTCAGGTACTTAGAAAGCAGTCTATCAACGACTGCCCGATGCGAGCGCGACTGTCCGGCAATCATCGGCAAGTAGACACTGGACGGTCGCTCAACGGATCGATCCCCGCCGCGCGCAGCAGCGCGGCGAGTCGAATCAGCGGCAACCCGATCAGACTGGTAGGATCATCGCCCTCGAGACGCTCGAACAGGGCGATGCCGAGCCCTTCCGCTTTGAAGCTGCCGGCGCAGCCGAACGGCTGCTCGCGATCGACATAGCCGGCGATCTCGGCCTCGGCGAGCGTGCGGAACCAGACCCGATAGGTTTCGCAACAGCTCTCAGCCCGATCGGTGCGGGCATCGTAGAGGCAGAGGCCGGTCCGAAACACGACCTCGCGGCCGGACGCGGCGCGCAATTGTTCGAGCGCCCGCGCGCGGGTGCCGGGCTTGCCGAGGATCCGGTCGTCGAGGCAGGCGACCTGATCCGAGCCGATGATCAGCGCATCCGGGAAGTGGGCCGCGACCGCGCGCGCCTTCGCCTCGGCGAGCCGTTGCACCAGTGCTGGCGCGGGCTCGGCGTCGAGCCGGGTCTCGTCGCACTGCGGCGCTGCGGTGACAAACGCCAGCCCCAAGCGGGCAAGCAACTCGCGCCGGAAGGGCGAGGTGGACGCCAGCAC
>NZ_JBKHDN010000140.1:0-7491 GCF_046541315.1 Halochromatium sp. | reverse complement strand
CCCATAACGGCTGTCCTCATCGAGTACTCTGTGCGCGAAGCGACGCGCTCACCTTGGACATTCTAGCGGAGAGGGGGCAAAATCGTGGACTCGCCTCGAGTATCGCGCCGGCGTCGTGGACGCCTCCTACCCAGCGCCGATGACTCAGCCCTGAACACTCGCCACGCGCTGGCCTGGTCAATACCGGCCTCGCCACCCCGGCCCAACCGAATTGGATCAAGATGGCGCAATACATCTACACCATGAACCGCGTCGGCAAGATCGTGCCGCCCAAACGCGTGATCCTGCGCGACATCTCCCTGTCGTTCTTCCCCGGCGCCAAGATCGGCGTGCTCGGCCTCAACGGCGCCGGCAAATCGACGCTGCTCCGCATCATGGCCGGTCTCGACACCGAGATCGAGGGCGAGGCGCGCCCGCAGCCCGGGATCAAGATCGGCTATCTGTCGCAGGAGCCGCAGCTCGACGAGTCCAAGGACGTGCGCGGCAATGTCGAGGAGGCGGTGGCGCCGATCAAGCAGGCGCTGGAGCGGCTGGATGCGGTCTACGCCGCCTATGCCGAGGAGGATGCCGACTTCGACGCCCTGGCCAAGGAGCAGGCCGAGCTGGAGGATCTGATCGAGGCCACCGATGGCCATAATCTCGACCGCACCCTGGATCAGGCCGCCGACGCGCTGCGCCTGCCACCCTGGGAGGCCGAGGTCAGCAAGCTCTCGGGTGGCGAGCGCCGGCGCGTCGCGCTCTGCCGGCTGCTGCTGTCGAAGCCCGACATGCTGCTGCTCGACGAGCCGACCAACCACTTGGATGCCGAGTCGGTGGCCTGGCTCGAGCGCTTCCTCAAGGATTACAGCGGCACCGTGGTCGCGGTGACCCATGATCGCTACTTCCTGGATAACGTCGCCGGCTGGATCCTGGAGCTGGACCGTGGTCACGGCATCCCCTGGCAGGGCAACTACTCGAGCTGGCTGGAGCAGAAGGAGAAGCGCCTGGAGCAGGAGGAGAAGGCCGAGCAGGCGCGCATCAAGGCGATGAAGCACGAGCTGGAATGGGTGCGCACCAACCCCAAGGGCCGGCAGTCGAAGAGCAAGGCGCGGCTGGCGCGCTTCGAGGAATTGCAATCGCAGGAGTTCCAGAGCCGCAACGAGACCAACGAGATCTACATCCCGCCGGGTCCGCGCCTGGGCGATCTGGTCATCGAGGCCAATGGATTACGCAAGGCCTATGGCGATCGACTGCTCTACGACGATCTCTCGTTCAACCTGCCCAAGGGCGGCATCGTCGGCGTGATCGGCCCCAACGGTGCCGGCAAGACGACGATGTTCCGGATCATCACCGGCCAGGAGCAGCCCGATGCCGGCGAGATGCGCGTCGGCGAGACGGTCGAGATCGCCTATGTCGACCAAAGCCGCGACGCGCTCGACGCCAAGAAGACGGTCTGGGAGGAGATCTCGGACGGTCAGGATATCCTCGTCGTCGGCAAGTTCGAGATGCCCTCGCGCGCCTATGTGAGTCGCTTCAACTTCAGGGGCTCGGATCAGCAGAAGCGCATCGGCGATCTCTCCGGCGGCGAGCGCAACCGGGTGCATCTGGCCAAGCTCTTGAAGAGCGGCGGCAATCTGCTGCTGCTCGACGAGCCGACCAACGATCTCGATGTCGAGACCCTGCGCGCGCTCGAAGAGGCGGTGCTGAACTTCCCCGGCTGCGTGGTGGTGATCAGCCATGATCGCTGGTTCCTGGATCGCATCGCGACCCATATCCTC
This sequence comes from Halochromatium sp., assembly GCF_046541315.1. Lineage (GTDB taxonomy): Bacteria > Pseudomonadota > Gammaproteobacteria > Chromatiales > Chromatiaceae > Lamprobacter. The sequence continues at coordinate 5,734 of NZ_JBKHDN010000140.1, read as the reverse complement.
GCCTTCGAGGGCGACTCCAAGGTGACCTGGTTCGAGGGCAACTATGCCGACTACGAGGAGGATCGCCATCGCCGCCTGGGCACCGAGGCCGATCAGCCGCACCGCATCCGTTACCGGCCGTTGACGGCCTGATCGAGGCGCGCTCGGTACGCACGATGGCAACCAACCTCGACCAATTCCTGAGCCGCGTCGATGCCCTGCTCGACCGTGTCGAGCCCTGGCTGCCGGAGCCGACAGCGACCGATTGGGATGCGATCGCCTGGCGCTGGCGCAAGGATGGACCGCAGGGACACCGCGGCCGGGGCCGGTTGGAGCCGATCCGCCGGCCGCATCGATTGCGGCTCGAGGATCTGCGCGGCATCGATCGGCAGCGCGCTGAGATCGACCGCAACACGCGCCAGTTCCTCGCCGGCGACGGCGCCAACAACGTCCTGCTCTCGGGCTCGCGCGGTACGGGAAAATCGTCGCTGATCAAGGCCCTGCTGAATCGCTATCAGGCACAAGGGCTGCGGCTGATCGAGGTCGACAAGGATGAGCTGATCGATCTGCCACGGATCATCGAGCAGATCGAGGACCGTCCCGAGCGCTTCATCCTCTACTGCGACGACCTCTCGTTCGAGGCCTCGGAATCGAGCTACAAGGCGCTGAAGGCGGCGCTCGATGGCTCGCTGAGCGCGCCGCCCGAGAACCTGCTGATCTACGCGACGTCCAACCGCCGCCATCTGCTGCCCGAGTACCAGCGCGAGAACCAGGAGGCGCGCATGATCGACGCCGAGATCCATCAGGGCGAAGGCGTCGAGGAGAAGATCTCGCTCTCGGATCGCTTCGGCCTCTGGCTCTCGTTCCATCCGTTCAGCCAGGCGCAGTACCTGGAGGTGGTGCGACACTGGCTCGGGCAGCTCGGCGCCGACGGGGCTGAACACCAAGGCACCGCGCTTGCGGCGGCGGCCGAATCAGCGGCCTTGCAATGGGCACTGCGCCGCGGCTCGCGCAGCGGCCGCACCGCCTGGCAGTTCGCCCGCGACTGGGCCGGCCGTCAGCGCCTCAGCCACCGTTGACCTGGACGCCGTGATCGGCGAGCCATTTGACGTCGAGTTCCCAGGTCACGCTGTCGACCTCCGGCTGCGACAGCACCATGTCCTGGACGCGCTTCTGGTGATCGACGAGATCCTCCTGCGCGGCGACAACCTTGGGATCATCATCCGCCAGCCCCGCGATTTCAGGATGGATGACCTCGAGAAAGCGCATCGCCGGAACCTGGAAGTTGCGCGGTGACGAGATGGTTGCCACGCCGTCCTTCAGGCGCAGGACGCGGAATTGGTAGGGATAGTCGGCGAGTTCGGCGTCTTGCTCGAGCTTGTCGTTGATCGACCACACCTCTGGCTGCCAGATCGAGCTGAGCCACCAGGCCACCAAGGCGATCACCAGCATCCCCAGAACGATGCTGTAATTACGCGTAAACTTGTCCATTGATTCTTCCCCCCTTACTTTGTTTGCTAGAAGCGGTTGCAATCTTGCCTCGCCCAAGGCATCCAGGACGGGTCAGCGGCGTCCTTACGGCTGGCCCCCAAAACCGCTGCTGATTGCATTGGAACGCATCCTCTCGCGATCCTCGAATCGTTCTCCATGAAAATAGTCAAGTTTGCTCAAAGGCGCCCATGAACTTGGAAATGAAGCAGCGAATGATCTATAAATCCGTACTGCTTGGGCTGGTCGCCATCATCTCGCTGGTGTTCCTGACCATGGTTCAGCAGTTCCTGGTGGCCATCTTCCTGGCCGCGGTATTCGCCGCGATGAGCCATTCGGGCTACATCAAGCTCAACCAGTGGCTCGGCGGTCGGCGCTACCTGGCCTCGCTGATCACGCTGCTGCTGCTGCTGACCGTGGTGTTGATCCCGGTCGTCATCCTGACCATGGTCTTCGTCGGACAGGCGATCGATGTCGGCCAGTCGTTGATCCCAATCGTGGTCGATTTCTTCGAGGAGCCTGGCAGTTTCCAGGAGTTTCTCGAGCAATTGCCGTTTTACCAGCATTTGATCCCCTACGAGGATAAGATGACCACGCAGATCGCCGATGCCGTGGAAGGTTTCGGCAGGCTCCTGGTCAATAAGATCTCGAGCATTGCCTTGGGCACGGTGCAGTTCCTGTTCCTCACGGTGGTGTTCTCCTACACCCTCTTCTTTTTCCTGATCGACGGCGAGAAGGTCGTTCACACCGCTCTCTACTACCTGCCGCTCGAGGAGCATGACGAGCGCCTGATCTTGCGCAAGTTCACCTCGGTGACGCAGGCGATGATGCTTGGAACCCTGCTCATCGGCCTCCTGCAAGGCGCCTTGGCCGGCGCCGCCTTTGCGGTCGCGGGGGTCTCGAATGCCGTGTTCTGGGGCGCGGTGATGGCCGTGCTCTCGATCATTCCCGGGATCGGATCGGCGCTCGTCTGGGTGCCGGCCTCGATCATGCTCATGGTTCAGGGCGACTATGCCGCCGGTATCGGTCTGATGCTGTTCTGCGCGCTCATTGTTGGCAGCGTCGACAACCTGCTGCGCCCGATCCTGGTCGGCAAGCACACCGACATGCACGAACTGATGATCTTCTTCGGCACCCTCGGCGGCCTGTTCACCTTCGGCATGGCCGGGCTCTTGCTCGGCCCTCTGATCGCCTCGCTGTTCATCACCATCTGGGAGATCTATGGCGAGGCGTTCAAGGACACCTTACCCGCCGTTCACCATCATGAGCTTAAGGATGACGCCGGCGCTGGAACTGCGGCATCGGCGACGAGCCAGGCGTCCGCCGAGTGTCTCCTCCCGCAGACCGGCAGCGATCATGACGAAGGTAGCGAGCAACCCGAGCGCGATCCTGCGCCAACGCCGTGAGAGGTCTGCTCCCCGCTTGCTCCCCGGGGGCGCGCCGAGCGCGGCCACAGCGGGCCTGTCCGGGCCGGTTGGCACTGGCTTGGCGCTGGCTTGGCGCTGGCTTGGCGCTGGCTTGGCGCTGGCTTGGCACTGGGGCTTGGCACTGGCGGCCGGGCGCGCTTCGGGCCGCCCTTCACAGCATGCCGAGGGTGAGCTTGGCCTCGTCGGACATGGTGTCCGGACTCCAGGGCGGGTCCCAGACCAACTCGACTTCGACCTCGCCGACGCCGTCCACGGTCTTCACCGCGTCCTTCACCATCACCGGCATCATGCCGGCCACTGGACAGGCCGGCGCGGTCAGGGTCATGTCGACATCGACATCGCCATTGTCGGCGATATCGATCCTGTAGATCAGACCGAGATCGTAGATGTTGACCGGGATCTCCGGATCGTGAACCCGGCGCAGCGCGGCAATGATCGGCTCGCGCAACGACTCCGGATCGCCGCCGGCTTGGGCCGCGTCCATGGTTGCATCAGCGGTCGCGTCGGCGCCCGGCGCATCGTCACGATCGATCCGCCCATGCTCGCCCGCGCCGAACCCGGCGAATCTGGCTAACCTGTTCATCAGAGGGTCACCTCGACTGCAAAGGACTGTATGGGATCACTCCAGCGGCGCCCGTTCGAGCCGCTCCCCGACCTGCTCGGCGACATAGTCACGCAAGGCCTCGGGGCCCAGGGCATCGATGATCTCGCCGGCAAAACCCAGGCACAGCATGCGCCGTGCCAGCGCCGCCGAGATCCCACGCGAGCGCAGATAGAACAGCGCCTCGGGCTCGATCTGGCCGACCGTGGTGCCATGACTGCACTTGACATCGTCGGCATAGATCTCGAGCTGCGGCTTGGTATCGACCTCGGCGCTCGACGACAGGATCAGGTTGCGGTTGGACATGTCGGCATCGGTCTTCTGGGCGTCGCGCGCGACATAGACCAGACCGTCGAACACCGCCCTGCCCTTGCCGTAGAGGATGCCCTTGAAGCGCTCACGGCTGCTGCAATTCGGCAAGCCGTGCCGGACATCCATGTGATAGTCGATCAACTGCTTGTCGCCGGCCAGATAGAGCCCCTGGAGATCGCACTCGGCATGCTCGCCGCTGAAGCGGGTGACCAGATCGGTGCGCGCCCAGGTGGCGCCGAGGCCGAGATTGACGCCCGCATAGCGGCTGTTGGCGTCCTGGCTGAGATAGAGGCCGGTGATATGGAAGGCGTTCGGGCTCTCCTGCTGCAAGCGGGCATGGGTGAGCAGCGCATCGCGCCCGAGCGCGATCTCGAGCACCGAATTGGTGCAATAGAGCGCGTCGCCGAGGCTGACATAGCGCTCGATCACCCGTGCTTGGGCGCCATCGCCCAGGCTGATCAGATGCCGGGGTTGCGCCACCCGGGGCTCGTCCATGCCCACCGAGAGATGGATCACCTCGATGGGGCGTTCCATCAGCGCGCCCCGCTCGAGCAGCACCACCAGGCCATCCTGCATGGCGGCGGTGTTCAGCGCCGCGAAGACATGATTGCCGGCATCGGCGATGCGGGTCAGCACGCCCTCCAGCGCCGCCGGGTCCGCGGCCAGCATCGCGCGCAGACCGCCGATACGCACCCCGCGCGGCCGCTCGCCGAGGTCCGAGAGCGCCTCCGAATAGCGGCCGTTGACCAGCACCACGCGGCAGGCATCGAGGCCGGGCACCAGCACCTCCTCGATATCCTCGGGGGTGAGCGCGGTCAGCGGCTCGTCGACTTGCACGAAGCCCTGATCGATGAGCGCACGCAGGCCGGTATAGCGCCATTGCTCCGACTTGCCGGTCGGCACCGATTGCGCGCGCACCCGCTCGGCAGCCTGCTGACGCTCGGCGGCGAGCCAGCTCGGCCCCGTGTCGGCGCCACTGTCCGCTCCAGTACCCGCCTCGGGTGCGGCCTCGTCGCCGAGAGTCCGCAGCCAGCCGGCGAAGGCCTCGGCCGCTGCCGCCGGCGGTCGATTGGGGTTGGTTGCCGCGCTCATGCCGCCTCCCCGTCGAGGATCCAGCCGTAGCCCTTCTCCTCGAGTTCCAGCGCCAACTCCTTGCCGCCGGAGCGGATGATCCGACCCTTGGCCAGCACATGCACATGATCGGGCTCGATGTAGTCGAGCAGGCGCTGATAATGGGTGACCACGATCATCGAGCGCTGCGGACTGCGCAGCGCGTTGACGCCATCGGCGACGATGCGCAGGGCATCGATGTCGAGCCCGGAGTCGGTCTCGTCGAGGATCGCCAGCTTGGGCTCGAGCAGGGCCATCTGGAAGATCTCGTTGCGCTTCTTCTCACCGCCGGAGAAGCCGAAGTTGACCGGACGCTTGAGCAGGCTGTCATCCAGATGCAGTACCTTCAGCCTCTCCTTCATCAGGCGCATGAAGGAGACGGCATCGAGTTCCTCCTCGCCGCGCGACTTGCGGATCGCGTTCAATGCCGCCTTGAGGAAGTACATATTGTTCACGCCCGGCAGCTCGACCGGGTACTGAAAGGCGAGGAACAGTCCCAGACGCGCCCGTTCCTCGGGGTCGAGCGCGAACAGATCGGTGCCATCCAGCATGGCGCTGCCGGCGGTGACCTCATAGCCCTCGCGCCCGGAGAGCACATGCGCGAAGGTGCTCTTGCCGGAGCCGTTCGGCCCCATGATCGCGTGCACCTCGCCGGGCCTCACCTCGAGGTCGAGGCCGCGCAGGATCTCTTCATTACCGACATTGGCCTTCAGGCCCTTCACAGACAACATGCGAATACTCCTAGTCATGATGGGCGCCGCGACGCTCTTAGGTCGACTCGCCTCGCGCCCTGCGTGTTCTTGCTGACAATCTGGCT
>NZ_JBKHDN010000139.1:0-7492 GCF_046541315.1 Halochromatium sp. | reverse complement strand
CAGCCACCTCCACCTAGAGCCGCTGACCTAAGGCGATTTCCGTCAATCGCCTAAGAGGGCGTCCATCCAGATGATCGTCGCCGCCAAGCACACGGATCTGTGCGGGTGCTTCGCGGACGGCCCCTAAAGGCGACGATCGCTAAGGCGCGGGTTCTCCGCCGCAGGCCTTCACGCAGTCGCGCAGCGAGCGGAATGGCCAGTCCGGATCGCAGACACCGCGCGCGAACGGCTTACAGCTGTCGGTTCGGTAGTCGTAATAGAAGACCGCGCGCGGCTTACTGCAACGGCCCGGCTGAGGCACCTGCAGGCAGCTCACGTGCATGAGGTCAGCCGTGTTCGCGCCGCCGCCGGCGCAGCCAGTCAGCGCCAGCACCAACATCGGCACCAGCGGCAAGCCGCCCGAGCGACGAACCGACCGGCGCCGGCCGGCGAGGCGCGCTCGCGCCAGCGGTCGCAGAGACGAGACACCAGATAAGAGAGACGATGGCGAGGACATGGGAATCGATGGCGACGGCGGTGGCGACGGCGGTGGCGATGGCGATGGCGATGGCGATGGCAAGAATCCGGGATCGATCAGCCCTGGTCGACCAGCCAGGCGACCTGATAGGGCTCGAGTTCAAAGCGGCTCGGCGGCTGATCGCCGCTCTGGCGCCACCCCCCGATCAGCTCGACCCAGCGCCGCTCGCGCGAACGCCGCGCCAGACGTCCGAAACCGAGCTGGATCGGCACGCCGGTCAGATTCGCCAGCATCCACAGGATTTGGCGGCCATCCGGGGCGAGCCGGCGGACGCCGAACAGACCGGCCGGCAGTTCGAGCACCTGTTGCGCGCCATCGGGATGGAAGGCGGGCTGCGCCTGGCGAATCCTAAGCCGTCGCAGATACTCCGGCAACAGCCGCCGCGCCTGATGCGTCGATGACGCGTCCAGCATCGCCTCGAGTTCGGGCAGCGCCCATTTCTGCCGGTTGATGGTACGCGCGCGGCCGCTCTGCTCGACGCCGCGCAGATTGTTCGAGGCCCCGAGCAGGCTGTTGAAATAGATCCCCGGAATGCCCTGCAGACTCATGGCGATGGTCTGGGCGCAGAGAAAGCGCCCAATCGAGGTCGCCTGATCGCCGGGCACGCCAACCGCGTCGAAGTAGGTGATATTGAGTTCATAGGGCGTCGCCGAGCCATCCGGGTTGCTGCGCCGCGAGACCAACCCGCCGCGTTCCTCCATCGCCGCGATCAACCCGTCGAGCTGGGCTTGTGGCAGCAGGCCCTCGAGCGGGCGCACGCCAATCCCGTCATGCGAGGCGGTGAAGTTGAGATAGGTACAGCCGGGTGGCGGCGGCGTCAGTTGCGCCGCCCAGTCGCTCAGATAGCGACCGTTGCCGCTGTGCAGCGCGTGCAGGAGCAACGGCGGCAGGCTGAATTGATAGACCAGATGCGCCTCGTCGCCCTGGCCGAAATAGCGGACGTTCTCGGCATGCGGGACATTGGTCTCGGTCATCAGCAGCACTGTCGGCGCCACCAGATTGAGCAGATCGCGCAGCAGCTTGACCAGCTCGTGGGTCTGCGGCAGGTGGATGCAGGGGCTGCCGAGCTGCTTCCACAGATAGGCGATCGCATCCAGGCGGATCAGCTGCGCGCCGTGGTGGACATAGAACAGCAGGATATCCAGGTACTCGAACAGCACATCCGGATGGCTGAAGTCGACATCGATCTGATCCTGGCCGAAGGTAGCCCAGACATGGCGCTCGCCGGCCGGCGTCTGCACCGGCCGCAGCAGCGCCGAGGTGCGCGGGCGCACCACGCGCGCGAGATCGGCCTTGGGATCGACCTCGAGGAAATAATGCCGCTCCGGCGCCATGCCATTGGTGTAGGCCCGAAACCAACGGCTCTGGCTGGAGACATGGTTGATCACCAGGTCCAGCATCAGCCGATAGTCCTCGGCCAGGGCATCGACCTGCGGCCAATCCCCGAGCGCGGGATCGATCCGCCGATAGTCGATCACCGCGAAGCCATCGTCGGAGCTATACGGGAAGCAGGGCAACAGGTGCAGGATCGAGATCGCCGTGCCGACCTGCTGCTGGAGGAATCGGCGCAGCGTCGCCAACGGCGCTTCCTGGCTGGCGCAGACCATGTCGCCATAGGCGATCAGCACCGCGTCGGTCTGATCCCAAGGCGCGCAGCCGGACGCTGAAGGCGGACACTCGGCACCGACGCCGTAGCGGCCGATGATCAGCTGCAGCCGATCCATCAGGCGCGGCAGCGCCTCTGCGCCATAGAGACGACGCAGGCGTTCCTGGATGCGCTCATAGAGGCGCCGATCGACCACCAGCATGACTCACCCCGTCATATTGCGCACATTGTTGATCATGCCGCGCAGGCTGTCGCGCAGCACGCGATAGCTGTAGAAGCGGCTGGCGATCCGATAGTTGTGCTCGACCAGCGCCTCCCGATAGGCGGCATCGTCCAGGATCCGTCGCGTCTGTTCGACCGTGGACTGGTCGATGACCCCATCGATCACCGGCAACCGGAAGCCCTTGGGCTCGATATCGCGCTGATAGACGCTGTAGCGTCCGATCACGATCGGCAGCCGAAAGTAGATCGCCTCCAGCAGCGCGTTGCCGAAGCCCTCGTAGAGACTCGGGAAGGTCACCAGATCGGCGTGCGGATAGAGATCGCTGAGCACATAGACCTTCTGTCCGTTCTGATCGAGCTGGCGCCGATCGGCCATGCGTTCACCGAACAGCTTCAGCGAGACCCCTTCATCGCGCGCGAGCTGCTGGATCTGGCGCTCGTACTCGAAGCCCTCGTCGCCGCTCTGATGCGAGATCACCAGATGCGCGCGCACAAGTTTGAGCCGGCGGATCAGATGGATCGCGTTCTCGATGCCCTTGCGCGGCACGATGCGGGTCGGTTGCAGGATCAGGTGATCCTCCGGTAGCAGCCCGAGCGCCTGGCGCACATCGGCGGCATAGGCATCCGGCGGGCCGGGCGGACGCTCGAAGTCGAACACATTCGGCACCAGGATGCTCGGCAGGCCCTTGCGCCAGGCGATCTCCTCGCGCGCGGCCTGATTGATCACCACATGCTGCAACTGCGGCACCCGCGGCGGGAAGGCCATCTCCAGATAGTCATCGACCGCCGAGATCTGGAAGCGCTGCCGCTCCCACATGAAATCGTGGTGATGGGCGATCGCCGGCATGCCGGTCTCGAGCAGGAACTCGGTGATGGCAACCCCGAGCGGGACGTGCATCGGGATGGTCAGCGCGTTCTCGATGATCAGCACATCGAGATCGAAGCGCGCGCGGAATTCATAGAGCGTCGATTTCAGATAGGCGGCCAGCGCGTGGATGCGGCGGCTGACCTCGAGGCTGCGGCGAGTCTGGCCCCAGAGCTGGGCGGTGATCCATTGGTTTTCGGAATGATCGAAGAAGGCCTCCGGGATACACAGACTCATCGCCGGATCGCGATCCAGTACCCCGGCGTACCAGAAGCTGACGTGGCCGCTTTGCCAGAGCACCTCGGCCCATTTGGCCGCCTCCAACGAGACGCCATCGGTGCCGGCGAAGCGGGTCGAGACGAAGCCGATGTGTTCCGGTTGCTGCATGCGCTACGGGAGCTGTCTTGGAATCCTGGTTCTGCATAACCCGTGCCCGCCCCTCGAAGGCCGGGCACGGCGCGCTCGAATCCGAGTCGCTGGGCGCGAGCGCTGAAAGGGTCACCGTACCATGATCAACCCGGGCGGCGATCCGGGCTATGATCCCACAGCATGCGCATCGCGATCGTCCATTTTCATCTGCAGACCGGCGGCGTCACCCGCGTGATCCAGCACGCCTGCGCGGCCTTGGCGGCGGCCGGCCACCGCGTCGCGGTGCTCTGCGGCGAGCCGCCACGGCAACCAGAGGCGTTCGCAGCCCGCCTCGCGGTGATCCCCGCGCTCGGCTACGAGGAGCGGCGCGCGCCCTTGGGCCCCGACGCGTTAGGCGCCGCGATGGCGCGGGCGGCGCGACGCGCGCTCGGCGGTGCGCCAGACCTCTGGCATATCCACAATCATTGCCTGGGCAAGAATCTGGCGCTGCCGGGGGCCGTGCGCGGGCTCGCCGAGGCCGGTCAGCCGCTGTTGTTGCAGCTGCACGATTTCGCCGAGGATGGTCGCCCTGCCCTCTACCGGCGCATGCTCGAGGTCCTGGGGGGCAAGGATGGTGCAATCCTCGCGACCCGGATCTATCCGTTGGCGCCGCACATCCATTATGCAACCCTGAACGCGCGCGATGACCGTTTCCTCGCCGCCGCGGGCGTGCCGGATGCGCAACGCCACCGGCTGCCGAACGCGGCCTCGTTCGCCACCGAGCCCCTCCAATCCCCTCGGCGCGAGACGCGGGTTGCGCTTGGCGGCACCCACATGGACGGCGAACGTGGCGCCAAGACCGATCGCCCATCCGGTGACGTCACCGAGCGCCACATGGACGTCAACACGGGCGGTCAGGCTGGCGCCGAACCGGCCGCCTGCGGCCTCGATCACCGCCGCTGGCTCTATCCCTGCCGCGCCATTCGCCGCAAGAATCTCGGCGAACTGCTGTTCTGGGCCACGCTGGCCGGCCCCGAGGATCGCTTCGCCACCACCCAGGCACCGCAGAACCCGCTTGAGCAGCCGATCTATGCGCGCTGGGTCGCGCTGGCCGCGGAACTGGCACTGCCGGTCGATTTTGCGCTCGGCGCCCGCTGCGGCGACTTTGCCGCCCTGCTCGCCTCCAGTCATGCGCTAATCAGCACCAGCGTCGGCGAGGGCTTCGGCCTGGCGTTCCTTGAGCCCTGGCTGATCGACCGTCCGCTTGCCGGCCGCGATCTGCCCGAGATCACCGCCGATTTCGCCGCCGATGGCCTCGATCTTGGCGCGCTCTATCAGCGCCTGCCGGTGCCGCTGGAATGGCTCGATGCCGCCGCGCTGCGCCAGCGCATGGACGCGGCGCTCGCCGCCGCCACCCGTGCCTATGGGCGCGCGCGCGCGCGCGAGGATCTTGCCCGCGCCTGGGCAGCCGCGGTCGATCGCAGGGATCCGGACCGGATCGATTTCGGCCGGCTCGACGAGGAGGCCCAAATCGAGGTGTTGCGGCATCTGCGCACTAATTCAGCGGCCCGCTCCGCGCTTGACACCACCACGCCGCCGCTCATGGCCGAGGTCGAGCGGATCGCGCACAATCGCACCATCGTCGAGCGCGAATACATGCTCGACGGCTATCGGCGCCGGTTGGAGGCGATCTACCGCGCCCTGCTCGCCGCGCCAAGCGCGCCGGTGCGCGACCAGGCCGATGGCCAGGCGCTGATCGCCCGCTTCCAAGCGCCGGAGCGACTCTTTCTGTTGCGCACCTGAACACCGGAATCGCAACCGCCACCCGCCGAGGCATCCGTATGACCGACCCCAAGCTCCTGCACCGCATTCGTTCGCTCTGCACGCCGCGACAGCCCCAGCCAACGGCGATCGAGCCCCAGCTGGAGCCGCTCGCGGAGATTCAAGCCGTGCTGTTCGATATCTATGGCACCTTGCTGATCTCGGCCAGTGGCGACATCGGACTTGGCGGGGAGCAGGCGCGAGCGCCCCGGCTCGGCGAGATCCTCGGCGCGGCCGAACTCGATGCCAGCCGATTGACCGAAGCGCAGCGCCAACTCGATCTCGGCGCCTACCTAGAGGCGGGGATCCAAACCCGACAGGCCCAGGCACGCTCGCACGGCATCCGCTATCCCGAGATCGATATCCTCGCGCTCTGGGAAACGCTGCTGGCCGGCGCTGGCTTGCAACCGACACCCCAGCAGGTGCAACGGATCGCGCTCGAATACGAATGCCGCATCAACCCGGTCTGGACCATGCCGGGGGTTGCCGACCTCCTCGCGGCCCTGCGCCAGCGCGGGCTGGCGATGGGCATCGTCTCCAACGCCCAGTTCTACACCCCGCTGATCCTGGAGGCCTTGCTCGGCGCCCCGCCGGAAATCCTGGGACTGGACCCCGCCTTGAGCGTCTGGTCCTATGTCCTGGGCGAGGCCAAGCCCTCGACGCGGCCCTATGAGATCGCCCTCGCCGGCCTCGCCCAAGCGCATGGGTTGCGTCCGCATCAGGTCCTCTATGTCGGCAATGATCGGCGCAACGACATCTGGCCAGCCGGCCAGCTCGGCATGCGCACCGCATTGTTTGCCGGCGATGCGCGCTCGCTGCGCTTGTACGAGCAGGATCGCGCGCTCGCCGGTGTCGCGCCCGACCGGGTACTGACCGCGTTGGCGCAGATCCCGCGCATCGTCGCCTGAACGGCCTGCTTCAGGTCGGCGCGCTCCCAAGCGAGCCCTCCACCATCACCGGATCGATGAGCGACGAGACCGTCGAACCGGCATTGCGCGACACCGTCATCGGCGACCTCGCTGCCCCATGATCGGTCGTCTTCGACCTCAGCCGAACACCTGCGCGTGCAGCCGGCGCAGCACCTCGAGATCGACATACTCGGCCCCGCCGAGATCGCCGCGCGCGGCGGTCGCCGGAGCGCCGGGCTCGCCGAGCTGATCCACCACCAGCGGCGCGCCGGCGAAATCCTGCTGTTCGGTGTAGGAGCTGGTCGTCACCAGTAGCGCCTCGAGACCAGCACCGAGCGCCGCGCGCACGCCGTTCTCGGAGTCCTCGATCGCGACGCAGGCCGAGGCCGGCAGATTCAATTGCGCCAGGGCCAGCTCGAAGATGTCCGGTGCCGGTTTCTTCTCGCGCACCACGTCGCCGGCGGCGATGACCTCGAACCAATCGAGCAGGCCCGGCTGCGGCGCGGCAGCGAGCAGCGCGGTGACGTTCTCCGGCGTGGTCGTGGTGGCGATCGCCAGCCGCACGCCGGCCGCGCGCGCCTCGCGCAGCAGGCGCAACACGCCGGTGCGCAGCGGGATGCCGCCTTTCTCCAGCCGCGCCACATAGTGCTCGGTCTTGCGCCGATGCAAGTGCGCGATCAGTGCATCCACATCCGCATAGGCCCGTTTGTCGCACTCGAATTCGGGCCGGTACTGGGCCAGATAATGCCGCATCCGCTCCTTGCCGCCGGTCACCGCGAGCAGCTCGCCGTACAGCTCCACCGACCAGTGCCAGTCGAGACCGGCCTCGGCGAACGCGGCATTGAAGGCCGGCCGATGACCATCGCGCTCGGTATCGGCCAGGGTCCCGTCGACATCGAAGATCAAGGCTTGAAGACCGGTCTGCATCAGGGATTCCTTGTATTCGGTTGGCAAGCATCATGGGCGCGCTAGAGTAGCAAAGAAGCCGACTTGCAGCGCTGACTCTTGGGGTGGCGAGTCTCAACCGCCGTCTCGCTGAGCGGCTGGCGCGGGCCGACGCATGGACCCGACATCGCTCTCTGCTTAAGATGACGGAGAAGCCGCACGCATCACGCACCGAGCTTCTGGGCAAGGCAACTGACCGTATTTGCCCTCGGCTTTGGTTACGCTCTGGCGCGCCTGCCGACGCGGAAACAAACGACAAC
>NZ_JBKHDN010000138.1:0-7526 GCF_046541315.1 Halochromatium sp. | reverse complement strand
CGAAGGCAAGAACCAGGCCGAGAACCAAGGCAAGCCCCAGGCCGAGGGCACCTTCGAGGAGATCCATCGCGCGCTGCTGACGGGCTTGCTCAGCACCATCGGCCGCAAGGACGAGCAGCGCGAGTATCAGGGCGCGCGCGGCGGGCGCTTCTATATCCATCCCAGCTCGGCGCTGTTCGCGACCACGCCGAAGTGGATCGTCTGCGCCGAGCGGGTCGAGACCACGCGCGATTACGGGCGCATCTGCGCCAAGGTCCAGCCGGCTTGGATCGAGCGGGCCGGCCAGCATCTGCTCAAGCGCAGCTACGCCGAGCCGCACTGGCAATCGCGTGCCGGCCAGGTCGCGGCCTTTGAGACCGTCACCCTCTATGGCCTCACCCTGTTCAGCCGACGTCGGGTGAACTTCGGGCCGATCAATCCCGCCGAGGCGCGCGAGGTCTTCCTGCGCTCGGCCTTGGTCGAGGGCGACTTCGAGACCCGCGCCCCGTTCTGGCGGCACAATCAGGAGCTGATCGAGTACGTTCATCAGCTCGAGGCCAAATCGCGCCGGCGTGACATCTTGGTCGACGAGGAAGGTCTCTACGCCTTCTATCAGGAGCGCGTGCCCTCCGGCATCTATTCCAAGCCTCAGTTCGAGCGTTGGCTGCGCAAGGCGACGCAGAAGCAACCCAAGCTGCTGCACATGGATCTGGATCAGGTGATGCAGCACGATGCGCGCGCGATCACCGCCGAGCAATTCCCGGATCGGTTACAGATCGGCGCCACCGAACTGCCGCTGGAGTACCGCTTCGAGCCCGGCCACGAGGCCGATGGCGTCACCCTGGTACTGCCGCGGTTGCTGATCAATCAGGTCTCGCCGGAGCGCCTGCAATGGCTGGTGCCGGGGCTGCTCGAAGAGCGCATCACGGCGCTGCTGCGCGGCCTGCCGAAACAGCTGCGCCGCGCCTTCGTGCCGATGCCGGACACCGCCGCGCGGGTCGCGGCGCGGCTGACGCCCTCCGATCGACCGCTGCTGCGGGCGGTGGCCGAGGAACTCAAGGCGCTGACTGGCGAGCAGGTGCCCGAGGATGCCTGGGACGAAAGCGCGCTGCCGCCGTATCTGCGCATGAAGGTGCGGCTGGTGGAGACGGATGGACGCCCGCTGGCGCTCGATGACGACCTGCTGCGGCTCAAGCGCCGTCTTGCCAGCGGCGAGCTGGGTGGTGAGCCGAACGCTGAGCTGGGCGACGGTCGAGGCGATGCTCGACACCGTTCCGGGCTTGGCGCTGGCGCCGACGCGGGAGGCGCGGCGCAGGCTGGCGGTGGGCACCGCTCGGGCGGCCGAGCGCGCGGTCGGCTCGGGCATCACTCGGGGCATGAATCGGAGCCCGGTTCGGAGCCCGGTTCGGAGCCCGGCTCGGAGCACCGCTCGGGCAAGCCGGCGGGGAACAACGCGGAGCCACGCTCAGGCAGGCCATCAGGTGACGGCGCGGGCGCTCCAGCCGGCGCGACGCTCTGGAATCACCCGATCGAGCGCGACGGCCTCAAGCGCTGGGACTTCGGCGACCTGCCCGAGCATCTGGATCTGGATCGCGCCGGGATTCGGCTGCGCGGCTGGCCGGCGTTGGTCGATCAGGGTCATGCGGTGGCGGTGCGGGTGCTGGATTCCGAGCAGAGCGCCGCGCTCGCCATGCGCGCCGGACTGCGGCGGTTGATCATGCTCGCGCTGGGCGGCGATCTGCGCGGGCTGCGGCGCGAACTCTGCGCGCGCGAGGGCGGGATCGACCGTATGCGGCTGCAATACGCGAAGGCGCCCGCGCCGGCGCCCTTGGCGGCCGGCGCGCTGCTCTCGGCGCCGCCGCTGACGCCCGCGGCGGCGCTGGCTGGCGCTGGAACGCAGGCTGGCCGTGGGGCGCATGCCGGTCGTGGAACGCGCACCGGCAATGGGGCGCATGCTGGCCATGCGGCATCCGCTGGCGGCGATCTCGCCGATGAGCTGTTGGCCCTGATCCTCGACCTGACCTTCACCGAAGGCCAGCCGCCGATCCGCGATCAGGCCGGCTTCGAGCAGCGCCTGAGCGCCCACAAGCCGCGCCTGTCGCCGGTCGCGCAAGAGGTGTGCGGCCTGGCCGCGACGCTCCTCGGCCGCTATCAGTCGCTGCGCAAGCGCCTGGCGGGGATCACTCAGATGCAATGGATGCCCTCGGTGCTGGACATGCGCGCGCATCTCGACAGCCTGGTCTATCGCGGCTTCCTGGTGCAGGTGCCGTTCGCGCATCTGCGCGACTATCCGCGCTATCTGCACGCCTTGGAGCAGCGGGCCGAGAAGCTGCCGCAGGCCGCGATCCGCGACCGTGAGCGCATGCAGGAGCTGGCCCCGTTGCTCGAACGCTGGCGCGAACGGGCAACCACCGCGCAGGCCGCCGGGCGTGCCGACGAGCGGCTCGACGAGATGCAGTGGATGCTCGAAGAGCTGCGCGTCTCGCTCTTCGCGCAGCAGTTGGGCACCGCCTATCCGGTGTCGGTCAAGCGTGTCGAGCGGCGTTGGCGTGAGCTGGGGTTATAGACGCGTTTAGAATAGACTGTTGGCCCAATTCGTTTGCCTCCATCAGGCATCTTGAGG
This sequence comes from Halochromatium sp., assembly GCF_046541315.1. GTDB lineage: Bacteria > Pseudomonadota > Gammaproteobacteria > Chromatiales > Chromatiaceae > Lamprobacter. The sequence goes on along the minus strand of NZ_JBKHDN010000138.1, from coordinate 4,924 downwards.
TTTTGAAGGTTGTCATGCCAAAAACCCCGTCCATCCTGGTTGTCGACGACCAGGTCGATAATCTCAAGATGCTGTTCAATACGCTGAAGCCGGATTATCGCGTGCGCGTGGCCAATTCAGGCGCCGAGGCACTCGCCATCGTGCGCCAGTTCGAGCCGCCCGATCTGTTTCTGCTCGACATCATGATGCCGGAGATGGATGGCTATACGCTGTGTCAGCGGCTGAAGAGCATCCCAGGCACCCATGAAACGCCGGTGATCTTTCTCACCGCCCGCCATCGCCCCGAGGACGAGGAGCGCGGGTTTGAGGTCGGCGCGGTGGACTATGTCACCAAACCGGTGAACCCCCGCTTGGTGCAGGCGCGGATCAAGGCCCAGCTCGCCTTGGCCAATCAGATCAAGCAGGCGCGGCAGGCCTTGCAGGCGAGTAACAGCCTGGTGGCGCGCGTGATACGCGAACGCGATGATCAGGAAACCCAAAACGCCTTGCTGGCGCGCGAGATCGCCGAGCGCGAACAGGCCGAGGCCGCGTTGCGCGCCAGCCAGGCGCGGTTTGCGCGCTTGACCTCGGAACTGGCCGACCGGCTGTTTTTCTTCACCAATGCGCCCGATGGCCGGCTGTTGTACCTCTCCGAGGGGTTCACGCCGTTGCTCGGCGGCGCCAGCCCCGAGGAGGCGATTGGGCAATGCTGGCGCGACCTGGCCGACTGGTCGCCGGAATCGCGGGCAAAAGTGGCCGAGGAACACTGGCTTTGGCTATCGCAAGGCGATGACAACCTGCGCTTTGAGCTGAGCTTTCGCCACCCGGACGGCGACTGGCGCCAGCTCGAGATGCATGCCTACCGGATCTTCGACCAGGAACGCGAGCTGGATCTGATCGAGGGCATCGCGCTCGATGTGACCGAGCAACGCGCGCAGGATGCGCGCTTGCGGACCTTGATGCGGGCGGTGGAACGCGCGCCGGTCTCGATCACCGTGGCCGACGCTCAGGGCGATATTCTCTATGTCAACCCCTATTTCACCCAACTCAGTGGGTACAGCAGCGAGGAGGCGATCGGGAAGAATTCGCGTTTTCTGCAGTCGGGGGAAACAAAGTCAGGACTTCTACCGGCAGATGTGGGCGACCCTGAAGCGCGGCGAGACCTGGCGCGGCGAACTGATCAACCAAAACAAACAGGGGCAGTTGTACTGGGTGGAAAGCAGCATCTCGCCGGTGTTCGACGAGCAGGGGGTGCTGCGGAACTATGTGGCGGTCAAGCAAGACATCAAGGATCGCAAGGAGCTCGAACGCATCAGGGAGGATGTCGAGCGCATCATGCGGCACGACCTGAAAGCGCCGCTCCATCCCATCGTCAATCTGCCCGAGCTGTTGCTGATGGACGAGAATCTGACCGCCGAGCAACGCGAGGATATCGAACTGATTCGCCAATCCGGTCGGGACATGCTCGATCTGATCGATCTCTCGCTCGACCTGTTCAAAATGGAGAGCGGTCAGTTTTGCTACAGCGCGAAGCCCGTCGATCTGATGCACAGCGTGCGGACGGTCTGCACCTTCGTCGCCGAACCGCTGAGCCGCAAGCAACTGCGCCTGGTGCTGCGCCACAATGGCCAAGCGCTGGAGTCGGCAGCGGCGAGCGCGCCTGGTGCGGTGATGATCGCCGGCGATGGGCGTCTGCTGCTGTCGATGCTCGGGAATCTGCTGACCAATGCCGTCGAGGCCTCACCGCCCGGGGAGATTATTCACCTGGACATCCGCGAACTTGGCGAGCCGGATGAGGCACCGCAGGCGACGCGGGACCGATGGATGATGCGCCCGAACATCCGCGAACCTAGTGAGATGGGCCCTGAGACCCATGATCGGGTGCTGCTCGACATCTGCAACCGTGGCGCGGTGCCAACGCCGATGCGCGAACGGTTTTTCGACAAATATTGCACCCACGGCAAACCCAATGGCACCGGGCTTGGCACCTATTCCGCCAAACTCATGGCCGACACCATGGGCTTTCGGTTGAGCATGAGCACCTCGGATGCGGAGGATCGCACCTGCATCCATCTGTGGATGCCGGCAAGCCAGCAATGACAGGCCGCATCCGAGCGGTTGCACGCGCCTGCAAGCGCTTAGCGTTTGCGCTGCTGCTCGCGAGCGGTCTCGTCATCAGCTTGGCGAGCGGGAGCGAGGCCGGGGGCGAGACGCCCGCCGCGTCTGCCGAAGCCATCCCACTGAGCGCCGCGCAGCGCGCCTGGCTGGAGGCCCATCCGGACATCGTCTTAGGGATGTCGGATCTATGGCCGCCGGCCTTGATCCGCGCTGACGATGGTCAGTTATCCGGAATTATGATCGACCTGCTCGACTGGCTCAATCGACGGCTCGGCACCGCAATCCGCTTGCAGGTGGGTTCTGATTGGCCAGCGCTGATCGAGGATGCCAGGGCAGGACGCATCGATGGTTTGCTGGCGGTCGTGCGACTACCGATCTGGGACGATGCTTTCCTGCTGACCGACAACTATTTCCCAACCTATCTCTACCTCTACACACGCGACGGAGAAGCGCTACCGAGAACCAGTCTTGATGCTCTCACCGGAAAACGTGTTGGCACCCTGCAAGGCTACCAACTAATTGATAAGGTTCTGGCACCGGTCGCCGAGCAGCTTGATCTGGTTTTGTTTGCCAATAATCAAGCCCTAGCCAGCGCGCTCATGGATGGACAGATTGACCTGGCGGTGGCCCCCGGCACCTTCGATTGGTGGCGGCGGGAAAAGACCCTGATTGGCTTTAGCATCGCTGGGATACTCGAAGGCAGCGAACACCAACTCGCCATGGCCATTCGCGAGGACTGGGCGCCCCTGGTGGAGATCCTCAATCTCGCGCTGGCGAGCATCACCAAGGCACAATGGCGGACCATCCTTGATCCCTGGATCGATCAAGCGCTCTTGTTCGGCATCGATCCGCGCCTGCCCATGAGCGCGGTCGAGCGCCAGTGGCTCGCTGAACATCCAGTGATCCGCTATGGCCTCGACCACTGGCCGCCAATCGAATACCAGGATGCCCAAGGCCAACCGGCGGGAATCACATCCGACTATGTGCGGGAACTCGAAAAACGGCTGGGGGTGGGCTTTGAGGCGCAGGTGATCGATGTCTGGCCCGAGGCGATGGACGCGCTAGCGCGCGGCGACCTCGACCTGCTGCCGGGGGTCACGCCGACCCCGCAACGCCGCCAAGGCCCCTGGCATTTCACCACGCCTTACTTGCAGTTTCCGGTGGCGATGTTCGCGCGTGTGGAAACGCCGCTGATCGGCAGCATGACAGATCTCGCCGGGCAACGGGTACTGGTGATCGAGGGCTATGCCACCGAGGAGTGGCTGCGCGCCGAGCATCCCGAGATCGAGCGGGTACCGGCCCCGGATGTGGGGACCGCCGTGCGCTGGCTGGCCGAGGAGCGCGCCGATGCCTTGATTGGCAATCTGTTTGCGGTCAGTCACGCCATTGCCAGCCAACAACGCTTCCAGATCCGCGTCGCTGGGAAAGTCCCCTTTACTTACGAGTTGGCGATGGCGGTGCGCCCGGACTGGGACATCTTGGCTGGGCTACTGGAGCGCGCCATCGCGGATATTCCCCAAGAGGCGCGCGACGCCATCCAAAGCCGCTGGCTGCGCGCGCCGCCGCCGGCGCACGTCGATTATCAACGGCTGTGGCAAGTTGCTCTCGGTGCCGCGCTGGTGCTGACGCTGATCCTGCTGTGGAACCTGAGTCTGGCACGCGAAATCGCCCGCCGCCGGCGCGCCGAACGCAGCCTGGCGGCGAGCGAGCAACGCTATCGCGGCATGGTCGAGTCGGCGCGCTCGGTGTTGCAGTTTTACTCCTTCGATGAGCAGGGCGTCCTGCTCGATGTGAGTGCCGGTTCGCGCGAACTCTTCGGCATCGATGATCGCGACATGGTGGGCAAGCACTGGGGCGAGATTGCCGCCTGGAGCCCCGACACCCTGGAGCGCATCGAGCAAGGGCTGGCGACCTGCTGGCGCGGCCAGGCGCCCGCGCCGGTGACCTTGCATTATGAGCTTGATGGTGAGCCCCGCTATCTGCTCAGCTTTGCGATTCCGGTCAAGGATGACCGCAACCGCGTGGTGCGCATCGAGGGGCTGAGTGTCAACCTGACCGAGCGTCTGCGGCTGGAAGCATCCGTGCGTGAGTTGGAGTCCGATTTGCACGCCCTCATCGAGCATGCGCCGCTGCCGATGTTGATCGCAGACAGTGCGTCAGCGCGAACCCAGTTGATCAATCAGCGTTTTCGCAGCCTCATCGGTTACAGATTGGAAGAGATCGAAGAGATCGATCGCTGGTGGCCTCTGGCCTATCCCGATCCCGATTATCGTCGTCAGATTGCCGCCGACTGGCAACAGCAGGTTGAGCGCGCGCTGGCCACCGATGGTTTGGTGGGGCCAATGGAAGCCAGGGTTCAGTGCGCCGATGGGCAGACGCGAACCCTGCTTGCCTTTGCCGTCATTTTGAGCAAGCGTTATCTGGTGATGTTCATCGATGTCACCGAGCAGCGTGCCACCGAGGCGCGGCTGCGCGCGGCGCAAGCGAAGGCGGAGGCGGCCAATCGCGCCAAGAGCGAATTTCTCGCCAACATGAGCCATGAGATCCGCACGCCGATGAATGCCATTCTCGGCATGCAGTCGCTATGTCTGGACGGCGCGCTGAACGATGCCACACGCCACTATCTGCTCGCGGCTCAGAGCGCCGCCAAGACCTTGCTCGGTCTCTTGAACGATCTTTTGGATCTGTCCAAGATCGAAGCCGGCCAGTTGCGCCTGGATGAGCATCCGTTCGCGCTGTCCGAGGTGTTTGACCAACTGCACGACATGGTGGCCCGGCCGGCCGCAGAGAAGGGGCTGGCGTTTGCCATCCATTGCCCGCCCGAGGT
>NZ_JBKHDN010000137.1:0-7606 GCF_046541315.1 Halochromatium sp. | reverse complement strand
CCCCTCGCTGACGGCGAGATCCAGGGTGCGCAACTCCACCCCGCGTTCGGCCAATGTCTCCCAGACGATGCGGTTGGAGGGGAACTCCTGGGCGATACTGACGATGTTGTCGCCCGCGCGCCAATCCAGTCCCTGGGCGACGAACGAGAGTCCTTCCGAGGTGCTCTTCAAAAGGGCGATGTCTTGCGCCGAGCCGGCCCCGATCAGCCGCGCCGCGCGTTCGCGCAGCCGCTGTTCGACCTCGAGCCAGGCCGGATAGCGTTGCGAGCCGAGCCGGCCCTGCTCGGCGGCAAAGCGCGTGACCGCCGCGACCGTGCGTTGCGGCCAGGGCGCGATCGCGGCGTGGTTGAGATAGAGCAGGTCAGGGTCGAGGTCGAAGTCCGGGTGCATGGATGTGGGCCGATCAGTGGCGGAAGCCGCCATGATGACAGCACCGCGATCGCGATGCCACGCGCATAGGCTTGGGCCTGCACGCCAGGTCTGACTGCTCGGCCCGCCATCGTTATAATCGTTCATCTCAGCCGTCGTCCCACCCCGGCGCGTCCCGATCCGCATAGGAACCCCCATGCCCGCAGCCCCCGCGTCCCCCGCGTCCAAAGGTCTCCTGTTCGTCGTCTCGGCCCCCTCGGGGGCCGGCAAGACCAGCCTGGTTGCCGCGCTGCTCGAGCGTGATCCGGCGCTGACGCTCTCGGTCTCCTACACCACTCGCGCGCGGCGCCCGGGCGAGGTCGATGGCAAGCACTATCATTTCGTCGATCGCGCGCGCTTCGAGCAGATGGTCGCCGAAGGCGCCTTCATCGAGTATGCGCGGGTCTTCGATAACGCCTATGGCACGGCCGAATCCTCGCTGCGCGAGACGCTCGAACGCGGCCAGGATCTGCTGCTCGAGATCGATTGGCAGGGCGCGCGCCAGGTCCGCGAGCGGTTTCCCGAGGCGGTGTCGATCTTCATCGCGCCGCCCTCGCTGGCGGCGTTGGAAGAGCGGCTGCGTGGGCGCGGGCAGGATAGCGACGCGGTCATCGGAGAGCGCATGGCCAAGGCGCGCGATGAACTGTCGCACTGGGGCGAATACGCGTATCTCGTGGTCAATGACCGGTTCGCGCAGGCGCTCGGCGATCTGGACGCGATCGTCAAGGCCGAACGCCTGCGCACCCCGCGACAGGCGGCGCGCGAGCAGGCGCGGCTGCGCGCGATGCTGGATGGCTGAGGCGCGCTCGCGCGGTGCAACTCACCGCGTTCGGCATGGTCATAGCGTCCCATGGTTGACATGGGATCGCCCTCGGGCGCGACCGCGCGCGCATTGCGCTCCACGGTGTTGGGCAGGATGGTTTTCTGGTAATTTGAGCCTAAGGATTCGTAGCGTCGTTCGCCCTCGCCCGCGGGCAGCGCCCGCACAGGGCCAACGGTGGTGTTGGCCTCTGTGGTCCGGGGCTCGGTTTCGCGGGCGATAAAACAGCGATCCGCTGTTGATCGGACCCAACGGGCACCGATTCCGACAGGTCTTTTTACACTAGCAACAACCAGGCCTGCGCCCCGTCGGGGGTCGCGTGTCAGGATTTTGGCCGGCTTGGCCTTGGAGTATTCGCATGGCTCGCATCACTGTCGAGGATTGCCTCGAACACGTCGATAATCGCTTTGAATTGGTCTTGGTCTCGACCAAGCGTGCCCGTCAACTGGCCAAGGGGGTCGAGCCCCTGTTGCCCTGGGAGAACGATAAGCCCACGGTGATGGCCCTGCGCGAGATCGCCGCCGGGCTGATCGAGCCGCAGACCCTGGAAGAGGGCGATCGCGCGGCCCAGGATGCCGCCGAGGCCCTGGAGCGCGCATTGGCCGAGGAGCTGGCGTCACGGGATGCCGAAGACTGAGGCACAGGTGGCGATGAATACCGCGCACGCGGGGGCGGCGGTCTCTGCGGGGCCGGTGCGCGTCCATGCGTTGGGGGCGCAGCGAGGCCTGGCGCTGGGGCTGAAGCCGAGTTCGGCCTCAGGTTCACCGCCCGCTGCGACCCCGGATTCGACATCGGCCATGCGCGGGCCGTCAGCCTCCGCGCCAGGCGCGCGCCAAGACGCTGCCCAAGAACCCGCGCGTTTCCTCATCAGCGATCTTCTCGGCGAACTCGAGGCCTATCTGCCGCGCGAACAGGTCAGCGAGGTCTACCGCGCCTATCTGTTCGGCGCCGAGGCGCATCAGGGCCAGGAGCGCCAGAGCGGCGAGCCCTATATCTATCATCCCATCGCGGTGGCCCGCATCCTCGCCGAGATGCGCATGGATTACAAAGGGCTGATGGCGGCGATCCTGCACGATGTGATCGAGGATACGCCCACCGCCAAGGAGCATTTGGCCGAGATCTTCGGCGAGGATGTCGCCGAACTGGTCGATGGCGTCAGCAAGCTGACCCAGATCGACTTTCCCTCCCGCGCCGAGGCCCAGGCCGCGAGCTTTCGCAAGATGATGCTGGCGATGACGCGCGACATCCGCGTCATCCTGATCAAGCTCGCCGACCGGCTGCACAACATGCGCACGCTGGATGCGATGCTGCCGGCCAAGCGCCGGCGCATCTCGCGCGAGACCCTGGAGATCTATGCGCCGATCGCCAACCGCCTTGGCATCAACCGGATTCGGCTCGATCTCGAAGACCTCGGTTTTCGCCATCACTGGCCCTGGCGGCATGCCGTGCTCTCGCGCACCGTGCGCGATAAGCTCCAGGGCCAGCGCGAGATGGTGACCAAGGTCGCGGAGACGCTGCGCGCGCGACTCCAGGCCGAGGGCATCGACGCCGAGGTCTTCGGCCGCGAGAAGCATCTCTACAGCATCTATCGCAAGATGAGCGCGAAGCGGCGCTCGTTCGAGGACATGGTCGATGTGTTCGGCTTTCGCGTCATCGTCGACCGCGTCGATACCTGTTACCGGGTGCTCGGGCAGGTGCACGATCTCTACAAGCCGGTGCCGGGGCGCTTCAAGGACTATATCGCGATCCCGAAATCGAACGGCTATCAATCGCTGCACACCGGCTTGATCGGCCCGCAGGGGGTGCCGATCGAGATCCAGATCCGCACCGCCGATATGAACCGGCTCGCCGAGTCCGGCATCGCCGCGCATTGGATGTACAAAAACGCCGGCGAGGCCTCCGGGCCGCAGGCGGCGGCGAAGGACTGGCTGCAGGGTCTGCTCGAGGTGCAGCGCGACTCCGGCGATTCGCAGGAATTCCTTGAGCACGTCAAGGTCGACCTGTTCCCGGACGAGGTCTATGTGTTCACGCCCAAGGGCCGCATCCTGGTGCTGCCGATGGGCGCGACCGTGGTCGATTTCGCCTATGCCATCCACTCCGATGTCGGCAACACCTGCGTCGCCGCGCGCATCGATCGGCGTCTGGCCTCGTTGCGCACGCCCTTGCGCAGCGGCCAAACGGTCGAGATCATCACCGCCCCCGGCGCCAAGCCGAACGCGGCCTGGCTCAACTTCGTCGTCACCGGCAAGGCGCGCGCGAGCATCCGCAGCTATCTGAAGAATCTCAAGAACCGCGAGGCGGAGGCCCTGGGCCAGCGCATGCTGGCGGCCGAATTGGCGGCCTTCGGGCTGACCCTGGAGCAGATCGGCGAGCCGCGCATCCTCGCGCATGCGGCGGAAAGCGGTCTCGACAATAGCGCGCACCTGTTCGCCGAGATCGGTCTGGGCAATCGCATGCCGATGCTGATCGCGCGCCGCTTGGCGGGCCCCGCCGAACCGATACCCGGGGGCGAGGTCGCCGCCGAGCCGGGGGCTCGGGAGGGCGATGGGCACGGCTGCGGCGCGCGGCGGCTGGCGATTCGCGGCACCGAGGGCATGGTGGTCCACTTCGCCCGCTGCTGTCGGCCGATCCCGGGCGATCCCATCACCGGCCTGTTCAGCGCCGGCAAGGGGATCGTGGTGCATCGCAACGAATGCGGCAACCTCGGCGACTTCCACTCCAAACGGGATCAGTGGATCGAGGTGGAATGGGCGGAAGACCCCCAGGCCGAGTTCCAGACCGAGATCCGCGTCGATGCCGGTAATCGGCGCGGCGCGCTTGCCACCATTGCCACCGCCATCGCGGAGCAGGGCTCCAACATCGAGAACGTCAATTCGCGGGAAAAGGACGGCACCACCACGACCCTCGACTTCCTCGTCAATGTCACCGGGCGCAAGCATCTGGCCGGGATCATGCGCCGCTTGCGCCAGATACCGGCGGTGACGCGCATCGTGCGCCTCTCCAATGCCGGGCGTTTACGCGATGGCCTGGGCAAGCGCTGAGGCACCTCAGCGCCGGCGTTCGCGAAACGGCCGCCGCCCGCGATAGGCGGCGATCTGCTGCACGATGACCTGGAACGACAGGTCCTCGAGACGCCCGAAGCGGGCGATGGCGGATTCGACGAGGGCATCGATGTCGTCGATGGTGCTCGGGATCTCCGCCTGCGGATCGAGCAGGGCATGGAGACCGCGTAGCCCGCCGACCTGGACGCGCATCGCCTTGGCATGCGGCAGCGCGGACCCGCTCTCGGTGGTGCGCAGCGCAAAGCGCGCCTGGGCGCGGAGGATATCGAGGAGGGCGACACAGCGCGCTTGCGCCGCGTCGGCCTTGCAATGCACGCCTTCGCGCTCGGCGATGCAGAAGCGCTCGGCGCGGCGACAGGCGCATTGGTTGGTCAGGATGCTCTTCTCGAACGGGCAGTAACGCTCGTTGATGGCGCTGTAGGTCTCGCGGAAGACTTGGTTGTCCATCGGTCGCCCTCTGGTCCCGGTCTGGTTTTTGGCGTGGCCCTGAGCTGGCGTTGATCTGGCCCGGGCGTGCGTCCGGCCCCGGCCCTATTTGCCGGTCAGCTCGCTGAGACGGCGCCGATCGCGCTTGGTCGGTCGTCCCCGCTCGCCGCGCGGCTGGGGGCCGGCGGCGCGGCGTTCCTGGACCTGCGCCTGGCGTTTGTGCCGGCTCGCGGCGTCCTCGTCGAACAAGAGCGCGGCTTCGCTGGCGGGACGGCGCTGCTTGGAGACGGCCTTGACCTCGATCTCCCAGGCCAGCGGACCCTTGTGGATGCTCAGCCGCGTGCCCGGACGCACGATGCGGCTCGGTTTGGCGCGCTGGCCGTCGACATGCACCTTGCCGCCGTTGATCGCCTCGACCGCGAGCGGCCGGGTCTTGAAGAAGCGCGCGGCCCAGAGCCATTTGTCCAGCCGTTGGCCGTCGCTGGCGCCAGTGTCGGCGTCGGCGTCGGCCGGGTGCGCGTTCGCACTCATGGGTTCACCGGGTTTATGGACAGGCCGGGCCCTATCGCGCCCGGCGCTTCGGTTGGCGTGGCCAAGAAGTTCACCGCGTTTATGGACGAGCCGGGCGCGATTGCTTGCCGAGCAATGGGTCGAGCTTGTCGTCCTGATCCAGCTCGACCAGATCGTCATAACCGCCGATGTGCCGGTCGCCGATGAAGATCTGCGGCACCGTGGTGCGTCGGCTGCGTTGGATCATGGTGCGCATCTGTTGTTCGTCCATATCGACGCGGATCTCTTCAAAGTCAACGCCTTTGCGCTTGAGCAATCGGCGCGCACGCACGCAATAGGGGCAGAAGGCGGTCGCATACATCTGTACGAGGGGCATCATGGATCAAGTCCTATCGAAACGGCTCGCCCGCCCCGGCCATCGCGCCGGCCGTGACGCCGAGCCATGCTGCTTGAAATCCGGTCGTCGCGGCCGAATCACCCAAGATTGGCATAGGTGGCCCCAGCGCGCCAAGCCCGATTCCGATCCTCGTCCCCATTCTTGAGCAGAACCGACAACCACGCCGATGTACCGCACCACGCCGCCCGTTATCCGCCTCAGCGACTATCAGCCGCCCGAATTCCTCATCGACAGCGTGCAGTTGCGTCTCGAACTCGACCCCCGACAGACCGTCGTCGAAGCCGAACTCCGTCTGCGCCGCAATCCGGCGGCGACCCGTGGCGACGGCGATCTGCGACTCGCTGGCGAGCAACTCGAGCTGGAGGCGATTCGCCTCAACGAGCGCTCGCTGACGCCGGCCGAGTATCAGGTCGCGGACGATCATCTGCGCGTGCGCCGGGTGCCGGACCGGTTTCGGTTATGGACCCGGGTGCGGCTGAATCCAAGCGCCAACACGGCGTTGGAGGGCCTGTATGTCTCCGGCGACATGCTCTGTACCCAATGCGAGGCCGAGGGCTTTCGGCGCATCACCTATTTCCTCGATCGCCCCGACGTGATGGCGACCTATCGGGTCACGCTGATCGCCGACCCCGAGCGCTATCCGGTGCTGCTCGCGAACGGCAATCCGGCCGGCGAGGAGCGGCTCGCCGATGGCCGCCTGTGCGCGCGCTGGGATGATCCCTTTCCGAAGCCGAGCTACCTGTTCGCGGTGGTGGCGGGCGATCTGCGCGCGGTCGAGGCGCGCTTCACGACCGCCTCCGGGCGCCAGATCCCGCTGCGCATCTATGTCGAGCCCGGTAACGAGGACAAGTGCGAGCACGCGATGCAGTCGCTGATCCGCGCCATGCGCTGGGACGAAGAACGCTATGGCCGCGAGTACGATCTCGACGTCTTCAACATCGTCGCCGTCAGTCACTTCAACATGGGCGCGATGGAGAACAAGGGGCTCAACGTTTTCAACGCCAAATACATCCTGGCGCGCCCGGAGACCGCCACCGACGCCGATTTCGCCGGCATCGAAGGCGTGGTCGCGCACGAGTATTTCCACAACTGGACCGGCAACCGCATCACCTGCCGCGACTGGTTCCAGCTGAGCCTGAAGGAGGGCTTCACCGTCTATCGCGACCAGGAGTTCTCGGCCGATATGGGCTCGCGCGGGGTCAAGCGCATCGAGGATGTGCGCCAGTTGCGCGCGCGCCAGTTCCCCGAGGACGCGGGGCCGATGGCGCATCCGGTGCGCCCGGACTCCTATATCGAGATCAACAACTTCTACACCGCGACCGTGTACGAAAAAGGCGCCGAGCTGGTGCGCATGCAGGCCCATCTGCTCGGCCCGGAGCGCTTCCGCCAGGCCACTGATCTCTATTTCGAGCGCTTCGACGGCCAGGCCGTGACCACCGATGACTTCGTCGGCTGCATGGAATCCGCCAGCGGGGTCGATCTGACCCAGTTCAAACGCTGGTACCGCCAGGCCGGCACGCCGCAACTCGATTGCGCCGACCGATTCGACGCCGCGACCGGCACCTATCGCCTCGAGGTGCGCCAGCACACGCCGCCAACGCCGGGCCAGCCGGAGAAACAGCCGTTGCACATCCCGCTCGCGCTTGGCCTGCTCGATGCCCAGGGGCAGGATTTGCCGCTGCAACTTCAGGGCGAGACGAGCGCCCCGGCACCGGGCACGCGCCTGCTCGAGCTGCGCCAGTCGGTCGAGACCTTCGTCTTCACCGGGCTTGAGGGGCTTGCCGAGCCGCCGGTGCCGTCGCTGCTGCGCGGTTTCTCGGCGCCGGTGCATGTCAGCTATCCCTATACCGATGCCCAGCTCGGCTTCCTGATGGCGCACGACAGCGATGGCTTCAATCGCTGGGATGCCGCGCAGACGCTGGCCCAGCGGCGGCTGCTGGCGATGGTCGAGGAGTTCGCGCAAGCGCAGGCGGGAGCTGGAGC
>NZ_JBKHDN010000136.1:0-7621 GCF_046541315.1 Halochromatium sp. | reverse complement strand
TGGAGCCGATGAGCGGATTCGAACCGCTGACCTACTGATTACGAATCAGTTGCTCTACCACCTGAGCTACATCGGCAAGGATGCAAGGATGGCATCGCTGGATGCGATGCCGAGCCGACTATCTTAGGGGATCGCTGTGGCGACAACAAGGGGTTTGTTCGCGGCGCGGTCGCTTTCTTGCAATCGACGCTTGCCAAACCGAGGCGGAGGATATATTCTATAGGGCTTCGACAGGCGCGTAGCTCAGCTGGTTAGAGCACCACCTTGACATGGTGGGGGTCGTTGGTTCGAGTCCAATCGCGCCTACCAAACAGTCGGTCATCGGCAGCACGGATGGTGCCGGGCCTTCCGAGCCGTCAGCCTTGGCCGGGGCGCAGTGCGCATCGGCTTCGGGGCTGGCGGTTTTTGGTTTCGGGCGCGCGCGTTGCGGCTGTTGTCCGCCTTTGCATGTGGTCCCTCGTATCGGCCACCACTGAGCACCAAGAGGTTCCGAGAATGCCAACGATCACGCTTCCCGATGGGTCCCAGCGTCAGTACCCGCAGGCGGTGACGGTGTCCGCGGTCGCGGCCGATATCGGTGCCGGCCTGGCAAAGGCGGCGCTGGCGGGGCGCGTCAACGGCCGGTTGGTCGATACCTCGTACCCTATTGCCGACGACGCTCAGCTCGCCATCGTCACCAGGCGCGACGAGGAGGCGCTGGAGCTGCTGCGCCACGATGCCGCGCATGTGATGGCGCAGGCGGTGCAGGAGCTGTATCCGGGCACCCAGGTGACCATCGGTCCGGCGATCGAGAACGGCTTCTACTACGACTTCGCGCGCGATGAGCCCTTCACCCCCGATGATCTGAGCGCGATCGAGCAACGGATGCAGGAGATCGTCAAGCGCGATCTGCCGATCGAGCGCGAGGTCTGGGAGCGCGAGCAGGCGAAGGCCGTGTTTCGCGACCTCGGCGAGCACTACAAGGTCGAGATCATCGACGACATCATCCCGCCGGGCGAGGAGGTGTCGGTCTATCGCCAGGGCGACTGGTTCGATGTCTGTCGTGGCCCGCATCTGCCGAGCACCGGCAAACTCGGCAATGGCTTCAAGCTGACCAAGCTCGCCGGCGCCTATTGGCGCGGCGATTCCAACAACGCCATGTTGCAGCGCATCTATGGCACCGCCTGGCGCGACAGGAAGGAACTCAAGGCCTATCTGCAGCGGCTGGAAGAGGCCGAGAAGCGCGATCACCGCAAGCTCGGCAAGCAGCTCGATCTGTTCCATTTCCAGGACGAGGCGCCGGGCATGGCGTTCTGGCACCGAAAGGGCCGGATCATCTACCGCCAGGTCGAGGACTACATGCGCGCCAAACTCGACGAGTACGGCTACCAGGAGGTCGAGACGCCGCAGGTGCTCGATCGCTCGCTTTGGGAGCGCTCCGGGCACTGGGAGAAGTTCGCCGACGATATGTTCACCACGCAGCTCGACGAGCGCGATTACGCGATCAAGCCGATGAACTGCCCGGGCCATATCCAGATCTTCAACCAGGGCCTGAAGAGCTATCGCGAGCTGCCGCTGAAGATCGCCGAGTTCGGCGTCGTGCATCGCAGCGAGCCGTCCGGCACCTTGCACGGCCTGATGCGCGCGCGCCGCTTCACCCAGGACGATGCGCACGTCTTCTGCAGCGAGGATCAGTTGCAGCGCGAAGTCGCGACCCTGATCGAGATGGTGTTCGAGACCTATCGCGACTTCGGCTTCGATCAGATCGAACTCGCGCTCTCGTTGCGGCCGGAACAGCGCGTCGGCAGCGATGAACTCTGGGACAAGGGCGAGATGGCGCTCGACCGGGCGCTGCGCGATCAGGAATTGGCGTTTCGGGTGCAGCCGGGCGAGGGCGCCTTCTACGGGCCGAAGATCGAGTTCACCTTGCGCGACAGCCTCGGGCGCACCTGGCAGTGCGGCACCATTCAGGTCGATTTCTCGATGCCGGGGCGGCTCGGTGCCTATTACATCGGCGAGGACAACGCCAAGCAGGTGCCGGTGATGATCCACCGCGCCATCCTTGGCTCGCTGGAGCGCTTCATCGGCATCCTGCTCGAACATTACGCCGGCGCGCTGCCGCTGTGGCTGGCACCGGTGCATGCGGTGGTGCTGACCATCACCGATCATCAGCGCGCGTATGCCGAGAACGTGGCTAAGGTCTTGCGAGACAAGGGCTTCCGTGTCGAAGCGGACTTGAGGAACGAGAAGATCGGCTTTAAGATTCGCGAGCACACGCTGCAGAAGGTGCCATACCTGTTGGTGGTCGGCGATCGCGAGATGGAGAGCCAGACCCTGGCGCTCCGCGATCGTCAAGGGGCGGATTTGGGCGTGGTGTCCATCGCTGCGCTGGCGCAAACATTCGCTGACGAGATTGCCCGGCGCGGGCACTGAAGCGCTGCCCCAATGGCGCTTGACGTTGCGAGTCACAGGTCGTGACCCGCTTGATGGCCGCAGGCCTGTGTATCTCTTTTCGTAGCTCGGAGGAAGTCTGCTATCGCTGCACCAAAACGCAATCGCGTCAATGATGAGATCTCGGTTCCCCAGGTTCGCTTGATCGCCGAGGACGGCGAGCAAGTCGGCATCCTCGATTTGGCCGAGGCCAAACAGCGGGCCGCCGACGTGAGCCTCGATCTCGTTGAGATCGTTCCCAATGCCGATCCGCCGGTGTGCCGGTTGATGGATTACGGGCGCTTTCGGTTCGATCAAAAAAAGAAGCAGAACGAGGCGCGCAAGAAGCAAAAGCAGGTCCAGGTCAAGGAGGTCAAGTTCCGGCCCGGTACCGATATTGGCGATTACCAGGTCAAACTCAGGAACCTGACCAAGTTCCTGCACGAGGGTGACAAGGCCAAGGTGACCATGCGCTTTCGCGGCCGCGAACATGCCCATCGTGAGCTGGGCCTCGAGTTGCTGCGACGGGTCGAGAAGGATCTGTCCGATATCAGCATCGTCGAACAGCAGCCGCAGATGGAAGGGCGGCAGATGATCATGGTGCTGGGGCCGAAGAAGCACTAACGCACAAGTCGCGATACGCGGCGCCCGGGCCGGGCTTCCGAGGCGCCGTATCCAATAAGCCTGCCGACGCTGTCGGCGGCATCCACATGACGGAGTGAAAAATGCCCAAGATCAAGACCAATCGCGGTGCCGCGAAGCGTTTCGCGCGCACGGCATCCGGACTGTTCAAGCGTAACGCCTCGCATCGGCGTCACATCCTGACCAAGAAGGCGACCAAGCGGAAGCGTCAGCTGCGCAAGAACCATCTGCTGCACAAGTCCGACAATCGGGCCGCGCGGCGCATGATGCCGTATTGCTGAGGATGCCCCGGCCCTTGCATCGGGCCATCGGACAGGACCTGCGAGCAGCGGAGCGACCTCGAGCGGGTTGCCGGCGATCCGGTACCGCTCCAGGCGTCGGCTGCTGCTTTGCCACAATGATTTGAACCGTTCGGAGAACACACCATGCCACGCGTCAAACGCGGCGTCACCGCGCACGCCCGCCACAAAAAAGTGCTCGATCAGGCCAAGGGCTATTACGGCGCCCGCAGCAAGGTCTATCGCGTTGCCAAACAGGCCGTCATCAAGGCCGGTCAATATGCCTATCGCGATCGCCGTCAGCGGAAGCGTCAGTTTCGCGCGCTCTGGATCGCCCGCATCAATGCCGCCGCGCGCCTGCACGGGCTGTCCTACAGCCGTCTGATCGCCGGCCTGAACAAGGCCGGTATCGAGGTCGATCGCAAGATGCTCGCCGAGCTGGCGTTCGATAACGAACCGGCCTTCGGCGCGCTAGCGGAGCAGGCCAAGGCGGCCTTAGCCGAGTCTTAAGAACGCGTCCATCGACGGCTTGCCGATGTGAGCGCCACTGTCCGGCACTCGTCGGCAAGACGACACTGGATAGCCACCCAGTTTCGCGGAGAAACGACGTGACGCAACGCCCTGACGCCGATGCCGAGTCCAACCCCTCGGCCGCGCTGAGCGAGCTGCAGGCGGCCGCGCTCGCGGCCGTCACCACCGCCGCCGATCTGGCCGCGCTCGACGAGGTGCGGGTGCGCTACCTCGGCAAGAGCGGCCTGCTCACCGCCCAGCTCAAGTCGCTCGGCGCCTTGCCCAAGGACCAACGCCCGGCGGCCGGTCAGCACATCAACGAGGCCAAGCGCGTGGTGCAAGAGGCGCTCGACGCCCGTCGCGCCGCGCTCGAGGAACAACGGCTCGCGGCGCGCCTGCGCGATGAGCGCATCGATGTGACCCTGCCGGGGCGCGGGCAGCCGTCGGGCGCCCTGCATCCGGTGACGCGCGCGATGCGGCGCATCGAGCGGCTGTTCGCCAACGCCGGCTTCGGCATCGCCGAAGGCCCCGAGGTCGAGGACGACTACCACAACTTCGAGGCGCTCAACATCCCGGCACACCACCCGGCGCGGGCGATGCACGACACCTTCTATTTCCCGGACGGGCGCCTGCTGCGCACCCACACCTCGCCGGTGCAGATTCGGGTGATGGAGACCCAGCCGCCGCCGCTGCGCATCATCGCGCCCGGGCGCGTCTATCGCTGCGATTCCGATCTGACGCACACGCCGATGTTCCATCAGGTCGAGGGCTTCCTGGTCGATCGCGAGGCGACCTTCGCCGATCTCAAAGGGGTGCTCTACGACTTCCTGCGCCACTTCTTCGAGCAGGAAGATCTGAAGCTGCGGTTTCGGCCCTCGTACTTCCCGTTCACCGAGCCTTCCGCCGAGGTCGATGTGCAATGCGTCAAATGCGGCGGGCGCGGCTGTCGCGTCTGCAAGCAGAGCGGCTGGCTGGAGGTGTTGGGCTGCGGCATGATCCATCCGGAGGTGTTCCGCCAGGTCGGTATCGATGCCGAGCAGTGGCTCGGGTATGCCTTCGGCATGGGCGTGGAACGGCTCGCCATGCTGCGCTATGGCGTCGACGATCTGCGGCTCTATTTCGATAACGATCTGCGCTTTTTGGCGCAGTTCTCCTGATCCCTGAGGTGAATCGACGCATGCACGCAACGGCGCGTTTCCGCGAGGTGCCCTATGCGCTTCAGTGAATCCTGGCTGCGCGAGTGGGTGAGCCCGCCGCTGACGGCCGAGGCCCTGTGCGACCAGCTCAGCATGGCCGGGCTCGAGGTCGATGCGCTCGAACCGGTGGCGCCGGCCTTCTCCGGGGTCGTGATCGGCGCGGTCGAGGCCGTCGAGCCGCATCCGGACGCCACCAAGCTGCGCGTCTGCCGCGTCGATGCCGGTGCCGACGAGCCCTTGCAGATCGTCTGCGGCGCGGCCAATGTCGCCGCCGGACAGCGGGTGCCGGTGGCGCGCGTCGGCGCCGTGCTGCCGGGCGACTTCAAGATCAAGAAGGCCAAATTGCGCGGCGTCGCCTCGCACGGCATGATCTGCTCGGCCTCCGAACTGGGTTTGGCCGAAAGCTCGGACGGGATCATGGTCTTGCCGGCCGAGGCGCCGGTTGGCCAGGATGTGCGCGAGTGGCTGGCGCTCGACGATCATGCCATCGAACTCGATCTGACGCCGGATCGCAGCGATTGCCTGAGTCTGGCCGGGGTCGCGCGCGAGGTGGGCGTGCTCAATCGCCTGCCCGTGACCGAGCCGGCGGCAACCCCGGTGCCGCCGCAGCACGATGATCGCCACCCTGTGCAGTTGGACGCCGCGAGCGCCTGTCCGCGCTATCTGTGCCGGATCCTGCGCGCGCTCGATCCCGATGCCGAGACCCCGCTCTGGATGCGCGAGCGGCTGCGCCGCAGCGGACTGCGGCCGATCTCGCCGGTGGTCGATGTCACCAATTATGTGCTGCTCGAACTCGGCCAGCCCTTGCATGCGTTCGATCTGGCAAGGATCGATGGCGCGATTCGGGTGCGCCTGTCGCGTTTGGGTGAACGCCTAGCGCTGCTCAACGACGAGACGGTCGCGTTCGACGACGATACCCTGGTGATCGCCGACGACAGCGGCCCGCTGGCCATGGCCGGGATCATGGGCGGTGCCGCCAGCGCGGTCTCGGCGACGACCCGGGATGTGCTGCTCGAGAGCGCCTTCTTCGCGCCCTCGGCGATCGCCGGTCGGGCGCGCCGCTACGGCTTGCATACCGACTCCTCGCATCGCTTCGAGCGCGGCGTCGATCCGCTGTTGCAGCAGCGCGCCATCGAGCGCGCCACCACGCTGCTGTGCGCGATCGCCGGCGGTCAGCCGGGGCCGGTGGTCGAGGCCGTCTCCGAGGCCGATCTGCCGCAGCCCGTCTCGCTGCTGCTGCGCCGCGCGCGCATTCGGCAGGTCCTCGGCATTGCGCCGGATGACGAGCAGGTGGTCGATATCCTGACGCGGCTCGGGATGTCGCTGGAGTCGAGCGGTCCAGGGGTTACACCAGGGACTACACCAGGGGCTCCAGGGGGCGTCGCCGGGGAGACCAGGGGCAGGCCGCAGGGGGAGGGCGCGGAGACGATCGCGGGGGGCTGGCAGGTGCTCGCGCCCGCGCGGCGTTTCGATATCCAGCGCGAGGTCGACCTGATCGCCGAGATCGGTCGCATCCACGGCTACGACGCGATCCCGGTCACGCATGCGCGCTCGGCGGCCTTCACCCGGGCGCCGCAGGAAATGGCCTTCGATCTCGATCGCGCACGCCAGACCCTGGTCGCGCGCGGTTACTTCGAGGCCATCACCTACAGCTTCGTCAGCCCGGAGCAGAATGCCTGCTTCGATCCACGCCCGGACTCCGCGCCGCCGCTGACCCTGGCCAACCCGCTCTCGGCCGAGTTGTCGGTGATGCGTGGCAGTCTCTGGCCGGGGCTGATCCAGGCGATGCGGCAGAATCTGGCGCGCCAGCAGCCGCGCGTGCGTCTCTTCGAGACCGGACTGCGCTTTCTCGGCAGTGCCGAGGATCTGCGCCAGACACCCGGCCTGGCGGCCGTGGCGGTTGGTCCGGTGGTGCCCGAGCAATGGGGTCAGGAGCGCCGGCCGACGGATTTCTTCGATCTCAAGGCCGACCTCGAGGCGGTGCTGACGCAGACCGGGCGGCTTGAGGCGTTGCGCTTCCAAGCCCCGGCGAGCGCGGCGGCGGCGCATCCGGCGCTGCATCCGGGGCAGAGCGCGGCGCTGGTGCTCGGCGAACAGCCGATTGGCTGGATCGGCACCCTGCATCCGCTGCTGGCTCAACGCCTGGAGCTGCCCACGGCGGTGCAGTTGTTCGAGATCGATCTCGACGCCCTGGGTCTCGGCGAGCGACCGGCCTTCGAGCCGTTGTCGCGGTTCCCCTCGATTCGCCGCGATCTGGCCATCCTGGTGCCCGCCGAATTGTCGTTCGAGCAGGTGCGGCAAACCGTGACCGAGACCGCCGGCGATCTGCTCAAACAGCTCATCCTGTTCGATCGGTACCAGGGCGAACACATCGAGCCAGGTCGAAAAAGTCTCGCTTTCGGATTGATTTTACAGGCATCTTCACAGACACTGGTGGATACCGAGGTCGACGCCCTCGTGCAGCGCGTGGTCGCGCGGCTGGAGCAAACGCTCGGCGCTCAGCTGCGCGCTTGAGTCCGCCTCGGCGCCGCATCAGGGCCGGTCGAGGACGAGATCCAGGGTTGGCTCGGCGCCGGATCGGGGCGG
>NZ_JBKHDN010000135.1:0-7686 GCF_046541315.1 Halochromatium sp. | reverse complement strand
CGCCGCTCCTCGCCCAGGGTTCCCATCGGACCGTGGCCGGGGATGAAGCGCACCGCGTCGCCGAGCGGAAACAATCGCTCGCGGATCGAGCGCAGGAGCTGGCCGTGGTCGCCGCGCGGGAAGTCGGTGCGGCCGATGGCGCCGCGAAAGAGCACGTCGCCGACCTGCGCCAAGCCGGCCGCGCGGTCGACGAACACCAGATGCCCGGGCGTGTGGCCGGGACAGTGCAGCACCTCGAGTCGGCGCTCGCCGAGCGTCAGCCGGTCGCCCTGTTCGAGCCATTGGTCGGGACTGAACGCGGCCTGCGGCGGGAAGCCGAACAGTTGCGCCTGCTGTGGCAGGGCCTCGAGCCAGAAGGCATCCGCGCGCTGCGGGCCGATGATCGGAACCCCGAGTTCAGCGGCGAGCGCCGGCGCGGCGCCGACATGATCGAGGTGCCCATGCGTGAGCAGGATCATGCGCGGCGTCGCGCCGCTGCGCGTCAGCGCCGCGCGGATCCGCGCCGGCTCGCCGCCTGGGTCGACGATGGCGGCTTCCTGGGCGATGGGGCAGATGAGCAGGGTGCAGTTCTGTTCAAACGCGGTGACGGGGATGATCTCGAAGCGCATCAGTCGGTCTCCGCGGTCGAGCGGTGCCGGTCGGCGTCCTTGCGCAGCAGCAGGGTGCGGGTGCCGGCCAGGCGGTCGTACCAGGTCTGCTGGTCGCGGTCGAACAGCATCCACCAGAGCCCGAGCCCGGCCGGCGCCAGGGTGAGCAGCGCGAAGCCGAGACGGCGCAACGCATCCAGCGTGCCGAGCGGTGCGCCGTCCGCGCGCAGGATCAACAGCCGCCAGACCCGCATGGGCAGCGTCTGGCGGCCGTGGGTCCAGAAGTACAGGTAGTAGCCCAGGATCACCAGCAGCAGATAGAGCTGGAACAGCAGCCGCGCGCTGCCCTGGGTGAGATCGGCGCCGGTCAGGCTCACTACCGCGATGGTGTAGACGGAGGCGGCCATGATCAGCACGGCGGCGAGCAGCAGCAGGTCATAGAGGATCGCCGCTAGGCGGCGCGGCAGCCCGGGGCTGCGAAACGGGGAAAGATCGGTCATGGGCTCAAAGGTTCATCGAATCGATCGTCGCTCATCAGTGCCGCTACCTTAACCAGAGACGCGACGCCCTGGCTAGCGCCGGCCGTGAATGGGCTAGACTGTCTCCCAACATTCGTGCCTCGCCTCACCATTCGGGTTGCTCAGTGCCCCGTCTCCGCATCAAACCCACGTTGCTCCATCTCCTGCGCCGACTGCCGATGCCGGTGGGCGGGATCCTGATCGGCCTGATCGTCGGGCTCGCGGTCTGGGTCGTGCTCGATCAGGTGCAGAGCAAGGCCGTCGAGCGCATCTTTGGACGCGAACTCTCGATGCGGCTCGATCTGCGCGCGCGCGAGAGTCTGATCCGTTTCGATCAGTACATGACCAACTATGCGGCAACGACGCGCCTGCTGGCCAACCATCGGCGCCTGGCGCAATACCTGGAGCCGTTGTTCTGGTTCCCCGGCGAGGACGTCGATCCGGTGGTCTATGCGGGCTTTCGGCCCTTTTGGCTGCCGGATGTGTTCGGCCGCAATGCCTTGCTGGCGCCGAGCCATGTGCTCCTGGTCGACACCGGCGGGCTGGTGCGCGAGGTCTATCAGGCCGGCGAGAAGCCGTTACCGGAGGAGTTGACCGGCGATCTCGGTCAGTGGCTCGGCGGCCCCGACGAGGTGCGCAGCATCCTCGCGCGTTTCGACGATCGGCCCTATCTGGTGGTCAGCGATCGGGTCGAGGATGCCAGCGGCTATACCATGGGCAGCCTGGTGGTGCTGGTGCCGGTGGACGCGGCGTTTCTCGCCGCCTCCGAGGGCAGCTTCTCGGCGGATCGCTCGGCGGTGGCGCTGATCGATGCCGACGAGCAACGCATCCTCGCCAGTAACGAGCCGCGGCGGCTGCTACCCGGCAGCTTGCTCAGCGCATGGAGCGATGAGTATCAGGTCACCTCGCAGTCCTTGCCGGCCTATGAGGGCTCGAACTGGAACATGCTGTTCGCGACCTTCATCCCCGAGCGGATCGTCGCCAAGATGTCGGACAAGGTGATCGATTTCGAGCGCAAGCAGCGCCTGATCGCGGCGTTGGTCTTCATCGCCGTGTTCACGCTGGTGATCTATCTGGTCTCGGCGCGATTGAACCAGGTGCTCAAGCGCATGACGCGCTTCTCGCAGCGGGCGCTCGGCATCGCCCAGCCGGGCTTCGAGGTCGGCGGCAACCAGCTGTTGCTGCTGGAGGAATGGATGCAGCACTTCACCTCGCTGGTACTGCGCGCGCGCGAGGAGATGCGGCGCAAGCACGAGCACGAGATGCGCGAGACCGAGGCGCTCAAGGCGGCGATCATGGAGGCCTCGCTGGATGCCATCGTGACCCTGAACCGGACCGGCGCGGTGATCGACTACAACCCCACCGCCGAGCGCATGCTGGGTTTCGATCGCGCGGCCATCATCGGCACCGACTTCGCGCGCGCCTTCGTCGCCGCCGATGACCGCGCCCATTTCATCGGCCTGCTGCGCGACTCCAGCCGTCGCGGCCCGCTCGGCGAGCGTTCCCCCCATGCGCGCACCGAGCTGCGCGCGCTGCGCGCCGACGCGCAGCGGTTCCCGATCGAGGTCTCGATCGTGCCGATCGCGCTCGATGCCGAGCCGGTGTATACGCTCTACATCCACGACATCACCAAGCGCAAGGAGGCCGAGCGCGAGATCAAGGGCCTCGCCCGCTTCGCCAGCGAGAGTCCAAGCCCGATCTTGCGCGTCAACGGTGCCGCCCGCATCGTCTATGCCAACGCCGCCAGCCGCGCGTTGATCGAGGCCTGGGAGAGCGAGCCGGGCGGCCCGCTGCCGGCGCGCTGGTGCGAGCAGGTGCGAGCAGCGCTCGCCGACGGTGCAACCCAGGAGCATGAGGATGATCTCGGCAGTACCATTTATTCGCTGCTGTTCGTGCCGATCCAGGAACTCGGTTATGTCAACATCTATGCACGCGATATCACTGCGGTGCGCCGCGCCGAGCAGGAGTCGCGTCAGCATCAGGCCGAGCTGGTCCACGTTTGCCGCTTGAGCACCATGGGCGAGGTGGCGACCGGCATGGCGCATGAACTCAACCAGCCGCTGGCGGCGATCGTCAATTACGCCAATGGCGCCAGCCGCCGGCTGAAGAGCGGTCAGGGCGACAGCGCTGCGCTGGTCGATGCGATGGCGCATATCTCGGGGCAGGCGCAGCGCGCCGGCGAGATCATCAAGCGACTGCGGGCGCTGGTCGGCAAGCAGCAGCCGATCCGCTCGGTGGTCGATCTCAACCTGCTGGTGCGCGAGGTGTGCAGCTTCGTCGAGTTCGAGACCACCAAGCTGGAGATGCTGATCGAGCAGCAGCTGGCCGAGGAGGCGATCCCAGTGGATGTCGATCTGGTGCAGATCGAGCAGGTGCTGCTGAACCTGGTGCGCAATGCTCTGGACGCGCTCGAGGAGCGCCCGCCGGGCGCGCGCACGCTGCTGATCGGCACCGAGCGGCTGGATACGCGCGCCCTGGTGCGGGTGCGCGACAATGGCCCCGGCATTCCGCCGGAGCGCATGGGTCATCTGTTCGATCCCTTCTTCACCACCAAGGAGACCGGAATGGGCATGGGGTTACCAATCAGTCTCACCATCCTCGAGGACCACGACGGCACCATCCGCGCCGAATCCGAGCCCGGGGTGGGCACCGTCTTTCAGGTCGAGCTGCCGGTGGCGGCCGATGGACTCGACGCCGGCGATCCGTCCAGCCCGTTGGGCCTGACCGATGCCCGCCGGCTGAATCTGATCGAGCAACCAGGCGCCGGGGGTGCGCACGGATGAGCCAGGATCTGACCGTGTTCGTCGTCGATGACGACCAGGCCATGCGCGGCTCGCTGCAGTGGTTGATCGAGTCGGTCGGCATGCGGGTCGAGACCTTCGAGTCGGCGCATGCCTTTCTCGATGCCTACTATCCCGGGCGCGCCGGCTGTCTGCTGCTGGATGTGCGCATGCCGGGGATGAGCGGGCTCGAATTGCAGGAGTATCTGGGGCGGCGCGCGATCCGCATCCCGGTGATCATCATCACCGGCCACGGCGATGTGGCGATGGCGGTGAAGGCGATGAAGGCCGGCGCGGTCGACTTCATCGAGAAACCGTTCGACGATGAGCAGTTGCTGAACAGCATCCGCAAGGCGCTCGAATACGACGAACGGCATCGCGCGCTCCAGGCGCGCAAGGCCGAGATTGCCGCCTGCCTGGCGGAGCTGACGCCGCGCGAGCACGAGGTCATGGCGATGGTGACGGACGGAAAATCGAACAAGGAGATCGCCGCCGCGCTCAACGTCAGCGCGAAGACGGTCGAGGTCCACCGCGCGCGGGTGATGGACAAGATGCGCGCCGACTCCCTCGCCGAGCTGGTGCGCATGGCCATGCTCGTCGGCGGCTAGGGTGAACGACCCGCCGCCGGGGATGGCTGGCTACCAGCAGGGCGCGGCCAGGCTCGACATCAGGCCCATGGCATCGCCGGGCATTGGCATCGGCATCCCGCCCCAGGGACCGCCGGACTTGATGCGGATGACGTACTCGGCCCACTGCAGCGGTCGCGGCAGATAGCCGACCTGCGCGGCGATGCCATGCAGCTCCGCGAGGAAGGCGATGTCGCAGGCAGTATCGGGGCCTGGGTGCGCGGTGCAGAGGTCATGGCGCATGCAGGCGGCATCGAAGGCATCGACCGGCGGTGGCCAACCATGACTCGGATGGTTGATGCCGCACCAATTGCCGTAGAGCGGCATGCATTTGAATGCCACGGCATCGCCGGCGGCGAGCAACAGCAGGGCGCTGGCCAGCATGGCCGAGCGCGCGACGGACAGCAAGCGAGACAGCGGACGCGGGGACATGGCTTCGACCTCCGGATACGAGCAAGCCCGATACGAGCAAAGGCCCCAGGTGCGAGGCACCGGGAACCGCTGGAATCATGCACATCCTGTCATCAGCTCCAAGAGGTTACGCGAGATGCTTGGTGGTTAGCCGGTGATATCGGTGATGCGCCACTCGCCCTCCTCGAGGCTGAGGATGACGAAGGTCGGATGCTCGCCGATCTCGCCAAAACGCACGACGAAGCGGTCCCACGACTCGAAGAAGGCGAAATCGATCGCGCCGACGAAGCTGCTGCTCTGCGCATCGGCGCGTTGACCGGCATCGAGCAAGGTGGTGCGGACCCAGTCGAGCGTGATGGCCTGTTCCAAGGCGGCGTCGCCGAGCCGCTTCAGATTATCGGTCAGCCAGCCGATCACCTGCTCGGCCTCGGTCTGGTCCTGATCCTCGGTGGGGGGCAGGAAACCGCTGATACCGCGCCCGATGCGGGTCTTGTAATGGGTTTGGATGGCGGTCAGATCGACAAACGGCGCCAAGGCCTCGGCATTGGGCTCCTGCAGCGCACTGTTGATGCGAAACAGGCTGGAGTAGGGCCAGATGCCGTAGGCGACGACGGCGAGCAGGAACAAGAGGCCAAGAATGCGAGCCATGGGATGATGCGGATCCAATGCTAGCCAGGAAAGCCCCATTTTACGAGAATTGCCGCGATCGTGCCGACCCTTGCGCGGCTGGCATCATGCAAGGCCGTTATCGATGATCGACGCCATCCTGCAACCGTTGTTATGAGCGATTCTGCAACCTCTGGACTCGAAACCTATCTCGTCGGCGGGGCGGTGCGCGATCGGTTGCTCGGGCTCGCGGTCGAGGAGCGCGATTATGTGGTCGTCGGCGCCGATGCCGAGACCATGCTCAAGCGGGGCTTCCTGCCCGTGGGCAAGGAGTTCCCGGTGTTTCTGCATCCCCACACCAAGGACGAATACGCGCTGGCGCGCACCGAGCGCAAGACCGCCCCTGGCTATCACGGCTTCGTGTTTCACGCCGATCCCGAGGTGACCCTGGAGCAGGATCTCGAGCGCCGAGACCTGACCATCAACGCGCTCGCCGAGACCGCCGAGGGTCGCATCATCGACCCCTATGGCGGTCGCGCCGATCTCGAGCAGCGCCGCCTGCGCCATGTCTCGCCAGCCTTCGGCGAAGACCCGGTGCGCATCTTGCGCATCGCGCGCTTCGCCGCCCGGCTCTGGGGGCTCGGCTTTCGCATCGCCGATGAGACGCTGGGCCTGATGCGCCGCATGGTCGCGGCCGGCGAGGTCGATGCGCTGGTGCCGGAGCGGGTCTGGGCCGAACTCGCCAAGGTGCTCGGCGAGCAGCGCCCCGGCGCGCGATTGTCGGCGTTCTTCGAGACCCTGCGCGCCTGTGGCGCACTGCAACGGCTGCTGCCCGAATTGGACCGGCTCTGGGGCGTGCCGCAACCGGCCAAGTGGCATCCCGAGATCGACACCGGGGTGCATGCGATGCTGGTGCTCGACACCGCCGCGCGGCTCTCGCCGCTGCCCGAGGTGCGCTTCGCGGCGCTCTGTCATGATCTCGGCAAGGGCAACACTCCGCCCGAGATCTTGCCCAGCCATCATGGCCACGAAGCGCGCGGCGTCAGCCTGCTGGCCGAGGTCTGCGCGCGGCTGCGGGTGCCGAAACGCTATGGCGAACTGGCGCGGATCACCGCCCGTTTTCACGGCCAGGTGCATCAGGTCGACGAGCTGCGCGCCGCGACCATCCAGGATCTGTTCGACGCGGTCGATCTGTTTCGTCGCCCCGAGCGCTTCGAGCAGATGCTGATCGCCTGCGAGGCCGATTTCCGCGGGCGCACCGGCTACGAGGCGCGCGCCTATCCGCAGGCCGCGCTGATGCGCCGCCTGGCGAGCGCGGCGCGCGCCGTCGATGCCGCCGCGATCGCCCAGGCGACCGCGCCCAAGGCCCTGATCCCGCAGCGGTTGCGCGCAGCGCGCATCGGCGCGATCCGGCAGGCCCGGGGGCGCTGATGGCGAACTTCCGCGAGCATCTGAGCGGTGGCGCCCTGATCTCCGGGATCGCGGCCTTCGCCGCCTATGGCCAGGGCCTGGTCAACAGCACCGAGACCCAGGTCCTGTTCGTCGTCGGCACCACGGCCAGCCTGTTGCCGGATATCGACGCCGACGACTCCAAACCGGTGCGCGCGCTGTTCAACAGCGTCGGCATCGTCCTTGGCTTCATGGCGGCGTTCCGGGTTGCCGACCATGTGCCGATCGAGGTGGGCGTGCTCGAACAGATCGCGGTCTGGGTCGGCGTGAGCCTGTTGGTCGCCTTTCCGCTGCGCTGGGGGTTTGCGCGCCTGACCGTGCATCGCGGTGTCTGGCATACCCTGCTGATGGCCATCGTGCTGGCGCTGGCGACGACCGTGGTGGCGGACCTCTGGCTGGAGGTCGAGCCCTTGCTGGCCTGGCTGGCCGGCGGCTTTGTGCTGCTCGGTTACCTGACCCATCTCACCCTGGACGAGATCGCCAGCGTCGATCTGCTCGGCCGGCGCGTGAAACGCTCGTTCGGCACCGCGCTCAAGCCGCTCAGCCTGCGCGCCTGGCCCTGGTCGCTGCTGCTGCTGGGGGCGACGGTGTGGCTGCTCGGGCTGACGCCCGATCCCGCGCCGGTGCTCGCCGGTATCGACCAGTTGGGCATCCCCACCGAGCCACTGAGCGCGCACTGGCCGCGTTGGTGAGCCGTGTCGCTCGGCTC
>NZ_JBKHDN010000134.1:0-7798 GCF_046541315.1 Halochromatium sp. | reverse complement strand
GCTGGCATCGGCGGCGGGCGTCATCGCGGCCTGTTGCTCGGCAATGCTCGCCTGGATCTGCAGGGCGACCTCCAACGCGCGCAGTCCGGTCTGGCCATCGACCAGTGGCCGCTCGCGCTGGCGCACGCACCGGACAAAGGCCTCGATCTCCCGATCGAGCGGCTGCACCGGCTCCACCAGGACGCGCGAGCGCTGGATCTCGGGACGCTGGCCGGCTTCACGCTGTTCGGGAACCGCGCTATCCAAGGTTTGGCCGATGAAATCGAGCGAAAGATAACCTTGCGGCTGGAACACCCGGATGCGCCGCGTCTTCTTGTCCGAGACGCGACTGGCGACGGTATTCGCGACCGTGCCGTTACTGAACTGCAAGCGCGCGCTGGCGATATCGATGCGCGCCGTCAGCACCGGCGTGCCCACCGCCCGCACATCGACCAGATCGGCCCCGACCAGGGCGAGGATGATGTCGATGTCATGGATCATCAGATCCGCAACCACGTCGACGTCGGTCGCGCGCTCGACAAAACCGCCCATGCGCTGGGCCTCGATGTAGCGCGGGGCCTCGATGCGCGCCGCCAGCGCCATGACCCCGGCATTGAAGCGCTCCAGATGACCGACCTGCAGGATCGCGCCCTGGCGCTCGGCGGCGCTGACGATCTCGGCGCCCTCGCGCGCGTCCACGGCGAGCGGCTTTTCGAGCAGGACATGGATGCCGTGTTCGAGATAGGCGCAGGCGACCTCGCGATGCGCGCTGGTCGGCACCGCGATGCTGACCGCATCGACCTGGCCGATCAGCGCCAAGGGATCATTCCAGGCCGCGCACCCGGCCTCCTTGGCCACGCTCGCGGCGCGCTCGGCGCAGCTGTCGCAAACCCCGACCAGTTCGACGCCGGCGAGGCGCGCGTAGATCAGGGCATGGAAGCGGCCGAGGTAACCGACGCCGACGACCCCGACCTTGAGCGGATCAGCCATCGATGATCGGCGGCGTGGGCGCGCGCTCGGCCATCGGCTGAGCCCGATCCAGATGATAGAGATTGATCTGGTAGCCAAGCGTTAGGGTCATACCAACCGCCAACGCGACCACGAGAACCTTGAAGAGATCGGGTTGTCGGCCGCGGCGCTTCAGTGACATGGGTTCTGTGGACTCACTCTGGCGTTGAATCGATGATACCCGTCGAGCGGGCCTGGTTGGGAGACGGGATGCACCGCTGATGCCCCAACGCATTCTTATTATCCACGAGCGACGCCCGGATGTCTGCCGATCAGATCACAGTCACCGCGCCAGCGGGGTCCCGAGACGATGCGCCTGCCATCCAGTTGCAACATGAGCCCGCTTTGGAGCAGTCTTATCCGCTAACTGGCCCTAATGAGCAGTGTGCTCGAGCCGCCCACGCCCGATCCGCCCCGGCCGTTGGAGCCTCTTTCTTCGCCCGGCAGCGAATGCCGCTCTTGACGGACCCTGTCACCGATGCCAACCAGCCTTGAAGCCCTCTGCCACGCCGACACCCACCATGCCATCGAGATCGCCGATCGCGTCTGGTGGGTCGGCCATGTGATCCCCAACGATCATTTCCAGTGCCATGTCTACCTGCTTGAGCAGGGCGAGCAATCGGTCCTGTTCGACCCCGGCTCGCGCCTCACCTTTGCCCATACCTTGCGCAAGATCGAGGAGGTGATGCCGCTGAGCGCGATCCGCTGGTTCGTCTGCCATCATCAGGATCCGGACATCGCCGCCGCCCTGCCGATGATCGACCGGCTGAACACGCGCCGCGATGCGGCCGTGGTCACCCATTGGCGCGCCAAGGCGCTGCTCAAGCACTATGGGCTCGAACTGCCGTTCTGGCTCGTCGACGAGCACGAGTGGCGGCTCGAACTCGAAGACCGCGCGCTCGAGTTCATCTTCACGCCCTATGCCCACTTTCCGGGCGCCTTCTGCAGTTTCGACCGCGCCAGCGGGGTGCTCTTCTCCAGCGACCTGTTCGGCGGCTTCACCGAACAGCCGCAGCTGATCGCGCGCGACGAATCGCACTTCGATGCGGTGCGCCCCTTCCATGAGCACTACATGCCGAGCAGCGACATCCTCGACTATGCGCTGAACCAGATCGAGCAATATCCGGTGGAGATGATCGCCGCGCAGCACGGCTCGATCATTCCGCAACCGCTGGTCGGCTTCATCATCGACAAACTCAGGCACCTCGACTGCGGCCTCTATCTGCTCGGCCAGGGCGACACCGATATCCAGCGCCTCTCGCAGCTCAATCGCACGCTGCGCGACATCACCGAGACCATGCTGCTCTATCGCGATTTTCGCGACATCGCCACGCGCTTGCTCGAGGTCATCCAGCGCAGCCTGCCGGTGAGCCACATCGACTACTACGCCGCCCTGCCGGATGAGCAGATCCTGTCGCTCAAGGCCAAGGCGCGCTTCGTCGGTCTTGTCGAGCCCTCGCTGCCCAATGCGTGCCGCTTCATCGGCCAAGACCTCAGCGAATGGTATCGCGCGCATACCGAAGAGCCGGCACTGGCCAATCACCGGCTTTACGCGGAGGGATTCTGCCTGCAACCGGAGCGCGACGACGGGGCCTCGATCGCCGTTCCGTTGACCGCGAACCAGAGCGAGCGGGTCGAGGCGATGGCGATCCTCATCTTCGACACCCGCCCGCTGATCACCTCCAGCACGGCGCAACTGATCGCGCAGATGATCGAACCGCTGAAGATCGCGCTCGAACGCGAGGTGATCTACCGCTCGATCGATCTCGAGCGCGAACGCGCCTATCAACGGTCGATCCGCGATCCGCTGACCAAGCTCTTCACGCGCTTCTACATGCAGGACGTGATGAGCCGCCACCTCGCGCTCCAGGAGCGCGAGATGGCGCCGTCCGTCTCGGCCCTGCTGATCGACCTCGATTATTTCAAGCAGATCAACGATACCCATGGACACGGCGCCGGCGATCGCGTGCTCCAGCAAGTCGCCGAGCTGATCCAGGCGCAATGTCGCGGCGTCGATGTGCCGGTTCGCTTTGGCGGCGAGGAGTTCTTGGTGCTGGTGATCGGACAGCCGCTCGCGGGCGCGGTCGAGCTGGCCAAACGCCTGAACGCGGTGATCGCAGCCCATGCGTTCGAGATCGGTCGCGATCAGCCGCTGCGGGTCACCGCCAGCCTGGGCATTGCCCAGCGCGGAGCAAAGGAAGACATCGACAGCCTCATCCACCGCGCCGACCTGGCGCTCTACGAGGCCAAGCGCGCCGGCCGTAACCGCTATCAGGTGGCCGACGCCGAGGGCGACGAGCCCCGGGTTTAGGCCAGTCGCAAGGTTGGTGGCGACTCAAGGCGCGGCTGAAGGCGACTCCGGAGACGACCCGGAACGCGACTCCGGGCGCGACCGGGAGGCCGGCGCCTGCTCCTTCCATTGAACCGCCGGCGGGCGTGCTCGCAACCCCATCGCATCGCGCAGATAATGCGGGAAATCCGGGTTCAGCCAGCCCTCCTGCGCCAACTTCTCGGCGGCCGGGCGCAACCGGGCCGTATAGTCCAGCACCGCCTCTTGCTCGGCTGGCGCGAGTTCTTGGATCGCATCGATCATCCCCGCGTCCGCGTTCTTGCGTTCACCGTTGCGAATGGCATCGAACTGGCGCATCAGGTACACGAAATGTTGCCCGGCGATCATGGGAATATGCTCGGCCTCGTCGCCCTCGCCGGCCGCCCCGTGGCAATCGGCGCAGTGCTCGATATAGAGCGCCTCGCCCGCCTCTAGATCGGTGCCCGGCCCGAGCCCGTTGTCGGCCGTCATCGGCAATTGCGAGACATAGGCGGCGACATCGGCGATCTCCTGCGGTCCGCCCAGGATGCCCGGCACCGAGAACGGATACATCAGCGGATTCTCGCGATTGCCGGCGCGAAAATCGGCGAGCTGCTTGATGATCACCGTGCGCAGCTGGCCCGCGATCTGCGGATAGCGCCCATCGGCACTGCCCCAGCCTTCGGGCAGATGGCACACGGCGCAGGTGAGATAGACCTCACGACCGCGCTCGACATCGGGCGTCTGCCTCAGCACCTCCTCATATTCGCGCCGGGCGATCTCGACGGGAGTTTCGGTGGGTGTTTCAGCTGCGGGATCGGCCGCGCTCCCGGCTGGATCAGCGTTCGAGGTTTCCACGAGCAGCGGTAGCGCCAGCGCACAACCCACGAGGGTCGCGCTGGCGACGAGCATGGTTCGATTCATGATGGTTCCTGTTCCTAGAAAATTAGGCCCATGGGACGAAACAGATGGCGCCGCTTTCCAGGAATTCGACCTCACCGCTTGCGGGACGGGAGCATTCCGCCACGCCAGAGGGTCTACCGATCGCACTTCTCGCCTCATGAACCCAATCGACCTCCTGGACCCGCAGCCGTACGCATTCCATCAGCCGCATCCTTAAGCCGTACAGCAACGATGCCATGAGATGCTGCGTGCCCTCAAGCTCACTCAATAATCGTGCAAACCTCGCCACGTTCCAGCCCCAGCGGCACCGCCAATTCGGCAGCGTCCTGCGTTCCAGATAGCTCGTCACATCTTCCGGGGTGTGGCTAGCGAGGCGCTTGGCAGGAAACGTTTTCAGTTAGGTCTCAGCATGGTGGACACGCCAGCGTAACGCAGGAAGCGGTTAGAAAAGCAATGGAATCGAAAGGGTGTAAGCAATAATCATATTGGGGCTAACAGCCACATCAACCCGCACGGCAATTCCGCGCCCGACACACCCCTTGGAAGAAGGCCATCTTGTACTGCCCCGCTATGAATACGGCTTGGATGTGCTCGCGTTCATTGGTCGGCAGCGCTATCGCGAACAAGCGACGGCGAAACAGATCCACGCCGCCCTGACGCAACGCGCAGTGCGTATCAGTCAGCGCAACGTGCAGTCTCTGCTGGAGCGCGATGACGAGTTGGTGTCGTTGTCGGTGCGCGACAGCCCCGAGCGTTGCGCGCGGCTCGCAGCCTAGGGACGACTGATCCTCGCCATCGACGGCCTGCAGCCGGATGTGGGCCAAGAGGTGCTGTGGGTCATCCGCGAGGTGCTCTCGGGTGAGGTCCTGCTCGCGCGCAGCCTGCTGTCTTCGCGGCAAGCGGACCTGGTCGTGCTGCTGCGTGAAGCCGTTGCCGGACTCGAGGTTCCGGTCGTCGGTGTGATCAGCGACGGGCAGCAAAGCATCGGCAAGGCGGTGGCCGAGGCGTTTCCCGGCGTGCCCCATCAGCTTTGTCAGTTTCACTATTGGAAGCAAGCGGTTGGTCCCGCCTGGGAGGCCGATCGTCATGCCAAGAAGGAGCTGAAGAAACGCGTGCGCGGGATTCGTCCGCTTGAGCGCGCCATCGGTGAGCGCGAGGATGAGCAAGCGCAGGTGGTGCAAGGGTACTGTGCCGCCGTGCGCGGCGCACTCAGTGATGAGGGCCAAGCCCCCTTGGAGCCCGGCGGCTTGCGCTTGCACGAACGCCTGGAGCAGATCGATGCCAGCTTGCAGCGTGCCGAGCAAAAAAGGGGGGCCTGCCAAAACCGCTTCAGCGCTTGCACCGCATCTGGCTACGCTTGAGGAGCGCCTGCTCAAGCTCGATTTGCCGCCATAGTTTTTTTACAGTGAGGGCGTCATGGGTTCGACGGGTATCGGAAATCTTTACAGTTTGCGTGCCCATTGCGCTGTTGGCGCCTACGGCTTTGTGAAAGGTGTTAAAAAAAGAGTGGTTTTTTAACTTGGTTTGATTTTTGCTTGGAGCTTTTTCGCTAGCTGGCGAAAGCCTTTTCCTTTTTTAACCCAAGCACAAAACACGGGGACGCAAGCGATGATGGAGAAGACATGGCAATGGCAAGGTATGGCGGCAGCGGGGGCTGTTGCTGATGGGCAGCGTGGCTCAGGCGGGGCTGATCACCTACAGCTCGGCTGGGGTTGATCTGGTGCTGGACGGACAGGGGTTGACCTGGACGGCAGACGCCAATCTGGCGGCAACGGAGACTTTTGGTGTGAGCGGCATCACCGCCGACGGTCGCATGAGCTGGGACACATCGTTGGCGTGGATCGAAGCCATGAACGCCGCCAACTACGGCGGCGCCAACGACTGGCGGCTGTGGTCGGCGCTGAACAACGATGGCAGCGGTCCGACGATGGGTTACAATGTCAGCACCAGCGAGCTGGGGCATCTCTTCTACACCGAGGGTGGGCTGAGTCAGAACGACTCCATTAACGACAGCGCGGCGCTGACAAGTGTCTTCAGGAACATGCAGGACTGGGCGTACTGGTCCGGTACGGAGGGCGCGCCGGATCCGGACCGCGCGTGGCTCTTCCACACCGACCTTGGCTACCAGGACTACGAGGTTAAGTTCATCCAGGGCTATGGCTGGGCGGTTCGCCCCGGACAAGTCGCCGCCGTCCCGCTGCCTGGCACGGCTTTGCTGATGGCGCTGGGCTTGCTCGGGCTGGGAGCGGTCGGTCGCAGGGGGCGGCGACTTCAGTGATTTGATGATTTGTATCATTCAGCCCTTTCGAGGGGGTCAGGGGGAGACTTCCCCCCTGCTCGCGCGCCGCGCGAGTGATGTTTATGCGTGAGCCTCATGGCGAGATACGAGCATCTGCCGATCTACAAGCAGGCCATGGATGTGGCCGTGCACTTCGAGAAGGTGGTCGCCGGCTTCTCGCGCTACCACAAGTACACGCTCGGCACGGAGCTGCGGAACAAGAGCCGCGAGATCGTCGCTCAAATCATTCGCGCCAACGCCGAGCGCGATAAGAGGCTGTTTAGAAAGCCGGAAGGAATGGGTTTCATATCAATCACGTTGCATAAGCAATCTGATTGTCGCAGAGGTCGCGCAGTAGAAGCCGGATTGACGCGATATAGATTTGTGCTTGACTCGAATTCGGATCACGCTCGTAGTCTTTGCTCAAACGGCGTGCGCGAGAGAACCAAGCGAAACTGCGTTCGACCACCCATCGACGGGGGAGGACATGAAAGCCCTTTGCTCCTTGTTGCTTTTTCACGACCTCGAGGACGCACTGGAACTGGGCAAGTACCCAGTCGTGGAGCTCTCGGCCAATGTAGGCGCTGTCGGCCCAGATCTTCCGGATGGTGTCGGCGGCTTGAAACAGCTTCTCCAGCACCTCGGGGGCGGCTTTGCCATCGTTGATCCCCGCCGAGTGCACGACCGCGATGATCAGATAACCCATTGTATCGACGACAATGTGGCGCTTGCGACCCTGGATCAGCTTGCCGCCGTCGAACCCGGATTCGACGCGTGATTCCGGGGTGCCTTTGACGCTTTGACTATCGATGATCGCCCCTGATGGTTGCGGGTTACGCCCGGCGCGTTTGCGTGCAAGCTGCCGCAACACGTCGTGAATGATCTCCAAGGTGCCGTCCTTGCGCCACTTGGTGTCGTGGTAGAACACCACCGAGTGGGGCGGGAAATCCTTCGGCAGCGATCGCCACTGGCAGCCCGTCTTGTTGACGTAGAAAATGGCATTGAGCACGGCGCGAAGATCATGTTCAACCGGGCGACCCTTGGTCGTCGCCTGGGTCTCAGTGAGGAGTGGACCGATGATGTCCCATTCCGCATCGGTGACGTCGCTATCATAGCCCTTGCGCGTTGGATGCCGCTCTGGATTCATTGCAAGACCCCCAATGAACTGGCGAGTGAACCGCTTCTCGCCGAATATCATGGAGATGATGTCATAAAAATCAAGGCTTTAGTTTCCAAACAGCCTCTCAGCAAGATCGCCCGCACCTACCTGATTCATACAACCGTTTAGGAGATCAATATGCGCCACGCTGAACTGATGCAAA
>NZ_JBKHDN010000133.1:0-7815 GCF_046541315.1 Halochromatium sp. | reverse complement strand
GGCGTGCCGGACAAGGCCGACGAGATCGACGACGCCCTGCGCGGCAATCTCGATCGCTCGTTGCAGAGCCTCGATCCGGTCGAGCGCAATATCCTGCGCATCGGCACCTACGAGCTGTTGTTCAGCCCGGAATTGCCGGTGCGCGTGGTCATCAACGAGGCCGTCGAGCTGGCCAAGGCCTTCGGTGCCGAGCAGGGCCATCGCTATGTGAACGCGGTGCTGGACCGGGTCGCGCGCACGGCCCGCGCCGATGAGTTGGCCCGCAAGACTCGAGTATAACGGCCCGGTTTAAGCATCCGCTGTCACGCCGATCTCACCCTCCGATCTAACCGCGCCCGGCGCATTGCCAAGAGGACCATCGCGATGTCCGAATTCGAGCTTATCCAGCGCCACCTCACCGGCCTCGGCGCGGCGCGCG
This sequence comes from Halochromatium sp., assembly GCF_046541315.1. GTDB lineage: Bacteria > Pseudomonadota > Gammaproteobacteria > Chromatiales > Chromatiaceae > Lamprobacter. The sequence continues at coordinate 7,397 of NZ_JBKHDN010000133.1, read as the reverse complement.
ACGATGTCCTGCTCGATGTCGGCGACGACTGCGCCCTGCTCAGGGTACCGGCCGACCGCGAACTCGCGCTGAGCATCGACACCCTGGTCGCCGGCGTGCATTTCCTGCCCGAGACCGATCCCGGGGGGCTTGGTCACAAGTCGCTCGCGGTCGGTCTCAGCGATCTCGCGGCGATCGGCGCCGAGCCGGCCTGGGCGACCCTCGCCCTGACCCTGCCGACCGCCGACGAGGCCTGGCTGGCCGCCTTCGCGCGCGGCTTCGCCGAGCTGGCGCGCGCGGAAGACGTGCGTCTGGTCGGCGGTGACCTGACCCGCGGCCCGCTGACGATTTCCGTGCAGGTGCACGGGCTGGTGCCCCAGGGCCATGCGCTGCGCCGCGCCGGTGCGCAACCCGGCGATCTGGTCTGCGTCAGCGGCGCGCTCGGCGACGCCGGACTCGCGCTGCGTCATCTGCAGCGCGGCGAGCCGCTCGGCGACTACCTGCGCCAGCGCCTCGAGCGCCCGACACCGCGCGTGGCCCTTGGCGAAGTGCTGCGCGGCGTCGCCACCGCCGCCATCGATCTCTCCGACGGCCTGGCCTCGGACCTCGGGCATATCCTCAGCGCCTCGGCCTGCGGCGCGCGCATCGAACTCGACCGGCTGCCGCTCGCCGATCAGGTCGCCGGCGAGGTTGCCGCCGACAACGACTGGACGCTGCCGCTCAGTGCCGGCGATGACTATGAACTCTGCTTCACCCTGCCACCGACGCACATCGGCGAGCTGAAGGTGCTCGCCGCCGCCGCCGGTTGTCCGCTGACCCAGATCGGCGAGATCGAGGCCTGCCCTGGGCTGCGCTGGATGACCGCCGACGGCCATCGATGGCACCGCGAACCGCTCGGCTACGATCACTTTGCGGCCCAGGCAACGCCCGCCGGATAATGGCCCCCAAGCCGCCGATTCTTCTGTCAACGCCTTTCAACCTTCTTTAAGGAGACAACCGATGAGCACGACCTCCGACGCTGAACTCACCCCGACCTTTCAGCCCAGCCGTCCCGAGCACCTGATCGCCTATGGCTTCGGCGCCGGCCTCTCGCCGAAGGCGCCGGGCACCATGGGCACCCTGGTCGCGATCCCGATCTATCTGCTGCTCGCCAACCTGCCGGGGCTGGTCTACCTGCTCGCCGTCGCGGCGCTGATCGGCGTCGGCATCTGGGCCTGCGACAAGGTCGCCACCGAACTCGGCCAGGAGGATCCACCCGCGATCGTCTGGGACGAGATCGTCGGTTTCCTGGTGGCGATGGCCGCCGCACCAGTGGTCAGCCTGGCCTGGATCATCATGGGCTTCCTGTTGTTCCGCCTGTTCGATATCTACAAGCCCTGGCCGGTGAGTTGGGCCGAGAAGCGCTTCACTGGCGGCGTCGGCATCATCGTCGACGACCTGATCGCCGGCGCCATGACCTGGGTGATACTGACGGTCATGGCGATGATCGTCAGCGCCTCGCTCGGCCACGGCGTGGCGACGATCGCGCACTGATGCGCGTTTTGTCCCCTCCCTTGCCGCCCCAGCGCAGCCCTAGGCCCGCTCCAGCGGTCACCAAACAGCCGCTAGTGGCGCTCGGCAACCGCCCGCTGTCGCCGATCGCCACCCTCATTGCATGAGCGATAACCCACTCTATAGCGCCGAGGGTCTCGAGCGCCTGCCGCTGCATCTGTTCAGCGAAAAGGCCTACCTGGATTACTCGATGTACGTGATCCTGGACCGGGCCTTGCCGCACATCGGCGACGGACTCAAGCCGGTGCAGCGGCGCATCCTCTATGCGATGTCCGATCTCGGGTTGACGGCGACGGCCAAGTTCAAGAAGTCCGCGCGCACCGTCGGCGACGTGCTCGGCAAGTTCCATCCGCACGGCGACAGCGCCTGCTACGAGGCGATGGTGCTGATGGCGCAAGCGTTCAGCTATCGCTATCCGCTGATCGACGGTCAGGGCAACTGGGGCTCGCCGGACGATCCCAAGTCGTTCGCGGCGATGCGCTACACCGAGTCGCGCCTGACGCCCTATGCCGAGGTGCTGCTGGCCGAGGTCGCGCAGGGCACGGTCGACTGGCAGCCGAATTTCGACGGCACCCTGGAAGAGCCGAAGACGCTGCCGGCGCGGCTGCCGAATCTGCTGCTGAACGGTGCCAGCGGCATCGCCGTCGGCATGGCCACCGATATTCCGTCGCACAACCTGCGCGAGGTCGCGCGCGCCTGTATCCACCTGCTCAAGCATCCGCACGCCGACCTCGATGCGCTGATGCGCCACATCCCCGGGCCGGACTTCCCGACCGCCGCCGAGATCATCACGCCGCCGGCCGAGCTGCGACGGATGTACGAGAGCGGCCACGGTTCGGTCAAGCAGCGCGCCCGCTATGAGCTGGAACAGGGCGATATCGTCGTCACCGCCCTGCCCTATCAGGTCTCCGGCAGCCGGGTGATGGAGCAGATCGCCGCGCAGATGCAGGCGAAGAAGCTGCCGATGCTCGAGGATCTGCGCGACGAGTCCGATCACGAATGCCCGACCCGGCTGGTGCTGGTGCCACGCTCGAACCGGGTCGATGTCGAGCGGCTGATGTCGCATCTGTTCGCGACCACCGATCTCGAACGCGGCTATCGGGTCAACATGAACCTGATCGCACTCAACGGCCGGCCGCGCGTGATGAACCTGCGCGAGATCCTGTCCGAATGGCTGGACTATCGGCGCAGCACCGTGCGGCGCCGCTTGCAGCACCGGCTCGACAAGGTGTTGGAACGACTGCATCTGCTCGACGGCCTGCTGATCGCCTTCCTCAATATCGACGAGGTGATCCGCATCATCCGCAGCGAGGACGAGCCCAAGCCGGTGCTGATCGCCCACTTCGGCCTCTCCGAGGTGCAGGCCGAGTATGTGCTCAATACCCGGCTGCGCCAGCTCGCGCGGCTCGAGGAGATGAAGATCCGCGCCGAGCAGGATGCGCTGGCCAAGGAGCGCGATGGCATCCAGGCGATCCTCGGCGACGAGACCAAGCTGCGCGATCTGCTCATCGACGAGATCAAGCGGGACGCCAAGCAGTACGGCGACGAGCGTCGCTCGCCGCTGACCGAGCGACCGTTGGCGGCGGCGCTGAACGAATCCGAACTGTCGCCGAGCGAAGCGGTCACCGTGGTGCTCTCGGAGAAGGGCTGGGTGCGTCAGGGCAAGGGCCATGAACTCGATGGCGCAACGCTCTCGTACAAGGCCGGGGATCGGTTCCTCGCGGCGGCTCGACTGCGCAGCAACCAGCCGGCGGTGTTCCTCGACAGCAGCGGGCGCAGCTATTCGCTGCCGGCGCATTCGCTGCCCTCGGCGCGCGGTCAGGGCGAGCCGCTGACCGGGCGGCTCGATCCGCCGAAGGGGGCGAGCTTCGTCGCACTGCTCGGTGGCGACCCGGCGCAGCGCCTGCTGCTGGCCTCCGACGCAGGCTATGGTTTTCTCTGCACGCTCGAGGCCCTGATCGCGAAACCGCGTGGCGGCAAGGCGGTGCTGACGCTGCCGGACGGCGCGCGCGTGCTGCCGCCGGTGTCGCTGCCGAACGAGCCGGATGCGCGGATCGCGATCGCGACCAGCACCGGTCATCTGCTGGTCTTCGCCGCCGCCGAGCTGCCGGAGCTGACGCGCGGCAAGGGCAATAAGCTGATTGGCATCCCGAGTGCGCGGCTGAAGGCGCGCGAGGAGGTGGTCGCGGCACTCTGTGCGCTGCCGGCCAATGCGAGCCTGAACATCCACTGCGGCAAGCGGCACCTGACCTTGAAGCCGGCCGATCTGGAACACTACCGAGCCGAGCGTGGTCGCCGGGGCTTGCTGCTGCCAAAGGGCCTGCAGCGCGTGGACGCGATGCAGATAGCCTAGCGCGGTCGCGTGTGGGCCTGATCGGCGCGCCAAACGCGCCGACGAGTCCCGTGTCTACAGGTCCAGCTTGTCCGCGAGTCAAGGCACACGACGCGATGATCGCGCGCCCCAGGGCCCTCGCCCGTCACGCGCGAGCTGGGTCAGCAGTTCATCGTGCAAGCAGATCGAGCAAGAGGTCGGCGGCCTCGGCGACGCCAGTCGGCGCAACGGGCTCGGCGATGCCCTCGGCGAGCAGCTCAGCCAACGGCTCGCGAATCCCAGCGGCGGCGAAGTCGCTTGCGCTGACCTCGCGCAGCGGCACCTGCTCGGCGAGCCAGTCGACCAACCAGCGGCTCTCCGGCCAATCGCGGCGCTCAACCGACAGTACCGGGATACCGTTGCAGGCGGCCTCGGCGAAGGTCCCGTAACCGGGCTTGGTGATCAGCGCGTCACAGCTCGCGAGCACCTCAAGCACCGTGCCGCCTGCGGTCTCGATCGGCGTCAGGTCATCGCGCCCGCGCGCGGCATCGGCATTCGGACTCAGCAGATGCACGCCGTCCATCAGTCGCGAAGCGCCGCCGAGCCGCAAATGGCCGGTGCCACCGAACTGCATCAGCACCAGGGACTCCGTGGCGGGGCGCCCGACACGCTCGCGCAAGCGCAGCGGATCGCGCCGGCGCGGCTGCGCGATCGGCCCGATATCGCGCCCGTTCGGCAACCAGCGCATCGGCATCGAGGGCGTGGGCCGCAAGAAGAGGTCCGCGCCACTGTAAGCGCGCTGCATTCGCTGCGCGAAGGCTGTCGGTAGCCGATCGCCAACCGGGCTCTCGATCAGGATGTCGTACCAGCTCAACGAGCAGAGTCCGGCGCAGGCAATGCCCATCGAGCGGGCGACATCGAGCGGCAGCCAGGGGATGTCGGCGAGCACCAGATCCGGGCGCGTCTGCTCGAACAGCCGACGCTGTCGTGCCCGATGCGCCGGGTAGTCGAGGTCGAAGGCCAGATAGTCCGCCAGCCCGTCGGCCCAGCGCGTCGTCAATGGGCCGTCCATCGGCAGCGGCACATCGGCCGCGGAGGGGATATGGCGATAGCCCGCCGGCAAGCGGGCGTTGGCGAAGGCAGGGGCGATGTTGCCTTGCAGACTGATGCGAAGATCCGGGAGACGGCGCTTCAGCTCGCTGACGACCGGCGCGACCTGGGCCAGATGGCCGTAGCCATGGGCGGTCACGGCGACGAACAGGTGAGGCACGTCAGGCCTCGAGACGCTCGCTGAGCAGGTGGCAGCAGCGCAGCAAGGGTTTGGACACTTCGCCGGCCGCCGGTGGCGGCCGCTCAGCGAAGGGATGGCCGCGCTGGAGCGGAGGCTCGATCAGGCGAGCGCCTTGACGCGGGCATTCAGCCGCGATTTATGGCGAGCCGCCTTGTGGGCATGGATCAGCCCCTTGCCGGCAGCGCGGTCGATGACCGGGACGGCCTTCTTGTAGGCATCGGCGGCGCTGGCATGGTCGCCAGCGGCGGCAGCCTTCAGAACCTTCTTCATCGCGGTACGCAGGGTACTGCGTTGGGCGGCGTTGCGCTGGCGATGACGCTCTGCCTGGCGGGCGCGCTTGCGGGCTTGTACGGTGTTGGCCAAGAGTGATCTCCTAGGCTTGGCGGATCGGATAGATTCGTTGGCGTTCACACGCCTAGCCGGCTATGATCGCTCGCAAGGCGAGTCGTTGTCAATCCTCGGATGCGACCATCCGCAGCGAGCCGCAGGCCGTTTCGCATCGGCTCGCCTAACCGGATGTCCTGGGTTTGCTTGCCGATCGGCCGCAGAGCCGATCCGCAGCGCGCGTGCGATCCCCTATAATCGCGCCTCTTTGGCTCAAGCATTGCGCGCTCGCGCGTCCTCAAGAAGGCAGCACCCATGGCATCGCTGGCCGCGTCCATCGCCAAGGTCGGGAGCAATACCCTGCTCTCGCGCATCCTCGGCTTCGTGCGGGATCTCATCATTGCCCGTCTGTTCGGCGCCGATGCCGGCACCGATGCCTTCTTCGTCGCCTTCAAGATCCCGAACTTCATGCGCCGGTTGTTCGCCGAGGGCGCCTTCTCGATGGCCTTCGTGCCGGTGCTCAACGAGTACAAGACCCAACGCGGCTTTGCGGCCCTGAAGCGCTTCGTCGACGATGTCGCCGGCACCCTCGGGGCCATCCTGGTGGCGATCACCGCGCTTGGCGTGCTCGGCGCGCCGATCCTGGTGCTGATCTTCGCGCCCGGCTTCGCCGACGATCCGAACAAGCAGCTGCTGGCCAGCGACATGCTGCGGCTGACCTTCCCGTATCTGCTGTTCATCTCGCTGACCGCGCTCGCTGGCGGCATCCTCAATACCTACGACCGCTTCGGCGTGCCGGCCTTCACGCCGGTGCTGCTGAATCTATCGCTGATCGGCTGTGCGCTCTGGCTGGCGCCGCGAATGGAACGACCGATCATGGCGCTGGCCTGGGGGGTGCTGATCGCCGGCATCGCGCAGTTGCTGTTCCAACTGCCCTTCCTGCATCGGCTGCGATTGCTGCCCCGGCCCCGGCTCAGCCCGCGCGACGCCGGCGTGCGTCGCATCGTGCGGTTGATGATTCCAGCCCTGTTCGGGGTCTCGGTCACCCAGATCAGCCTGCTCATCGATACCCTGCTGGCGTCTTTCCTGGCCACCGGCAGCATCTCCTGGCTCTATTATTCCGATCGGCTGATGGAGTTCCCGCTCGGCATCCTCGGTGTCGCGCTCGGCACCGTGATCCTGCCCAAGCTCTCGCGCCAGCATGCGGCGCAATCCCCCGAGGCCTTTTCCCAGACCCTGGACTGGGCCCTGCGCTGGGTGCTGCTGCTCGGGCTGCCGGCGGCGGTCGGGCTGTTCGTGCTCTCCGGCCCGATGATCGCGACCCTGTTCTATTCCGGTGAATTCACCGCCTACGATGTCCTCATGGCCGAGCGCAGCCTGATGGCCTATTCGCTCGGGCTGATGGCGTTTCTGGGGGTCAAGGTTCTGGCCCCCGGCTTCTACAGCCGCCAGGATATGAAGACGCCGGTCAGGATCGCCGTGGTCGCGATGCTGACCAACATCGTCTTCAACCTGATCCTGATGTTTCCGCTCGGCCATGCCGGGCTGGCGCTGGCGACCATCATCGCCGCCAGCGTCAACGCGCTGCTCCTGTTCATCGTGCTGCTCAAGCAGGGCATCTATCGGCCCCTGCCCGGCTGGTGGCTGCTGCTCGCCAAGGGTCTGCTGGCCAGCCTTGCGATGGGCCTCGCGCTCTGGTGGCTGAGCGGGCCGACGCCGTTTTGGACCGTCTGGGATTTTGGCGAGCGCCTGATGCGCCTGAGCGGGCTGATCCTGATCGGTGGGTTGAGCTATCTGCTGCTTGCGCTGGCATTCGGCATTCGGCCGCGACATCTGCTCCGGATGAATCCGGCGGCCTGATGCCGGTGCCTTCATCATCGCCACGGTCGGCATTCACGGGTGCCCGAAGACACCCCGCGACCGGCGCGAGCATTGGTCATC
>NZ_JBKHDN010000132.1:0-7919 GCF_046541315.1 Halochromatium sp. | reverse complement strand
TTAGAACTGCTTGACCTTGATGTTCATCGTCTGGATGCGATAGGCGATCTGGCGCGGGGTCATGTTGAGCAGGCGCGCGGCCTTGGCCTGGACCCAGCCGGCTTGCTCGAGCGCGGCGATGACGCGCTCGCGCTCGTCGATCTCGGGGTCGCTGAGATCGATCGCGGGGTCCGTGGCGCCAGCCCCCGTTGTCGAGCCGAACGCGGCGCGCGGTTCCGGCAGGTTGCCGACATCGAGCCCGGTGAGGTCGATCACGTCGCGGTCGATGATGCCGCACTCGCTCATCACCGCCGCGCGCTCCATGCAGTTCTCGAGTTCGCGCACATTGCCGGGCCAGTCGTAGCGCATCAACACGCGCAATGCGCTGTCGGTGATGCTCAGCTCGCGGCCCTGCTGCTTGGCGATCTTGGCGACCAGGAATTGCGCCAGCTCGGGCACGTCCTCGATGCGCTCGCGCAGCGCCGGCATGACGATCGGCATCACATTGAGGCGATAGTAAAGATCCTCGCGGAACTCGCCGGCCTTGACCTCCTGCTCCAGATTGCGGTTGGTGGCCGCGATCACCCGCACATCGACCTTGATGGTGCGGCTGCCGCCGACACGCTCGAACTCGCCTTCCTGCAGCACGCGCAGCAGCTTGGCCTGGAACGCCGGGCTGATCTCGCCGATCTCGTCGAGGAACAGGGTGCCGCCGTCGGCCTGCTCGAAGCGGCCCTTGCGCTGGCTCACCGCGCCGGTGAAGGCGCCTTTTTCGTGGCCAAAGAGTTCGGATTCGAGCAGGTTGTCGGGCAGCGCCGCGCAGTTGAGCTTGACGAAGGTGCTCTGCGCGCGCGGCGAGTTGTAATGGATGGCGTTGGCGATCAGCTCCTTGCCGGTGCCGGATTCGCCCCGCACCAAGACCGTGGTGTTCCACTTGGCGACCTGGCGCACCTGCTCGAAGACCACGCGCATGCGCTGGGTGTGGCCGATGATGCTGTCGAAGCCGTGGCTGCTCTTGAGATGCCGGCGCAGCGCGTCGCGCTCCTCGCGCAGGGCGCGGCGCTCGGCCTCGACCGAGCGCGCCAGCAGCACCGCCTGGCCGATGAGGTTGGCGACCATCTCGGCAAACCGCGCCCGCTGTTGCAGATGCTCGTCGCGCACCGGCGGCTGAATGGCGAAGACGCCGGCGGCAGGACCCTCGCCGATGCGGATCGGCACGCCGATGAAGGGCAGGTCACGGTTGAACATGCCGAGCTTGTCGAGGAAACGCGGCTCGTCGCCGACCCGCTCCAGCAGCCATTCGCGGTTGCTCTCGAGGATGTGCCCGATGACGCCCTCGCCGCGCCGATAGCGCACCTTCTCGAACGGGACCGCGTCGTCGTCGTGCAGGGCGCTGATCAGCAGATCGCCGGATTCCTCATCGAGCAGGCTGACCATGCCCAGGCAGAGGCGGTCGCGCCCATGCAGGGTTTGCAGCACCGCGCGCAGGGTCTCGCGCAGTTGCAGTGACCGGCTCAGGATGCGGCTGACATCGAACAGCGCGGCGAGCTGCGCCTCGAGCAGGTCGGCCCGCTGCGTCGGCCGGGATGTCTCCGGGTGCGTCTCCGGGGGTGTCTCCGGATGCGTCTCCGGGGGTGTCTCCGGGTGCGTCTCGAGGCGCAGCTCCGGGCATGGCGACTCTCTTCGATCCTTGTCGTACATCGGCACGGGGTCTGTGTTAGTCACGGGGCAAGGCGTTGGTCAAGGTCACGAGGAGGCGGCAGCCATCGTTGTAGTCGGGGTCGATCTCGATGCTGCCGCCATGCTGGTTGGCGATCTCCTGCGCCAGCGGCAGCCCCATGCCAGCGCGGCCGCGCCGCTGACGCCAGCCGATATAGAAGGGCTCGAAGGCCTTGTAGCGATCGCCGCTCGGGAAACCGGGGCCGCTGTCCTGGATGCAGACCTCGACCGCGTCCGCGAGCGCGCGGGTGCTGATGTGCAGTTCGCGCTGGCTGCGGCCGCTCTCGCGCGTCGCTTGCAGCGCATTGTCGATGAGGTTCTTGAACAGCGAGCGCAGTTCGGTCTGGCGCGCGGTGATCTCGGGCAGCACGTGCGCGGGACGCCAGTCGACGGTGACCCCGGAGGAGAGCAGGGCATCGGTCTCGAGCGCCAGCACATGGCGCAGCAGCTCGTTGACGTTGACGCTGACACCGGCCTCGACGATCTCGTCCGGGAGGGCCGCTTGCAGCGTCTTCAGCGCCTGCTCGCTGGTGGCGGTGATCTGTGCCAGGGTCGGCGCGAACCCCTCGATGGTGCCGGCGCCGTTGGCGAACATCGCACTGGCTGCGCGCAGCAGATTGAGCGGGGTCTGGATCTGGTAGCTGGCGGCGGCAAGGGCCTCGCGCATGCCTTGGGTGAGCCGTTGCTCGGCGATGCGCGCGCGCAGATGTTCGAGATGCGCGCGCTCGATCTCGCGATGGCGGGCGGTGACATCGGTCGCGAGCAGCAGCAGCCGCGCATCGCCGCGCTGGCCCCAGCCAAAGTAGCCGCGGGCACTGCCATCCTGCTCGCTGATGCGGGTGCCGGAGCAGGAGAACCAGCGCGGCCCCAGACTGCCGGGAACCTCGAGACTGACCTCGACGTTCTTGAAGTCCTCGCCGTCGCCGCTGGCCGGCACGGTCCGCTCGAGGGGATCGAAGCCGGCCTGCTCGCGCAACGCGGCGCGGATCAGCGGCAACGGCTCGCGCCCGCGCAGGTCGCCGAACAGCTTCTTGTACTCCATGTTATCGAGGATGATCTCGCCCTCGGCGTCGAGCAGCACCATCACCGTCGGTGCGGCATCGAGCACGTTTTCAATCCGGGTCTTCTGCTGCCTGAGCGCGCTCGCGAGTTCATGCTCGCGCGTCACGTCGCGATGCATGCCGAGGAAATAGGCGATCTCGCCGCTGCTATCGAGCACCGGCGAGATGGCCAACTCGGCGAGGTATTCAGCGCCCCCCTTGCGTTGGTTGACCAGGGTGCCGGTCCAGGTCTTCTTGCGTTGGATGGTGCGCCAGAGCTGGCGGTAAATGCTCTCCGGTGTCGCGTTGCTGGAGAGGATCGACTGGTTCTTGCCCAGCAGTTCGTCGCGCCGATAGCCGCTGAGATGCTCGAAGGCGGCATTGGCGTAGAGGATGTTCGCCGCTGAATCGGTGATCGAGATCGCCACCGGCGATTGCTCGACGGTCTCGAAGTAGAGCCGTGGCGGCAGTGGCTCGGAGGCATCGCCGGCCATCAACCGCAGGGCCGCGAGCACTTCGGGCGGCGTCCCCGCCGGGGGCTGGCGCAGGAAGGCCGCGATCGCATTGCGCACAAGCGGCTGCCCCTGCTCCGCGGCGGCGTTTGCTGACGCGCCCGACAGCGGGGCTGGATTCGAGCCGCCCGCTGTCGGGGCTGAAGCGGACGCGCCTGGCGGATTCGGAGACTGCGAGTGCGTTGCGTTGCCCTCCGCGGATGTTTGAGCCATCAGTGTTTCCTCTATCGTGACCTGTCGTTGTCGTCTCGCCAATCCGGGGTCGGCGGCGAGACCTCGGGTTCCGCTGAGCCGGGTCGTCCTAGAGACGTCAAGATCATGCAGGATTCATGCCGTCACGCATGCGCCTGTCGATGCCGCCGATGGGCCTTGCGGCAGGTCCGCTCATCACATCGAGCAACCGCTCGCCTTGTCGGGTTTGTGACAATGTGCTGCGCTGCAACATCCGGGGTGTCTCGTCCACGACAGTCGCGCCAGCGCTCGACCACCGGCATTGGTCCGGTCCAGGCAACATCCCATGCTCGGCTAGCTGGCCCCAGCCCCGATCCTAGCGCGCTTTGCAGTGCGGTTGAGGGTTGGGGATGCGGATCCTCTGCCGCGCTGAGCGCAATGCTCGCCGAGCTGGCATTCGGCTTGCTTTGCTCCTCTTCATCCTGCCGGCGAGCGGCCTTGGTCGCGCGCCTGCCCCCGTGCCGGAGGGCCCCAGCGAAGCCTATGACCGAGTCTCTGATGCTGATCCTCGCGACCGCGCTGGTGAACAACGTGGTGCTAGTCAAGTTCCTTGGTCTGTGTCCATTCATGGGCGTCTCCGGGAAGCTTGATACCGCGCTTGGCATGGGGTTGGCAACCACCTTTGTGCTGACCCTGGCGGCGGCGGCCAGCTGGCTGTTGCAGCATCTGGTGCTGGAACCGCTGGATATCGGCTTTCTGCGTATCCTGACCTTCATCTTGGTGATCGCGGCGGTGGTGCAGTTCACCGAGATGATGGTGCGCAAGCTCTCGCCCATGCTCTATCAGGTGCTCGGCATCTTCCTGCCCTTGATCACGACCAATTGCGCCGTGCTCGGCGTTGCGCTGCTCAATGTGCAGGAGCAGCACGGTTTCGTCGAGAGCCTGCTGTATGGCTTCGGGTCGGCGCTCGGCTTCACGCTGGTGATGGTGCTGTTCGCCGGGCTGCGCGAGCGTCTGGCGCTGGCCCGGGTGCCAGCGACCTTCGCCGGGGCGCCGATCGCCTTTATCGTCGCCGGACTGCTGTCGCTGGCCTTCATGGGCTTTGCGGGGCTGGCTTGATCCTCTGGAGCGTTTTGACATCATGGTTTCCGCAATCCTGAGTTTGACCGCCCTGGGCCTAGGGCTCGGCGCGCTGCTCGGCGTGGCGGCGCGGTTCTTGAAGGTCGAGGAGAGCCCGCTGGTGGCCGAGATCGAAGAGCTGTTGCCGGGTTCGCAGTGCGGTCAGTGTGGCTTTCCAGGCTGTGCGCCGGCCGCCGAGGCGGTTGCCGAGGGTAAGGCGCCGGTCACCCTATGCCCGCCCGGCGGCCGCGCCTTGGCGCAGGCGTTGGCGCAGCGGCTCGGGGTGGCGCTGGACCTGAACAGCGTCACCGAGCAGGCGCCGCAAATCGCCTATGTGCACGAACGCCTCTGCGTTGGCTGCACCAAGTGCTTCAAGCGCTGCCCGACCGATGCCATCGTCGGCGCCAAGGATCAGATTCATGCCGTGTTCGAGGACGCCTGCATCGGCTGCGGCGACTGCGCCGAGGTCTGCCCGACCGAGTGCATCGAGATGCGCGCGCAGACACAGACCCCCTCGAACTGGGTCTGGCCCCAGCCGCTGGTCGCGTGACGGCCCCCATCCATGCTTGCTGAGGCCCGAGCGATGCGCTTGTTTAGAATCCGCGGCGGCGTGCATCCCGACGACCGCAAGACCCTCGCTGCCGGCCGCCCGATCGAGCCGCTGCCGCTACCGAGGTTGCTGCACATCCCGCTGCAGCAGCATATCGGCGCGATCGCCAATCCGCTGGTGCAGCGGCGCCAATACGTCGCCAAGGGCGAGCTGATCGCGCGCGCCCAGGGCGCGGTCTCGGCGCCGATCCACGCGCCGACCTCGGGCCGCATCGTCGGCCTCGGGCTCTATCCGGCGAATCATCCCTCCGGGCTCTCGGTGCGCACCATCAGCCTGCAACCGGATGGCAAGGATCGCTGGCATAAGCGCATCGCCGGGGTCGATGACCCCTTCGCGCTGGCGCCAGACGAGATCGCCCGGCGCGTCGCCGCGGCCGGCGTCGTTGGCATGGGCGGCGCCACCTTCCCGGCGGCGGTCAAGCTCGGGCTCGGCAAGCGGTATCGGCTCTCGACCCTGGTCATCAACGGCTCCGAGTGCGAGCCCTATCTGACCTGCGACGATCAGCTGATGCGCGAGCAGGGCGCGGCGATCGTCGACGGCGCGCGCATCATGGCGCATGCGCTCGGTGTGCGCCGCATCGTCATCGGCATCGAGGGCAATAAGCCCGAGGCGCTCGCCGCCATGCAGCGTGCCACGGCCGATTTCGCCGCGTTCGAGGTGGTGCGCCTGCCGCTGCGCTATCCGATGGGCTCGGAGAAGCATCTGGTGCAAACACTGACCGGCCAGGAGACGCCGGCACGTGGCCTGACCGCCGATATCGGCGTGGTGGTGCACAATCCGGCCACCGCCTTCGCCGTGCACGAGGCGTTGCGCTTCGGATATCCGCTGATCTCGCGCGTGGTCAGCGTCACCGGCGGGGCGATCAGCGCGCCGAAGAATCTGCGCGTGCTGATCGGCACCAAGATCGAGGATCTGGTCGAGCATTGCGGACGCTTCCGCGAGGAGCCCGCGCGGCTGATCGCCGGCGGGCCGATGATGGGCCAGCCGATCCCGGAGTTGCGGGTCCCGGTGATGAAGGGCACCAACGGCATCCTGGCCCTGACCGCCGCCGAGACCGGCCTGCGCGAGGCCGCTCCCTGCATCCGCTGCGGCAGTTGCGTGCAGGCCTGTCCCTGCGGATTGGTGCCACTCGCCATGGCGGCCCAGGTGCGCGCGGGCGATCTCGAGGCCGCAGTCGCGAACGGGCTGATGGACTGCATCGGCTGCGGCTCCTGCGCCTATGTCTGCCCGGCACATCTGCCGCTGGTGCAGTCCTTCAATCACGCCAAGGGCGAATTGGCCGCGCGCGGGCGCGCCAAGCAGAAGCAGACCGAGACCAAGCGCCTGGCCGAACAGCGCGCGCGGCGGCTGGAGGCGCAGAAGCGCGCCAAGCGCGAGGCGATGGCCAAGCGCAAGCGCGAGGCGGATGCGAAGAAACAGGCCGAGGCGGCGGCCAAGGTCGCGCCTCAGCAAGCGCCAAGGTCGACGCCGGACAAGGTCGTCGAGGAGCTGGACGCATGCTAGCGCCAGCACTGGTCGCCAGTCCCCATGCGCATGCGCCGGTCAGCATCGAGCGGACCATGCGGTTGGTCATGCTGGCGTTGCTGCCGGCGACGCTGCTCGGCCTCTGGCAGTTCGGCTGGCCGGCGATCTTTCTGTTCCTGGTGACGCTCGGTGCCGCGCTCCTGTTCGAGGCGCTGGCGCTGATCCTGGCCGGCAAGCCGCTCAAGCCCAGCCTGCTGGATGGCTCGGCCCTGCTCACCGGCTGGCTGCTGGCGCTGACCTTGCCGCCCTGGGCGCCTTGGTGGATCGGCGTGGTCGGCGCCTTCGTTGCCATCATCGTCGGCAAGCAGGTCTTCGGCGGACTCGGCCAGAATCTGTTCAATCCGGCGATGGTGGCGCGGGTGGTGCTGCTGGTCTCGTTTCCGCTGGAGATGACGCAGTGGGTCGGCCCGCACCCGCTGTTCTTCGCGCCGGCGCCCACTGTCGGCGATGCGCTGAGCATCAGCCTGGACGGGCTGGCTGCGCCCTGGGATGCGATGAGCGGCGCCTCGCTCCTCGGTCAGGTCGATCTCGCCCGGCAGCAAGGGCAGGATCTGGGCGCGGCGATGCCGGCGCTGTTCCCGCCGCTCGGCGCGCTGCTCGGCGGCATCCCCGGCAGCCTGGGCGAGACCTCGGCCTTGTTGCTGCTGCTCGGCGGGCTGTTCCTGCTGCGCCAGGGCGTGATCGACTGGGTGATCCCGGTCGCGGTGCTGCTCGGCGTCGTGCTGCCTGCCAGTCTGTTGCATCTGATCGATCCGACGCGCTTCGCCGGGCCGCTGCTGCATCTGCTCGCCGGCGCGACCTTGCTGACCGCCTTCTTCATCGCCACCGATCCGGTCACCTCGCCGGTCTCGCGGATCGGGCAGGCGGTGTTTGGCGCTGGCATCGGCCTGCTGATCTATCTGATCCGCACCTTTGGCGCCTATCCCGAAGGCGCCGCCTTCGCCATCCTGCTGATGAACGCGGCGACGCCGATGCTCGATCATTATCTGAAACCGCGCATCTTCGGCCGCGACCGGCGTGGGCAACCGCTGCCGGTGCCCGAGGAGGCGACTGGCCAGGCCGCTGGTCGTGCCGTTGGTCGTGCCGCTGGCCAGGCCGCTGGTCGCGCAACGGGTCAGGCCGCTGATCCTGCAACGGGTCGTGCCGCTGATCCTGCAACGGGTCGTGCCGCTGACCAGGCCGCTGGGCGTGCCGCTCATCAAGCGGCCGGGGAGGGCAAGCGATGAGCGAAGGCCAGGTCCCCAC
>NZ_JBKHDN010000131.1:0-7923 GCF_046541315.1 Halochromatium sp. | reverse complement strand
ACCGCGCTTGGCTTGCGCCGCGAGGGCGCCTCGCCCGGCGCCGCGACCGCCTTCATGATCAGCACGCCGCAGACCGGGGTCGATTCGATCCTGGTCACCGCCGCCTTTCTCGGTTGGCCGTTCGCGCTCTTCAAATTGATCGCCGCCTTTGTCACCGGCGTGATCGGGGGTGTCCTGGTCAACCGCACGGTACCTGCAGACCCGCCGGCCAGCGCTGCCGCCAACGGCGACAGCGCCGATGACAACCGGCCCCGCGGCTGGCGGGCGCGCATCGGCGAGGCGGTGCGATACGCTGTGTTCGACCTGCTCGGCGCCATCAACACCTGGCTGATCATCGGCGTGATCGCGGCGGCCTTGGTGACGGCGCTCACCCCGGCCGACTTCTTCGCCGGCCGGCCTTGGGCCGATGGGCTGCTCGGCATGCTGGTGATGCTGGCCATCGCCCTCCCCCTGTATGTCTGCACCACCGCCTCGGTGCCGATCGCGGCCTCGTTGATCCTGGCCGGGCTGCCGGCCGGTTCGGCGCTGGTGTTCCTGATGGCGGGTCCGGCGACCAACCTGGTCACCATCGGTGCGGTGTATCGGACCCTGGGCGCGCGGGTGCTCTCGGTCTACCTCGGCACCGTGGTGGCGATGAGCCTCGGCTTCGGTCTGCTCTTCGACCAGTTGTTGACCAGCGTGCCGGCGCAAACGCTGACGCACGAACACCAGCAGGGCTGGCTGCCGGTCCTGTCGGCGCTGGTGCTGTTGGCGTTGATGGCGATGCTGGGGCGGCGCCAATACCGCGCACGGAAACAGGCGCAAGCGCGGTTGTCACGCGCACAAGGCGCCGAGACCCGTGCGAACACCGATGCGCGGGGCGGCCTCGCCACCAGCGCCGCCGACGACAGCATGATCCTTGAGGTCAAGGGCATGAGCTGCGGCCACTGCGTGGCGACGGTCAAGCAGGCGCTGGAGTCGATCGATCAGGTCCAGGAGGCCGCGCCCGACCTCGCCACCGGTCGGGTGCTGATTCGCGGCGGTGGCGTCGAGACCAGCGCCCTGGAACAGGCCATCGAGCGCGCCGGCTTTCGGGTCGCGCACCGCGATTGACGTCGATCAAGCCATCGGTGACACTGGTCCGAGTCCTGCGGCAATGGGCTACACTCGGCATACGGCCCAGGCTGCCGTGTCACCACCGTTCGAGTTGTGCGTTGATCGATCGATGGTGTGCGCGTGCTCAATGCACGACCGTTGCGAGAATGAGCGATGAGGATCTACGTAGGTAACCTGAAATACACGGTCAATGACGAGACGTTGCGCGAGATGTTCAGCGAGTTCGGCGAGGTCGCCAGCGCTGATGTGATCAAGGATAAGTTCTCCGGTCAATCGAAAGGCTTCGGCTTCGTCGACATGCCCAATCAGTCCGAGGCCGAGGATGCCATCCGGGCGCTGAACGACACCATGCAGGATGGGCGCAAATTGACCGTCAACGAGGCCAGACCCCGCACCGAAAGACCGCAACGGCGTTACTGAGCGCCTAGCCGCAACCGACCGTGCCCATCCGCGCGCTGCCCTGCACCCTGATCGGCAGGCAGCGCTGGTGGCTCAATCGAGTCCGAGGCGCGGCCAGAGCCGGTCGACCCGCGCCTTGACCTCGGCATCCATCTGGATCGGCCGACCCCATTCGCGCGTGGTCTCGCCGGGCCATTTGCTGGTGGCATCGAAGCCGATCTTCGAGCCCAGCCCAGAGACCGGCGAGGCGAAATCGAGATAATCGATCGGCGTGTTCTCGATCATCACCGTATCCCGTGCCGGGTCCATGCGCGTGGTCATGGCCCAGATCACGTCCTTCCAGTCGCGGGCATCGATGTCGTCGTCGACGACGATGACGAACTTGGTGTACATGAACTGGCGCAGGAACGACCAGACGCCCAGCATCACGCGCTTGGCATGGCCTGGATATTGTTTCTTCATCGCCACCACCGCGAGCCGATAGGAACAGCCCTCGGGCGGTAGGTAGAAGTCGGCGATCTCCGGGAACTGCTTCTGCAAAATCGGCACGAAGACCTCATTGAGGGCCACGCCGAGGATCGCCGGCTCATCCGGTGGCCGGCCGGTGTAGGTGCTGTGATAGATCGGCCGCTGGCGCTGGGTGAGGCGATCGATGGTGAAGACCGGGAACTCATCGACCTCGTTGTAGTAGCCGGTGTGGTCGCCGAACGGCCCTTCCGGGGCCCTGTCGTCGGGATGCAGATGGCCCTCGAGGACGATCTCGGCGCTGGCCGGCACCTGCAGCTCCGAGCCGAGACAGGCAGCGAGTTCGGTGCGACTGCCGCGCAGCAGGCCGGCGAAGGCGTACTCGGAGAGAGTATCCGGCACCGGCGTCACCGCGCCCAGGATGGTGGCCGGATCGGCGCCGAGCGCCACCGCGATCGGAAACGGCTGGCCGGGATGCGCGCGCTGCCAGTCGCGAAAATCGAGCGCCCCGCCACGATGCGCGAGCCAGCGCATGATCGCCCGATTGCGGCCGAGCACCTGCATCCGGTAGATACCGAGATTCTGGCGCGACTTCTCCGGCCCGCGCGTGATCACCAGTCCCCAGGTGATCAGCGGCGCCGCGTCGCCCGGCCAGCAGTGCTGGATCGGGAAGCGCGACAGATCGACCTGCTCGCCCTCGAACACCTGCTCCTGACAGGGCGGCTGACGCCGCACCTTGGGCGCCATGTCGAGCACCTTCTTGAAGATCGGCAGGCTGTGCCAGGCCTCCTTCATCCCCTTCGGCGGCTCCGGTTCCTTGAGAAAGGCAAGCAGCTTGCCGACCTCGCGCAGTGCCGCGACCGATTCCTCGCCCATGCCGAGCGCGACCCGTCGCGGGGTGCCGAACAGGTTGCCGAGCAGCGGCACCTGCGAGCCCTTGGGGCGCTCGAACAGCAGCGCCGGACCACCCGCGCGCAGGGTGCGATCGCAGATCTCGGTGACCTCCAGATGCGGATCGACCTCGACGCCGATGCGCTTGAGTTCGCCGCGCTGCTCGAGCTGTTCGATGAAGTCGCGCAGATCCCGGTACTTCATGGCTCAGCGCACATGGCCGAGGGCCGCTCCGAAGGCCGATAGACCAGGCAGTGCACGCTGAACAACTGTTCGGGATCGGTCCAGACCTGCTCGGCCTCGAAGCCGGCGCGGCCGGCCAGCGCATGGAAGCCGTCGATGCTGTATTTGTGCGAGCACTCGGTATGGATGGTTTCGCCCTCGCGGAAGGCGAAGGTCGCGCCGGCGACCGCGACCCGCTGATCGCAGGTGCTGAGCAGGTGCATCTCGACGCGGCTCTGCTCGGGGTTGAAGAAGGCCTCGTGACGGAAGCGACTGAGATCGAACCCTCCCTCCAGCTCGCGGTTGATACGGCTGAGCAGGTTCATGTTGAACGCGGCGGTGACCCCGGCGGCATCGTTATACGCCCGCTCGAGACGCTCCCGCTCCTTGATCAGATCGACGCCGATCAGCAGCCGTCCCTCGGCGCCGAGGATGGCGCCGACGCGGTGCAGCAATTGCTCGGCCTCGTCGGGCTCGAAATTGCCGATCGAGGAGCCGGGGAAGAAGGCCGCACGCGGGTGCTCGTGATCATCGACCGGCAGCTCGAACGGCGCCGAGTAGTCGGCGCAGACCGCATGCACCTCGAGCTTCGGAAACGCCGCCGCAAGCGCCTGCGCCGACTGCTGGAGATGCGCGCTGGAGATGTCGACCGGCATGTAGACCGCCGGCCGCAAGGCCTCGAGCAGGACCTGGATCTTCAGACTGCTGCCGCTGCCGAGTTCGACCAACAGCGCCTCGCGGCCGAGGCGCTGGGCCATCTCGGCACCGTGCGCGCGCAGGATGGCGATCTCGGTGCGGGTCGGATAGTACTCGGGCAGCTCGCAGATGGCGTCGAACAGCTTCGAGCCTTCGGCGTCGTAGAACAACTTCGGCGAGAGCTGCTTGCGCGGCTTGGCGAGGCCAGCCAGAACCTCGGCGCGCAGATCCGCCGGGGCGGGATGATAATCATGAAAGAAGATCGGATTGGCCGTGGTCGGGTCGGTCGAAGCGATCATGCCAAGTCCTCCGCCAGCCGGATGCCCTTGAACTGCCAGCGCTCGTGGGGATAGAAGAAATTGCGATAGGTGGCGCGCGCATGATTGCGCGAGGTCGCGCAGGAGCCGCCGCGCAGGACCATCTGCCCACTCATGAATTTGCCGTTGTACTCGCCGAGCGCGCCATCCACGGCACGATAGCGCGGATAGGGCAGATAGGCCGAGGCGGTCCATTCCCAGCAATCGCCGAACAACTGCTGGAGCGTGCCGGCAGCGGCCGGGGTGGGATGCAAGCGACCGTCATCGACGAAATGGCCCGCCACCGGGCGACCGGCGGCGGCATGCTCCCATTCGAACTCGGTCGGCAGCCGCCGCCCGGCCCAGCGCGCGTAGGCCTCGGCCTCGAAGTAGCTGATGTGGCAGACCGGCTCGGCCGGATTCAGCGGACGGCGACCGCCGAGCGTGGTTTCGTGCCACACACCATCGAGCGCCTCCCAGTAGAGCGGGGCCTGCCAGCCCTCGTGCTTGATCCGCGCCCAGCCGTCGGAGAGCCAAAGCCCCGGGTGACGATAACCGCCATCCTCGATGAAGGCCAGGTACTCGGCGTTGGTGACCAGGCGATCGGCAAGCCGGAACGGCTCCAGCAGCCGCTGATGGCGGGGGAATTCGTTGTCGTAGGCGAAACCCTGGGTGAGGTTCGCGCTGTGGTTCTCGCTGTGACTCTGGCGCTGCGTTTGGCCGTTGTGCTGATTCGGGTGCTGGTGCGGAGGTTGGCTCGCCTCTGGCCCGGCCCCAAAGCTGTACACGCCGCCCGCGAAGCCGGTGAAGGTCAGCGGCACCGGGTCTTGCACCTTTGCCAGCGGCAGGTCGGCGCGATAGGCTGGACGCAAAGGGTTGTAGGCCAGGTTGTACTTGATATCGGTGACGAGCAGTTCCTGATGTTGCTGCTCATGGTTGAGCCCGATCTCGAGCCGCGCCTGGATGGTCTCGGCGTGCTCGGCGGGACATTCGGCGAGCAACCGCGCCATGGCGTCATCGACATGGCGACGGTAGGCATAGACCTCGGCCACTGTCGGGCGCGAGAGCAACCCGCGCTGCGGTCGCGGCCAGAAGCCGGCCTCGGTCTGTTCATAGTACGAGTTGAACAGATGCTCGAATTGCGGGTGGAAGACCTGATAACCGGCGAGGAAGGGCTTGAGCAAAAAGGTCTCGAAGAACCAGGAAACGTGGGCGAGATGCCACTTCGGCGGGCTCGCCTCGACGGCGGTCTGGAGTCCGTAATCCTCGATCTCGAGGGGCTCGCAGAGCTGCTCGGTGAAGGCCCGCACGCGACCATAGGCGGCGGCAAGGTGGGTTTCATCCATTATGGGCATCAGGCTCTCCTGGTGTCCGGTCTGAGGGGTTGAGAATAAGGCGATCGATGGTGTCAAGTGCTGGCGATGGACGCGAAGCCTGAGGGATTGTCTCGTGCAGCCGCTGAATTGGCGGTATGCGCGTCAAATTTCCAGTCGCAGCGCTTTTCCATGCCAAGACCAAGGATAACCCGAGGCCCGGTTGCCATGTCGGCTCGGCCTTCGCCGGTCCAGCGGCCGGCGATCCGTCCGCCCATCCGCCGATGGATTCCATCCAACTGCCGGAGTGCTGCTCATGAAGGCCATTTGGCTTGATGACGAGGTGCGACTGCACACCGATCTGCCCGTACCCTCCCCGGCCACCGGCGAGGCCTTGGTGCGGGTCCGCCTGGCCGGCGTCTGTTCCACCGACCTCGCCCTGCTGGACGGCTATTATCCGTTTCGCGGCGTGCTCGGCCATGAGTTCGTCGGCGAGATCGCCGCCGCCCCGGATGCGCCCGAGCGGATCGGCGCGCGCGTCGTCGGCACGATCAACCTGAGCTGCGGTCATTGCAGCGAGTGTCGGGCCTGCCGGCCGAATCATTGTCTGCGCCGCGCGGTACTCGGGATCAAACAGCACGACGGCGCCTTCGCCGAATTCCTGTGCCTGCCGCTCGGGAATCTGCATCGGGTGCCGGAGACGGTGCCGGATACCGCTGCGGTGTTCACCGAGCCGCTGGCAGCCGCGCTGCAGATCCCGCAACAGGTCCACATCAAGCCCTCGCAGCGGGTGCTCGTGGTCGGGGCGGGCCGGCTCGGGCAGCTGATCGCGCGGGTGCTCGCCCTGACCGGTGCCGAGTTGGATGTGGTGGCGCGACATGCCCATCAGCGCCAGCGCCTGGACGGCATCGCCACGCGCTGCCTAGGCGAGTCGGAGGTGGCCGCTGGCGGCTACGATCTCGTGGTCGAGGCCAGCGGCGCCCCCGGCGGCTTCGCGCTGGCGCGCCAGGCGCTGCGCCCGCGCGGCACCCTCTGTCTGAAGAGCACCTATCGCGGCGAGGTCGCGGTCGATCTGTCGTCGTTGGTGGTCGACGAGATTCGCGTCCTCGGCTCGCGCTGCGGTCCCTTCCCGGCCGCTTTGCGGCTGCTCGAACGCCAGCAAGTCGACCCAACCCCATTGATCGACGCCCGCCTGCCCCTGTCCGAGGGCGTGCAAGCGCTGCAACGGGCCGCCGAGCCAGGCGTGCTGAAGGTGCTGATCGACTGCCGCTGAGTGGCTGATGCGGCCATCATTCCGCTTCCCCCCAACCCAGCGCCGCAGACGCACCATGGATCGCCGACGCTGGGGACCAGCGGCATCACTGAGCCATCGCACGATGCGCCATTGGCGATCGGCAGCGACCCGCGCCAGCCGAGATCCCGTGCCGGCGCGAGCGTCGTCTTGGCTGGGCGTCGCGAGCGCGCTCTTGTTTGGCCTATGGCTCGGTCTTCCACTCAGCGCCTGCGGCACGCGGCCGCTCGCATCCATGACATCCACATCGAATCCGTCGGCCACCGTTGCCGCCAACGCCGCGTCACTCCAGCCGCGACTGATGCCGACCGCAGCCCGCATGGCCGATGGCTATCGGCTGCCCTTTCAACGCTGGGGCGACGCCGAGCGACCGCAGACCGTCGTCCTCGGGCTGCATGGTTTCAACGATTACAGTCAGGCCTTCGAGCCGCTCGGCACGCACCTCGCCAAGCGCGGAATCACGACTTACGCCTTCGACCAACGCGGTTTCGGCCGCACCCGTCAGAGCGGGCGCTGGCATGGCAGCGAGCGGCTCAGCGCCGACCTCCGCGCCCTGATCGGGCTGTTGCGCACGCGCCATCCGCACGCGCGGTTGATCCTCATCGGCGAAAGCATGGGCGCGGCAGTCGCGCTCAGCGCCGATGCCGAGGCGCCCCTGGAGGTGGACGGACTGGTGTTGATCGCGCCCGCAGTCTGGTCGCGCGCCAGCATGCCTTGGTACCAACGCGCGGCGCTCGCGTTCGCCGCCCGCACCTTGCCCGGACTCAAGCTCACCGGCGAGGGCGTGTCGATCTCGCCGTCCGACAATCGGTCAATGCTGCGGGCGATGGGTCGTGACCCGCTGGTGATCAAGGCGACCCGGATCGAGGCGCTCTGGGGCGTGACCAACCTGATGGATCGGGCCGTTGCCTGGCCCGCCGCGCGCCGGACGCGCGACCCACGCTTTCCAACGCTGATCCTCTACGGCGAGCGCGACAGCATCATTCCGCCGCGTGCCTTCTGCCGGTTTATCGAGGGGGTTCCGCTCGATACCGCGGAACTCCGGCTCCTGCTCTACGCCGATGGCTGGCACATGCTGCCGCGCGATCTGCAAGGCGCACGGGTGCGCGCGGATATCGCTACCTGGGTGCAAGATCCGAACGCGGTACTCGCCGACGGCGAGGGGGTCAGCGCGAGCGTTGAGCGGCTGCGTCGATTTTGTTCATCGAAGGCCCGATGGCTGAGGGTCCAAGGCCTCGGTGAGTGAGCGAAGTTG
>NZ_JBKHDN010000130.1:0-7930 GCF_046541315.1 Halochromatium sp. | reverse complement strand
CCCTGAACCAGGCCTCAACGGGCTGAATCGAGAAGAACCATGTCGACAAAACCTGCACACCCGATGTCCGCAGGGGCTGGCCCTGTTGCTGAACCTGGGCAATGGTGGCGACTGTTGCGTCCGCTCTTGTTTCGACTCGACGCGGAACGCGCGCATGGGCTTGCCTTGGCGCTGGCCGCGCGTTGGTCACGGCACTTCAGCGGCCGGCTTGGCGCCTCGGATGTGGCGCGAACCCCGGCGCTGGCGGTGGACGCGATGGGCTTGCGCTTCCCGAATCCGATTGGGCTGGCGGCCGGGCTCGATAAGGATGCCGAGGCGGTGCCGCTGTGGCAGCGCCTGGGGTTCGGCTTTGTCGAGGTGGGCACGGTCACGGCCCTGGCCCAACCCGGCAATCCGCGCCCGCGTCTGTTTCGACTGCCCGCCGATGCGGCCTTGGTCAACCGCATGGGCTTCAATAACGCCGGCGCCGAGGCGATGGCGGTGCGCTTGACGCGCCTGCGCGAGCGAGATCTCCCGCAGGTGCCGCTCGGGGTCAATCTGGGCAAGTCGAAGGTCACGCCAGCCGAGCAGGCGGCGAGCGATTATCAGCGCAGTTGCGCCTTGCTCGCCGAGCTGGCCGATTATCTGGTGGTCAACATCTCGAGCCCGAACACCCCCGGTCTGCGGGACCTGCAAACCGTGGAGCAGGTCCGCGTGTTGGTGGATGCGGTGCAGGGGCCGAATCAACGTCTGCGCGATCCGCGGCCGGTGTTGTTGAAGCTGGCGCCGGATCTGGCCGACGCCGACGCCATCGCCTGTGCCGAGACGGCGATCGATGCCGGTTGCGCCGGCCTGATCCTCACCAATACGACGATCCGCTTCGATGGGCTCAAGACCGCGACCGCCGGCATGACCGGGGGCCTCTCGGGACGGCCCTTGATGGCGCGCAGCACCGAGCTGCTCGGGCATGTGCGCCAGGCATTGGGTGAGGGACCGGTACTGATCGGAACCGGCGGCATCTTCGCGCCCGAGGACGTGGCCGCGAAGCGCGCGGCGGGCGCCGATCTGGTCCAGCTCTATACCGGGCTCATCTATCGCGGCCCGGGGCTGGTGCGGCGGCTGTTGAGCGAATCGGGGGCTCAGCAACGGTAATGAGCATGGGCATGGGCACTGGAGGCAGTCGCCCATGATCCCCACAGTCTGTGCTCATCGAAGCAACGGAGCGGGAACACGACCATGCGGGATCGACCCCAAATCAAGACCGCGCTGCCGAAGCGGCGCTATCAGATCGGCGATCACACGGCGACGCTCTTAGGCGAGATCGAGAGCGACGACGAGCGCCACTATCGCTTCATCCTGGCGCTGGTGCCAATGGGGGAGCAGGAGCCGGTGCTCTATGTGACCAGCGAGCAGGCACCGGCGGAGCGGCGCGCCCAGGGCGCCTATGATCTGCGCGTGATCAGCGCCAGCCTGACCGATGTGCTCGACACCGGCGAGCGCTGGCAGCACTTGGATCCGTTCGCCGAGCAGGCGATCGATCTCGCGCAGCAGGTGCTTGGGCTGCGCAATCAGCAGGTGGTCAAGTTGATGTGACCGCTGTCGTCGGCGGGCTCGCTTGCTGGTGGGAGGCCGGCATCAGCAGCAGGGCGTCGAGCGCGGCGCGCTCGTCATCGCAGCGGCGGCGCAGCTCCAGCACGCTCGCGCGGCTGTCCTCGATGGCTTGCTGCAGCTGTTCGGCCTCCATCTCGAGCACGACGAGCCGGCCGCGCTGTTCGTCGAGCGTTTTCTGATCCGGCGCCAAGGCGCGTTCGAGGCGCCTGATGGAGCGCCGCAAGGCCCGCGCGCGCGCGGCCAGAGGTCCGAAAGGCCCCCGTGAACCGGTTGCCGCGCGCTGCTGTTGGAGGCTCGCGAGTTCAGCGCGCGAGGCCTCCAACAGGGGCTGCTTGGCCTGGATCTTGGCCTCCAGGGAGGCCAGCGTCTGCCGGGTCGCGCTTATCGCCTGCTGATTGTCGGCGTGGGTTTGAACCAGGCTCAGCTGCTGTTCGCGGGCTTGGCCGAGCTGCGCGCGGTGGTGTTCGAGCCGTTGCCGCAGCTCGGCTTGCTGCTGGCCGTGATGCTTGCGCTCGAGCTTGACCTGCTCAAGGGCCTGATTCTGGCGTTCGCGCTCCAACTGCAAGCGCTCGCGTTCGCGCTGCAGTTCGGTTTCGTCGCCGAGACGGGCCTCCATCTGCTTGAGCCTTAGGGCGAGTTCGTGCTCGCGCGCCTTGAGTTCGGCCTCGCGCTGGCGATGTTCGAGCGCGAGCTGATGATCGATGCCCTCGCGGCGACGGCTGAGCAGCTCGCGCTCGTGCGTATGGTCGGCATTGAGTCGCGCCAGATGCGCCTGGGCCTCGAGTTCGACGCGATGGTTGGCGACGAAGGCGGCCGGATCGCGCTCCCACTGCTCCCAGCGCTGCGCGAACTCGGCCGGCGAGAGTCGGCGCTTGGCGTCCTGAGGGTGCCCGAAGCCCGGGATATCGGCCAGGTCGCCGTTGATATAGTGGCGGTATTGAACCTGCACGGTCTCGCTGTAGTAGGCCTGCACCGCCGTCGGCTCGAACAGCTTGAGCGCGATCAACGCGAAGAACAGAACCCCAAGCGCGGCCTGGGCAAAACCTTCGACGGTCTCGAAATGCGGCACGTCCTGCTCGGCGCGGTCTTCCCGCAGCGCGTTCAGGGCCTTGGATTGCGCGGCAAAGGTAAGTTTGGGCGGCTCCGCGGGTGGCTGCTCGGCGGCGACCTCCTCGGCGATGCGCTCGCGCATGGCGCGCGCTTCGTCGCGCACCGCCGCCATGGCGTCATTCAGGGCGTTGCGGCGCTGGCGCAGCTCGTCGATGCGCGCCTCGCTCGGCGCGAGCCGCTCGGCCAGTTCGCGGCGCTGCTCGGCCAGGGCCTCCTCCAAGTCCTGTGCCCGCGCCTCCCACCGGCGCGCCTCCGGGCCATAACCCTGGGGCCGGCCGGCGCGCCCGAGCAGCTCGTCGCCGACCCGCTGGCGGGCCTCGGCGAAGTCCTGGACCAAGACCTCGATCTCGGGGCGGGCATCGGCGCTGAGCTGGTCGCGACGTTGGCGTTCCGCCTCCAGCTCTTCGCCGACGGCGCGCAGCTGTTGCTCGATGTCCTGAATGCGGGCGCGATAGTCCGCCTCGCGCTGCGCGGTGCGGGCCTCGATCTGTTCGCGCAGCAAGCGCTCGCGCTCGTCGTGGTAGCGTTCGACCTGCGCCTGATGCCAGGCCTCGATGTCATCGGCACGAATCAGCTTCTCGATGAAGGGCGCGGTGACATAGAGCGAGACGGCGACGATCGCGATCCGCACCAGCAGGCCAAGCAGCCAGCGCAGCCGTGGGCCCATGCCGCCCCGTTTGGCGCCCTGGCGCGCGTCTGGCCGCGCCTGCGCGCGCGGCTTCTCGGACATGATCAGGGAGGCGTCGAGGATCCAGATGACCGAGAACATCAACGCAAACAGGAACCCCCCGATCAAGGGCGCGAGCCAGGCCGTGGCCTCGGGCACCAACGAAAAGCCGACGGCGCCCCAGACGAAGCCTTCGAGACTGGCCATGAGCAGGATCACCATCCGCGCCGAGCCGATCCAGGCCGCCGCAGCGGGGGTCAGCAGCGCGCGCCCATAGGGTTGCAGCCGCAGATAGTCGCCGAGGCGAAGGGCGGGGCTCGTCGTGCCGGCATTGCCGCTTGAGCCGCCGAAGGTATCCTGTCGCTGTTGTTGCAAGGCGTTGCGCGGCGGCGTGAGGCCGCCGAATAGCGATGATTTGCCAGGAGCATTCATAATGGGCGGTCGGCTCGGTGGGCCGCGCTTGGTGACTGGGATCGGACCTCGCAGCCAGGTGATTTATTATAAGTCTGTCTCTCGAAACAGAATCCGGTGTTATCGTAATGATCGTCACGTCTGTCGACGAAGCTCGCTCGCCGCCTGCCCGCTCACTTTACGTGAAGTGCCGCTACCAGGTCTTGTGCGGGCTCTGTCTGCTGCTCGTCCTCGTCGGCTGCGGGCGGGAATCGGAACCGCGCGTGCTGGCGCTGCGCGGATCGACCATGGGCACGAGTTACAGCGTGCAGATCGTCGCGCCGCCGGCCGAGCTGGATCGCGACGCGCTCGCCGCAGCGATCGACGCGCGGCTGGCGGACATCAACCGACGGATGTCGACCTACCAGCCGAGTTCCGAGCTGTCGCGCTTCAACCATAGCCAAACCACCGACTGGTTCCTGGTCTCGCCGGAGCTGGTGGCGGTGGTCGCGGCCGCGCGGGCGGTGAGCGCGGCAAGCGCCGGGGCCTTCGATGTCACGGTGGGGCCGTTGGTGAACCTCTGGGGCTTCGGGCCGACGCCGAGCGCCGACGATCTGCCGACGGCCGGCGATCTCCAGGCCGCGCGCGCGCGCGTCGGCTGGCGGCAGCTCGAGGTGCAGTCGCAGCCGCCGGCGTTGCGCAAATCCCGACCGGATCTCTCTGTCGACCTCTCCGCGATCGCCAAGGGCTATGCGGTGGATCGGCTTGCGGCATTGGTCGAAGCGCACGGCATCGAGGATTATCTGGTCGAGATCGGCGGCGAGCTGCGCGGGCGCGGCGTCAATGGTCGAGGCGAGCCCTGGCGGATCGCGATCGAGCGGCCCGAGGCAAGCCGGCGCGCGGTCTTCGAGGTGGTCGCCTTGCGCGACATCGGCATGGCGACCTCGGGCGATTATCGGAATTTCGTCGAGATCGACGGCAAGCGCTATTCGCATACCATCGATCCTGCGACCGGCCGGCCGGTCGACCATCGACTGGCCTCGGTGACGGTGCTGGCGGATGACTGCATGCAGGCCGACGCCTGGGCCACCGCGTTGCTGGTGCTCGGTCCTGAACGCGGATTGGAGCTGGCCGAGCAACTCGGGCTGGCGGCGCTGTTCATCGAACACGCGCCCGCGGCGTCCGCCGGGGAGGCCTTCGTCAGCCAGGCCACCGCTGCCTTTGCGGCCCTCGGCGCTCGGCCCTGATGCGCCCTTGCAGTGCTTAGCGTCGCCGACCGTTATCTGTTCGCCGAGATCGCCAAGGTCTTCTCGGCCATCATCCTGACCCTGCTCCTGATCATGGCCAGCATGCTGCTGCTGCGCACCCTCGAGGACGTGAACCTGGGCGCCCTCGGCAGCGAAGCCGTGCTGCGTTACCTCGGCCTGCAGGTGCTGCGCGATACGGCGAGGCTGCTGCCGCCGGCGTTCTTCATCGCCGCCCTGGTCACGCTCGGTCGCCTCGCCCGCGATAGCGAGCTGATCGCCTTCGGCGCCTGCGGCTTCGGGCCGCTGCGGCTGTATCGTGCCTTCCTCCTGTTCGCGCTGCCGCTGTCGCTGATCACGGGCTGGTTTGCCTTGTTCGGTCAGCCCTATGCCTCGTTACAGATACAGCTCGTCGAGGACGCCAAGGGCGAGCGCTCCGCGCAAGTCGCCGGCCTGCGCGCCGGGCGCTTCTATCAGCAGGATGATGGCAACATCACCTTCTACGCCGCTCGCATCGACGCCAGCAATCGCTTGGAGGGGATCTTTCTCCAGGATCGCCGCGCCGAGATCCCCCGCCTCGTCATCAGCCGCCGCGGCCTCTATCAGCGCGATCCCGAGACCGGCGAACAGCGCGTCATCCTCGAGGAAGGCCGCCGCTATGACGGCATCCCCGGCAGCGCCGACTATCGCCTTGCCGAGTTCGATCGCTATACCTATTTCCTCGCTAACGAGACCCAGACCGAGGTCGAGCGCCGCCGCCGCGCCGCGCGTCCGACGCGCGAGCTGATCGGCTCGCAGTCGTTGCTCGACCGTGCCGAACTCGGACACCGCCTGGCCGCCCCCGTCGCCATCTACGCGCTGGCGCTGCTCGCGATCCCGCTCACCAGCCTGTCGCCGAGGCAGCGCGGCACGGCACGACTGCTGCTGGCGTTCCTGACCTATTTCGCCTTCTTCAACCTGCAGCAACTCGCCGAGAACTGGCTGGAGACCGGCGTGACCCCGGCCTGGATGGGCGTGCTCTGGTATCAGGTCGCGATTCTGCTGCTGGTCTATCTCAGCCTGGCGCCGGGCTCCTTCTGGGGCCGCCGGTTGTTCGATCGCTTACGGCGTTAGCCGCCCGGCATGCGTACCATGCTGAGCGATCACCGCGATTGTAAAGAGGATGTGGCCTTGACAGAGACCGAACAGCCGTTCAACGGCCAGACCTATCGGATCGGCGCGGTCGCCCGTCTGACTGGGATTTCGCCCGACACCTTGCGGGTCTGGGAGCGGCGCTATGCGGTGGTGGAACCGCTGCGCTCGGAGGCTGGAACCCGGCTTTACTCGGCGGAAGACGTCGGCCGCTTGACGCTGATCAAGCGCTTGGTGGATAACGGCGACGCCATCAGTCATGTCGCCGCCCTGACCCTGGTGCAATTGCAGGAGCGCTCGCGCGGGCTTGATCTGATGCCCATCGCCGATGCCGAGCGGCCACCCTGCCGGGTGGTCGTGCTCGGGCCGACGCTGCCGACCCTGCTGACGCAGGATGGCGCGCCCATGGCCATGCTCGGCGAAGGCGTCGAATTGGTCGGGGCCTTTGAGGACGAGCATCGTTTCCATGCCGCGATGGCCGACCTCAAGGCGGATCTGCTGGTGCTCGAGCGGGCGACGCTTCAGCTCGATCGCGTCGCCCAGATCACCGATCTGTTCACCGCCGCCGGCGCCGCGCGCGGCCTGGTGGTCTATGGCTTCGCGGCGCGCGCTGCGGTCGAGCGCCTGGCGTCGCAACGGATCGTCGCCAAGCGCGCGCCGGTGGACGCGGACGAACTCGCGCGCTGGTGCGCGGCCCTGCGCGGCAGCGAGAGGGCGCCGCCGCCGGAGACGATCCTCGACGGCATGGATCTGGCGGCGCCGATCCCCCGACGTCGGTACGACAGCGCCACCCTGGCGCGCATCGCGACCGCCTCGCCGGCGATCCGCTGCGAATGTCCGCATCATCTGGCGCAGCTGATCTCGAGCCTGGTCGCCTTCGAGCAGTACAGCCGCGAGTGCGAACACCGCAACGCCGACGATGCCGCCTTGCACGCCTTCTTGCACAGGGCGACGGCGCGTGCCCGCGCGACCATGGAGGCGGCGCTGGTGCGCGTGGTCGAGGCCGAGGGCATCGAACTCTGATCCCGGCCGCCGCCCGCCCGCCTGCTGCTACACTCTGGCTTCGAACGATTGCCCTGGCTGTCTCATCCCGATGATCTCACTCCTCGACTACGGCGCCGGTAACGTGCGCAGCGTGCGCAACGCCATCGCCAAGCTCGGCTGCGAGCCGATCGATATCCGCCGCCCCGCCGATATCCTCGCCGCCGACTATCTGATCTTTCCTGGTGTCGGCGCGTTCGGGGCGGCGATGCAGCGCCTCGACGCGCTCGGCTACCGCGAGCCGCTGAAGGCCTATCTGGCCGCCGATCGCCCCTTCCTCGGCATCTGCATCGGTTTGCAAAGTCTCTTCGAAGGCAGCGAGGAATCGCCCGGCGTGCCCGGGCTGGGGCTGATTCCCGGCCAGGTGCGCCGCTTCGCCGACCCGCAGCTGGCGGTGCCGCACATGGGCTGGAACGGCCTGCGGCCGCAACGCGCGGGGGCCTTGCTCGCGGGATTGGAGCGACAGCGCTTCTATTTCGTGCATTCCTACCATGCCGAGGCCACGGCCGAGAACGCGGACTGGACGCTGGCCGAAACCGACTACGGCGGCGCCTTCATCAGCGCGGTCCAGCGCGGGCGTGTCGCTGCGGTGCAGTTCCACCCGGAAAAGAGCGGGGCGGCCGGACTCGAGGTGCTGCGACGCTTCCTCAGCGGCGAGGCGGTTCTACCGGCGGCAACGGCAGGTGCCGCTGTCGCGCATGAGCAGTCTCATGGCCACCCGTCCGCCATTGGCGCTCGGTCGAGCCAGGCTGGGCCG
>NZ_JBKHDN010000129.1:0-7943 GCF_046541315.1 Halochromatium sp. | reverse complement strand
GCGGGCGCGTCGGCTTTCATGACTGACGGCATCAGGCGCGCACCCGAATATGCTCGTAGATATTGAGATAATCCTGCGCCGGCCGCGCCCAGGAGTTGTCCATGCGCATGCCGTTGAGGCGCAACTGCCGAAAATGGTCGGGATAGTCCCGCCACAGGCCAATCGCCCGACCGAGCGCGGATTCCAGGCCCTCGAAGGTCGGCTCGTCGAAGACATAGCCGTTGCGCTCGGCGTAGGGACGATCGCTGTAATTGGCGTCGAACACGGTATCGGCAAGCCCGCCGACGCGGCGCACGATGGGCACGCAGCCATACCGCATCGCGATCATCTGCGTCAGGCCGCAGGGTTCGTAGACGCTCGGGATCAGGATCATGTCGGCGCCAGCGTAGATCAGGTGCGCCAGCTCCTCGTCGTAGCCAAGCTCCAGATGGGCATCGGGATGCTCGGCGAGCGCCTGCTTGGCATCCCAGAACAGGGCATTGATGGCTGGCTCCTGGGCGCTGCCGAGCAGCACGAACTGCGCGTCCCGGGCCAGACTGGCGTCGATGCCATGGCGGATCAGCTCGATGCCCTTTTGGCGGTCGAGCCGGCTGACCACGGCGACGATGGGCTTGGGCGCATCGGCCAGGCCAAGCCGCGCGCGCAGGGCGCGCGTGTTCTCGTCTTTCGCCGGCAACTGCTCCAGGCTGTAGTGAGCGGCGATGAAGGGATCGGTCGCCGGATTCCAGGTCGTGGTGTCGATGCCATTGAGCACACCGCCGAACTTGTGGTCATGCGTGCGCAGCACGCCCTGCAAGCCAACGCCCTGATCGGTGTGCTGGATCTCCCAGGCATAGCGCGGCGAGACGGTGGTGACGAAGTTGGAGAAGACGATACCGCCCTTCATCAGGTTGACGGTTTGAGGATTGCCGGGGTCTTGCAGTCGATCCGGCGCCATCAAGCGCCCGACATCGAGGCCATTCATCTCGAGCACAGCCGGCGTGCTCCAGCCTTGATGGCCGAGATTGTGCAATGAGTAGCACACGCGCGTCTTCTCCAGCCCGAGCGCGGCGTAACGCTCGAACAGCAGCACTGGCACCAGCCCGGTCTGCCATTCGTTGCAGTGGATGACGTCCGGGCGCTTGCCAGAGACGAGCAGGAATTCGAGGATGGCGCGCGAGAAGAAGGCAAAGCGCGTGCTGTCGTCGGCTTCGCCGTAGATGGCGCCACGGTTGAAGAAGCCATGTTCGCAATGGGCATCGATGAAGTAGCAGCGCAGCCCATCGACCTCGCCGACCTCGACATCGCAATGCACGGCGCGGTCATAGAACGGCACCCAGAGATCGGCCTGCTCGCAGGTCATGCCGCGCACGCGGTCGTAACGCAGGCAATCGTATCTCGGCAGGATGATCTCGACTCGATGACCCTGAACCGCGAGTTCGCGGGAGAGTCCCTGGACGAAGTCGCCAAGTCCGCCGGCCTTGGCGACCGGCGCGCACTCCGGCGTGGCCATCAGGATATACATACAACCGCTCTCTAATCAGATGCCTGGAAGGATGGGGATTCACGCTCGGCGACCGGCAGCCGTGGCAATCGCGCGAGGAGTGCGGCGAGCAGTTCCGGATCGTCGAGGGCGACGCGAAACGAGAAACGCCCGCCCGGTCCGACCCGCAAGGGATGCCCACCGAGGTCGAGCAGGCTGCCCGGCGCGGCGCGACCGAAGACATGCAATTCGCCCTGGATCATGGCCTCGTCAGCGGATGGATAGGGACTGAGCGGGCCGCTGCCGCGCGCGGCGTGCGATTCCGATGGGGCAACATCTTGCCGGTTTGGCGGCTGGGGGTCCAATCGAACCTGCTCGGCGGCGACGCGGGCTTCCGGCTGGCGGGCGCCGAGCTTGGTCGCGAGTCCGGTCGAGTCGGGAACGGCCTCGAGCCGATTCGAGCGCGCCAGCAACAACCAGGCGCTCCCGCACGGATCCTCGAGGCCGAGTTCGGCCCGCAAGGAGCCCACCACGGGCTCCTCGAAGCGGGCCTGGCCGGTCGGTCGATGCGCCGGATCAGCGGGCAGGATCGCCGCGGCGAGAGAGGCACCATCGACGCGACGCAAGTAGAGCTTGGCGACCGGCGGCGGCCCCACAAAGGCAGCGCGCGCCTGCGCCACCAGTCCGGGATCGAGGCGCCAGTCGAGCGCGACACCGCCGCCGGTCAGCGGATAGAGCACGAGGCGCGGCGCAACATGCGGGTTCGGAAAACGCGGCGCCCGCTCAGTCGACATGCTTGCACCCTGGACAGGCGCGATGGTTCATGGCATCGCTGCGTCGCTCATTCAGCAACCGGAGCCCTCCGCTCAGCGCCTCGCGGCCTGCCGCGCCCGGGCGCGCGCGATGGCGGCATGCACCTGATCGGGCGCGGTACCGCCGATGTGATCGCGCGCCGCGACCGAGCCCTCGAGGCTCAGCACCTCGAAGACATCGGTGCCGATCGCCGGCGAGAAGCGGCGCAGCTCATCGAGACTCAGCTCGGCGAGGTCCCGTTCCCGTTCGAGGCCATAGGCGACGGCCTTGCCGACGATCTCGTGCGCATCGCGAAAGGCGATGCCCTTGCGCACCAGATAATCAGCGAGATCGGTCGCGGTCGCATAGCCCTGGCGCGCGGCAGCGCGCATGCGCTCCGGGCGGCAGCGCAGCTTGGTCATCATCGCGGCGAACACCTTGAGCGAGCCGCGCAGGTTATCGGCGGTGTCGAACAGCGGTTCCTTGTCTTCCTGATTGTCCTTGTTGTAGGCCAGCGGCTGGCCCTTCATCAGGGTCAGCAGGGCCATCAGGTGGCCGAAGATACGCCCGGTCTTGCCGCGAATCAGCTCGGGCACGTCGGGATTCTTCTTCTGCGGCATGATCGAGGAGCCGGTGCAGAAGCTATCCGCGAGTTCGATGAAGGCGAATTGCGCCGAGGCCCAGAGGATCAGCTCCTCGGCGAAGCGCGACAGATGCATCATCAGGATCGCGGCGGCGGCGACGAACTCGATCGCGAAGTCGCGATCCGAGACCGCGTCGAGCGAGTTCTCGCAGGGGCCGTCGAAGCCGAGCCGCTCGGCGCAGTAGGCGCGGTCGATCGGGTAGCTGGTGCCGGCGAGCGCGGCGGCACCGAGCGGCATCCGGTTCATGCGCGCCCGGCAGTCGGCGAAACGGCCGGCATCGCGTTCGAGCATCGCCTGCCAGGCCATCATGTGATGACCGAAGGTGATCGGCTGCGCCACCTGCAGATGGGTGAAACCGGGCAGGATGGTCGCGGCCTCGCGCTCGGCGAGATCGAGCAAGGCGTCTTGCAGTTGCCGCAGCGCCGTGCTGATGGCGTCGATCTCGCCGCGCAGCCAGAGGCGGATATCGGTGGCCACCTGATCGTTGCGCGAGCGTCCGGTGTGCAGGCGTTTGCCGGCCTCGCCGATGTCGGCGGTGAGCGCGGCCTCGATGTTCATGTGCACGTCTTCGAGCGGCACCGACCAGACGAAGCTGCCGGCCTCGATCTGAGCCTGGATGCGCTCGAGGCCGGCGATGATGGCCTCGGATTCCTGGTCGCTGAGGATACCCTGGCGCGCGAGCATCCGCGCATGCGCGATGGAACCGGCGATATCCTCGCGGTAGAGGCGATGGTCGAAGCCGACGGAGGCGGTAAAGGCCTCGACGAAGGCATCGGTCGGCTCGGAAAAACGCCCGGCCCAGGGTTTCGAAGCGGCGGTCTCGGTCATCGCGGATTCTTACTCAGGCGCCATCGCGGCGGCTCGTGGTGGGATGCGGGAGCGGATAAGCCTTGCACGATAGTACAGATTCGGGTTTCTTGACAGCCCGAGATCGACGATCGGCACTGTTGACAATCCGTCTGGCGGGTTAAGCTTACCGGCTCGACCCCCGATTGACTGCCGCCAAGGTCGGTCGGCGCGCATTCGGTTACCTTATGGGCTCGACTCATCCGCAACGATCACCCGCCAGCTAGATTCGCTTCCATGCCAGAGATCATTCGCATTGCCACCCGAAAATCCGCGCTCGCCATGTGGCAGGCCGAGCATGTTGCCGACAGGCTGCGCCGCCTGCACCCAGGGCTGGAGGTTCAGATCATCGGCATGACCACCCGCGGCGACAAGATCCTCGACGCGCCCTTGGCCAAGGTCGGCGGCAAGGGGTTGTTCGTCAAGGAGTTGGAGCAAGGCATGCTCGATGGCGAGGCCGACATCGCCGTGCATTCGATGAAGGACGTGCCGGTCGATTTCCCGGACGGCCTGCATCTGGCCTGCATCCTCGAGCGCGAGGACCCGCGCGATGCCTTCGTCTCCAACCACTACGCCGCGCTCGACGAGCTGCCGCAAGGGGCCTGTGTCGGCACCTCGAGCCTGCGCCGCCAGTGTCAGCTCGCCGTGCGCCGCCCGGACCTGCGCATCGAGCCGCTGCGCGGCAACGTCAACACCCGGCTGCGCAAGCTCGACGAGGGCGTCTACGACGCCATCATCCTCGCTGCCGCCGGGCTGATCCGGCTCGAATTCAGCGCGCGTATCCGCTCCTTCATCGCGCCCGAGGACAGCCTGCCGGCGATCGGCCAGGGCGCGATCGGCATCGAATGCCGGGTCGACGACGCGCGCGTGCATGCCTTGATCGCCCCGCTGCATCATGCGCCGACCGCCGAGCGGGTGACCGCCGAACGCGCCCTGAACGCGCGCCTCAACGGCGGCTGTCAGGTGCCGATCGCCGGCCACGCCATCCACCGCGACGGCGAGCTGTATCTGCGCGGGCTGGTCGGCATGCCGGATGGCTCGGCGCTGATGCGCGCCGAGGCCAGCGGCCCGGCGGCCGCGGCCGAGCGCATGGGCCGCGAGGTCGGCGAGGCCTTGCTGGCGCAGGGCGCCGACAAGGTGCTGGCGGCGCTCGCGCATGCGCCCGCCGAGCCCCTGGCGGAACAGGTCGCGGAGCGGGCGGACAGTCAGGCTGAGGATCCGGCGACGAAACGCTCCGCGGGCGCATCCGCGGAGCAGCCCTCGCAGCAGGCGCCGGGGTCTCGCTCGCAACCATGAGCGCGATCTGCCCGCTCAATGGGCGTGGGGTGCTGGTGACTCGGCCCAGCGGCCAAGCTGAGCGGCTGTGTCAGTTGGTGATCGCGGCCGGCGGCGAGCCGATTGCGTTCCCGACCCTGGAGATCCGCGCCGCGACGCAACCGGAGCGGGCGCGCCAACTGTTGGCCGAGCCTTGGGATCTGCTGCTGTTCGTCAGTCGCAACGCGGTCGAGTATGGCGTGGCGCTGTTCCCGCCGGAGCTGCGCGCGCGTGTGGCGGCGGAACAGCAGGCGGGCGGCGGCGAGCAGCAAGCCGCCGGCGCGCAGCGGCAAGCTAGCGACGCGATGCGGCAGGTCGCTGGCGTGGAGCGACCGCTATTCGGCGCGGTCGGACGCGCGACCGCCGCCGCGCTGCGCGAGCAGGGCCTGACGTCGGATCTGGTGCCGGAGCGCGGCTTCGACAGCGAGGCGCTGCTGGCCTTGCCGGCACTGACCCAGGTCGCCGGTAAGCGTGCGTTGATCGTGCGCGGCGAGGGCGGCCGCCAGCTGCTCGGCGAAACCCTGCGCAAGCGCGGCGCCGAGGTCGCCTTCGCCGAGGTCTATCGACGTGCCATACCGGATATCGACGTCAGCGCCGAATTGGCAGCCTGGCGCGAGCGGCTCGGCTTCGTCACCGCGACCAGTGACGAGGTGCTGGGCAACCTGCTCGCGATGCTGGGGCCGGCGAACCGCGCTTGGCTGCTCGCGATGCCGCTGGTGGTGATTAGCGAGCGCGGCGGCGCCACCGCGATGCAGCTCGGCTTCCGCCGCGTCGCGGTCGCCAAGGAGACCAGTGACGAGGGCATCGTCGAGGCCTTGTGCCGGCTGGCGATGAGTCTGGGATAGCGCTCAATCGCCACGGTGGCTGTCGGCGGCGTATTCGAAGGTATCCGAGAATAGATGATCAAGGCCGGCACCGGCGGCCTCGAAGGCGGCGCGCCCGGCCTCGACCATCGGCGGTGGCCCGCTGAGATAGCAATCGAAGTCGCCCAACGAGGGATGTTCCTTGAGCACGGCTTCATGGACCCACCCGGCGCGGCCGTTCCAGTCGGGATCGGGCTCTGAGAGCACCGGCACCCAACGGAAGTTCGGATGCGCCGCGGCCCAGCGTTCCGGCAGCTCCGCCAGATAGAGATCGCGGCGCGCGCGCACGCCCCAATAGAGCCGGATCGGCCGCTTGATGCCACGCTGGAAGGCGTGCTCGAGCATCGCCTTGAGGGGCGCAAAGCCAGTGCCACCGGCGACCATCAGGATCGGCCGCTCGGTGTCTTCGCGCAGGACGAAGGTGCCGAGTGGCGCCCGGATGCGCAAGATCGAGCGCTCTTCCAGATGCTCGAAGACCTCATCGCTGAAGCGCCCGCCCGGCACCCGGCGCACATGCAGTTCGAGCAAGGCGTCATCGTGCGGCGGATTGGCGATCGAGTAGGCCCGCCGCGCGCCATCGCGCAGCATGAACTCCAGGTATTGACCAGCGACGTAGGCCAGCCGCTGCCCCTCGGGCAACTTCAGGCGCAGGCGCATCACATCGTGATTGAGCCGGGTCTTCTCGGCCAGCCGACAGGGCATGGTGCGGACCTCGATGTCGCTCAGGCGTTCAAGCTCGGCCACGCGCAGCACCAGATCCGAGGTCGGCACCGCCTGACAGGTCAGACAGGCGCTTGGCGGCTGCCCTTCCAGCGCCTCGGTCTTGCCGCTCGGATACCGGACCTCGCCGTCGAGGAGCCGCGCGGTGCAGCTGCCGCAGGTGCCGTTGCGGCAGCCATAAGGGAGACCGATGCGCTGGGTCAGCGCGGCCTCGAGGATGGTCTGATCGGGCGCGACCTCGAACTGATGGCCGGCCGGTTCGGTGCGCACTGAACAGCGCCTCGCTGAGTCGTTCATCGACGTTGATCGCTCCTTCGGCGTTGTGAGGTGGGGCTTGGCGGTCTTGGGATGGTCCCTAACTTGGGGCATCATGAGCGGGAATCGACGCGAAGCAAACGAGAGGACGGGGCGATGATCATCCTC
Source organism: Halochromatium sp. (assembly GCF_046541315.1). Classification (GTDB taxonomy): domain Bacteria; phylum Pseudomonadota; class Gammaproteobacteria; order Chromatiales; family Chromatiaceae; genus Lamprobacter. Next base: position 879 of record NZ_JBKHDN010000129.1, on the reverse strand, counting down.
GGCTGTGGTTCTATCGGGCAGGCGCTGGCAACGCGCTATCGGCAGCGTGGCGAGTCGGTGCTTGGCGTGGTGCGCAGCGCCGAGACCGCCGCAGCGGTCGCGGCGGCCGGCGCGCAAGCCCTGCAGCTCGATCTCGAGCGCGACGATCTGGCCGCGCTCGCACCCGCCGGCAAGTCGGTCTTTCATCTGGCACCGCCGCCGAGCGCGGGCGACGAGGACCCGCTGACCGCGCATCTCATCGACGCCTTCGCGCGTCACGGCCATCCGCGCCGGCTGGTCTATATCGGCACCACCGGCGTCTATGGCGACTGCGACGGGGCCTGGGTGGACGAAGACTGGCCGCCGCGTCCCCGCGCGCCGCGCTCGCTGCGACGTTGGGACGCGGAGCAACGCCTGCGCCAGTGGAGCCGCGCCAGCGGTGCCGATCTGGTGATCCTGCGCGTGGCCGGCATCTACGCCTGCGATCGGCTGCCGCTGGCGCGCATCCGCAGCGCTCAGCCGGTGGTCAAGGCCGACGAGGCGCCTTGGTCGAATCGCATCCATGCCGAGGACTTCGTCGAGATCTGCATCGCCGCGATGGAACGCGCGCCAACCGGGGCGGTCTATAACGTCTGCGACGGTCACCCAAGCACCATGACCGACTATTTCTGCCAGGTGGCCGATGCGGCGGGCCTGCCGCGCCCACCGCAGATCCCGCTGGCCGCGGCCGAGGATCGACTCTCCGCCGGCATGCTTTCGTACCTGAAGGAGTCGCGGCGGCTGAGCAATCGGCGTCTGCTCGAGGAACTTGGCGTCCGCCTGCGCTATCCGGACTTGGCTCAGGGCCTAGCGCCTTGCTTCGGGCGCGATGCCGATTGACAGTCGAGCCCAGGCTGACTG
>NZ_JBKHDN010000128.1:0-7988 GCF_046541315.1 Halochromatium sp. | reverse complement strand
CGAGGGCTCGGCGAGGGCTCGGCGAGACCCGCCGAGCGGCATCGCCTTGAGCGGACAGCGGCCCCGGGCCCGCGCTCAGTGGGGCCGCGCGCTCACCAGGGCCGGTAGGTCAGCCCGGGGATGCTGCGCTCATCGATGCGCGCGGGCAGCGCATGGATGAGCGCCTCGAGTTCGGCGCGGTTGACGTAGCGACCGAACGAGGCCTTGGCGGCATCGAGCGGAACCTCGACGTAATAACGCTGCTGCTCAGGCTCGGGGAGCACCTGCAGCGTGTTGTCCTCGGCATCGAGAATACCGAGATAATCATCCTCGGATTGCAGGCGGTCGAGCATCTGCTCGCAGATCGCCTTGGCGGTCATTTCCACCGCGCTCGCCGATGAGACGCGCTCGCCAGAACGGTTGATCAAGTAGAAGACACGAAAACGCATGGTGCTGTTCTCTCGCGACGCCGATCGCCAATCGGCACCCAAGCCTTTGATAGTATCATCAGATCGACGGTGCTGAATATCAGTTGCGGAGCATGTTCATGGCGTTTCTCAAGCTCAAGCTGCATTGGCAGATCCTGACCGCCCTGGCGCTGGCCATCATGGTCGGTCTGCTCGTCGGCGAGGATGGCCACCTGTTCGGCATGACGTTCGCAGCCCTCTTCGACTTCATCGGTCAGCTCTTCCTGAACGCGCTGAAGATGCTCATCGTGCCGCTGATCGTCTCCTCGATCATCGTCGGCGTGGCCAGTCTCGGCGACGCCGACAACCTCGGACGGCTCGGCGCCAAGACCCTGGGTTATTACGCGCTGACCAGCCTGCTGGCGATCCTGGTTGGCCTGGCCGTGGTCAACCTGGTCCAGCCCGGCGTGGTCGAGGGCAGCGCGCAGGAGGTCTTCGGGCTCAGCGCCGATGCCAGCGAACTCGAGGCCGAGTTCGCCGACAAGGGCGCCGATGATATCGTCGCCATCTTCCTGCGTATGATCCCGACCAACATCATCGCCACCGCCGCTGAGACGCAGATGCTGGGGCTGATCTTCTTCAGCCTGCTGTACGGGTTCTTCATGACCCGGATCGCCCCTCAGTACGCCGAGGCGCAATCCAACTTCTTCAACGGCATGTTCCAGATCATGATGAGGATCACCGATCTGGTGATGCGCTTCGCGCCGCTCGGCGTCTTCGCGCTGGTCGCCAAGACGGTCGCCAGCACCGGCCTCGAGGCCTTCCTCCCGCTGGCGCAGTTCTTCTTCAGCGTGGTATTGGCGCTCGGCGTGCATTTCCTTATCACCCTGCCGCTGTTGCTGCGCTACCTCGGCGGCGTCAGCCCGTTGCGCCACTATCGCGCCGTCAGCCCGGCGCTGCTGACCGCGTTCTCGACCGCCTCCTCCTCGGCGACGCTGCCGCTGACCATGGAATGCGTCGAGAAGAACGCCGGCGTCTCGAACCAGACCACCAGCTTCGTGCTGCCGCTTGGCGCCACCATCAACATGGACGGCACGGCGCTCTATGAATGCGTCGCGGTGATGTTCATCGCCCAGGCCTATGGCATCGAGCTGGGACTGGCCACGCAGTTCACCGTCGTGCTGCTGGCGCTGCTGACCTCGATCGGGGTCGCCGGCATCCCGGCCGCGAGCCTGGTCGCCATCGCCATCATCCTCTCTGCGGTCGGCCTGCCGCTGGAAGGGATCGGCTTGCTGCTCGCGGTCGATCGCATCCTCGACATGCTGCGCACCGCCGTGAACGTGACCGGCGACGCCGTCGGCGCGGTGATCGTCGCCAAATCCGAGGGCGAGCAAGGCATCCTCGAGGCGCCGGTGGGCGCCGCGGCGGCCTGAACCGGAACCGAATCCCGCGAGCCACCTTCAGGGCGGGGTCCAGCGGCCGACGATGGGATGCCGGCGGCCCTCGTCGGCTCCAGTGCCCGCCGAACGCGCGAACCTCGCAAGGAGGCGCGGCTAGACCGCGCGCCGCGACGGCCCCTCGCGATGGATCGACGCTCAGCGTTCGCCGGTGCGGAGAATGCGCTCGGCCGCGCCGGGTTCGAGGCCGTACTCCTCCTCGACCATCGCATTCCAGGCCTCGCGCTTGAAGGTCTGCTCGGTCGGCACCCGCCGATGCACCAGGTTGTAGTGGCACTCGACACAGCCCTTGCCCTCGGTCTCCTCCTGGTGGATCGCCGCCGTGTTCGCCCGTTCGCCCTGGATCGCCTCCAGCGTATGACAGCGCTTGCAGGTCGCCGAATCGCGTTTGTGGAACCAGTCCCGGGCTGCGAATGCCGCCTCCGGCAGATGCAGGAGATTCACCACCGGGTCATCGTAGTCAGGCCCGAAGAGCTGCTTGAACAGATCCTTGGAGCCAATCGCATGGTCATAGGTGGCCATGATCAACCCCTCCGAGACATGGCAGTCACCGCAGCTCGCGCGCACCCCGGACGGCGAGTTGTAGTGCGGGGTGTCCTGGTAGCTGACCTCGGCGTAGGTCATCGAGTGACAGGTGGTACAGAAGGCGTTGGTGCTGGTGTAGTGATCGAACTCGATCAGGAAGAAGATCAGCGCCACACCGCCGAGACCACCGGCGACCAGCGCAAAGAGCACATGACGGGTGATGAACCGCGACGCATCGAGCTTGATCATTGCTCGCCGCCCTCCCCGTCTGCGTCGGCGGAGGCGGCCGGCTCCAGTTCCGGCCCCGTGTCCGACTCCGGCGCTTCGGCTTGGGGCGGCATCCAGCCCAGGATCGGATTGCCCTGCGCGGTCTCGTTCAGCCACTCGTGCCGACCGCTGGCGGCGAGGACCGGATCGATGATCTCGGCCGCCTGCTCCCCGGCGACTTCGCGCGCTTGCGGCAGAAAGCGGCTGTAGAAGTTGCGCCCGACCAGGTACATCCCCTCCCACCAGGCGTGATTGGCGCTCATCATCGAGGCGCCGTGACGCGCGCGCGCGCCTTCGTCATGCCAGAGTTCCCAGTAGGTGAACTCGAGCGGTTCGTCGAACGGCAGTGGCGTCAGCAACCCACGCTCGTAGAGCGCCCGCATGATCGCCTGCGCGGGCTCGCCGAACTTGCGGTTGTAGAGGTCGACGACCGCATCGAACTGGGTCATGAAACTCTCGGTCAAGGTCTTGCCGTGGCACTCCAGGCACACCAGGCTCATCACCCCGCGCCGGCGCTCCGGCGCGATCACCGCGCGCACCTTGGCGGCGCTGCCATCGGTCTTCTCAAGCATGCTGCCGCGCCGGGGCGGCGCCTCGGTGTCGGGTCGTTCGAGCTTGCTGCCATCCTCGAGCAGCACCAGGTACTGCTGGTGCGAAACCGGCTGATTGAGGTTCCACGCATTGCGCAGGCCGACATCGTGCGTGGCCGGAATCTTGCCGGCCGCGCCCATGTGGCAGGTCGTGCAGGTGGGCGCCGCGGTGTAATCCTGGCCGGCGATCCAGGTCTCGCCATCGAGGTTCATCTCATCGCGTTGCGCGGCATAGAGCATGCCGTGCTTGGAGGCCTCGAACACCTCCTTGTCCGGCGAATCGGGGCCGGAATGGCAGCGCACGCAGGCGCTCGGCTCGCGCGCCTGCGCCTTGGAGAAGGCGTGGCGACCATGACAGGAGGAACAGGAACCCTTGGAACCGTCCGGGTTGATCCGCCCGATGCCGGAGTTGGGCCAGGTCGCCGGGTCCAGGGTGCCGTCGCCAAGCACCTTGACCTGCGAGCCATGACACTGATCGCAGCCCGCCGCCTGCATCGCGCCGCCGGTCATCTGGTGCGCCAGCGCCGGGATCCGGGCTGCGATCTTCGCGTAGGCCTCGGCATGCACCGAGCCCGACTGCTCCTCGTATTCCTTGGTGTGACAGCGCCCGCAATCCTTGGGCGAGACGATGGTCGCGATGACCTCGCCTTCGTGTTCCATCGCATCGACATCGGCGACCTCGGCCTGATGGCAATCCAGGCAATTCACCCCGGCCTTCCGATGCGCGCTCTCATGCCACTGGCGCGTGAGTCCGGCCGATGATTTCTCATGACAGCTCACGCAGCGCTCGCCAGCTGGATTCCCCCAATGCTCGGGGGAACGTTCGACCTTGGCCGCGTGCGCGACACCTGCCGCGAGTATCAGGCAAACACCCATCGGGAGCTGGGCCAAGGAACGCGGGAATGGGAACGACACTCTCATCGAAACAGGCCTCGTATTACGCAGCAAGGAAGACAAAAAAAGGGGCGGATCGGCAAGCACTCATTCACAAGATAAGCGAATGCTTATTTGCTGAATCACTGAAATAGCCCACTCCATTGCCATTGATCGAGTCCTGATTACAGCAGCATCCAATACGGGCAGCAATCCAAGGTATTGACCTTCGACATATTCGCAACCGATCATGCCGCCCGAGAATCGTCGATGACATCTGTCGACGATTCGCCAAAACCAAAAATCGACTCCCGAAGGAGGATGTCCCGATGTTGCGTTCCCTGTCCTTCCATGCCATTGCCGCCAGCGCGCTGCTGCTGGCTACCGTACCCGGTCTCGCGCGCGCCGATGACGACCCCATCCACCACGTCTCATCCGAGGTGTGTTCGAATTGCCACCAGGAGATCTATCGACAATGGAAGGGCTCGATGCACGCGAACAGCACCGCGATCAACGACCCGATCCACGGCGTCTTCTACGAGATGGTCGCCGGCTCGCCGACCGAGGAAGGCGTGTTGCACAAGGCCTCGGGCAAGTACCCGATCTGCCTGCAATGCCACGCCCCCAACGCCGCGCTCGACCAAAGCACCAAGCTCGATGCCAAGGTGGCCTATAACGAGGGCGTCAACTGCGTCGCCTGTCATACCCTGAAGCACTACAAGGGCATCGACGGCGAGGATGGCAAACTGCGGCTTGGTATGCAGGCCTATGAACGCTCCGACAAACTGCAAGCACCGCTTGGCATCAAGGACGGCGTCGCCCAGCTCGCGGCCGCCGGTGACGACCTCTTCGGCGGCGCCGGGCTCGGTGCCGATAGCGATCAAAAGCCGAATCCGCATCTCGGCGAACCGATCGTCTTCGGCGGCCAAACCATTCCGGCCCTGCCGATGGAGGCCAACCCCCGCCTGGTCAAGAGTTCCGACGCCTGCATGGGCTGTCACGACCAACGCGACAACCCCCATGGCGTGCCGCTGTGCCAGACCGGCAACGAATACCAAGAAAGCCTCTCGCAGGTGAACTGCCTGTCCTGCCACATGCCGATCGCCAACGGCATCGCCGATCACAGCATGGGCGGCGGACACAGCCCGGCCATGCTCAAGCGCGCGGTCATCTTCGATGTCAACGCGGTAAAAGACGGCGACACGCTCAAGACCACCGTCTACCTGAAGAACCAGTTGCCGCACGCGATGCCGACCGGCGCGCCCTTCCGCAACCTGTTCATCAAGCTCACCGCCTATGACGATCAGGGCGAGGCGATCTGGGAGAATGCCGAGGGTCATCCGGCGGAATCCGATCCGCAGGCCTATCTCTCCTACGCGCTCATCGACAACGAGGGCATGCCGGCGCCACCGCCGGCCGCGACCCAAGCCGGCGATGACACCCGTCTGCGGCCGCACGAGGAGCGCGAACTGGTCTACGAGATCCCGGCCGAGGGCGTCGCCCTGGTGCGCGGCGAGCTATTCTACAACCTGCTCTGGCCGAACCTGGTCAAGCGCTTCGACCATCTGCCGAGCGATCTGACCGCGCCGGTGCTGATTGCCGAGTATGAGCAGAGGCTGGTCGAGCTGGATTGAGCGCCGGATAGATCGGCCTTGACGGCCACTCGGGCTGATTCAAACCGCGCCTTCGGGTGCGGTTTTGTTATCGTGCACTCGCGAATTCATCGGTCTCGATCTCCCAATCGACCCCGGGTCTCGCGGGTGCTCAGGTTGGCCAGCAGGCGCCGCTCAGGTCAGGTCATAGATTGCCCCACCTGCCGCGCGTGCTGCGGCAACGAGTTTGGCGTCGAAGGATGCCAGCTGGGAGCCGGTGCGCAACGCCAGATCAAGGTAGGTCGCATCGTAGGCGGAAAGCCGATGCTCGCGGCCGAGGGCCATCACGAACGCCTGCCGAGCCGACACCCCAACGTCGTCGGTAACGATCGGCAAGCGAGACAGGCGGTGCAGATAGTCGATCACCTGTGCCTCACCGACAACGCCACGCCGCTCAGCCACCAGCAAGGCGTTGGCCACCTCCGTGTACCAGAGCACGGGAACCAGGGCCTCTTGGCCGGTTAAGGTGTCCAGCAACCGGTCGGCCAGCGCCCGCTCCTGGGGGTCGGCGCGCTCGAAGATCCAGGCCAGGGTCATGGACGCATCGAGCACCAGGCTCATCGCCGCCCCTCGGCAACCCACTCCGCAACGCGCTCTGCCGGCACACCTTGCACCCTCGTAAAGGCGCGCATCGCGGCCACCGCAGCCGCTGTATCGGTGCGGCGCGCTTGCTCACTCGGGACCAGGTCAGCCACGGGTTTACCGCGCAGCGTGATGGTGTAGCGACGGCCGGCTTGCACTTGGCGCAGCAACTCCGCCAGTTTGGTCTTGGCGTCGTAGGAGCCGATCTCGATGAACATGGCCAATCCTCGGAAAACTGGTTGATCGACTGGTCGAGTGTAGGCCAGCGTAGGAAACAGCTCAAGATGAGTTGGCTCGATGCCGGCGGCCAGCACCTGCACGAAGGGACTCGACCGCGAGGCTGTCTTTGACCCATTGGCCGTACTCAGTGAACACGTTCTCGATGTCCTTGCAGGCGTTGCGCCCTCAGCGGCGCGTGAGGCGCTGAAGGTCTTCACCTGATCCTCGACGAACAGCAGCCTGATCGGAGATTGCGGTTCAGTGTCGGTTGCTATCCACCAATGATGCTATCGCAACTGATCAGGCTTTTGACCACCACCTCATTCGGGCCGGTTTGATCCCAGGCGCAGGGTTCAGCGTCCGTGCGAGGCCAACAGACCTTGACCTCGACGCCGAGCCAGGCCGGCTGCGAGGCGGCGGCGGGATTTGAGCCGGTCGCGGTTCCAGTCATGGACCCAGGATCGGTCGATCGCCGCAGGATTCGATACTCGGCCGTCTCGCCGGCATGCACCGTGCTGGTTTCATCGGTGAGCGTACAGGTGCCGCTCGATACCTGAAAACGGGCCAGGGCGAATTGGGTTTGCGCCAACTGCATCGCCTCCGCTTCGACCCGGGCGGGCGCGATCTCTTGCAGCAAGCGCGCATTCAGACGCGCGATGCCGAGCACGCCGACACTCAAGACCACGAGCGCGATCAAGGCCTCGACGAGGCCGAAGCCGCGCGCAAAGGCCGGCGCTGTGACGGACTGACGCGCTGTTATCGCTCGCATCCAGTCAACCTCATTGGTCTATAGCCAGTCGCCCTGACGCGCGGGCACGAACATCCGGTGGAATCTGGGTTTCTGGGTCAGTATCGTCCGGCAAGCAGGTCGAGCGGCCAGATCATTGGTCCGGATCTTAACGCTTCGACCAATCGCGCCAGGTGCCGGGCTTGGGCGCTGAGGCACCGATCCGGCCGCGAACATTGTCGAGCACCTCGGCGTCGTACTCGATCGCTTTCAGCGCCTCGTCGAGCGCGCCTTCGACGAACGCGCCCTCGACGATCAAGGCGCCGTGGATCGCGGGGATGTCGACGAACTCGACCGAGCCTCCCACATAGACCACTCCCCAGATCGTCGGCGCGCCGCCGACCCAATCGCCATCGATCACCAGCACCACCGGCTGGTCCCGGGAGCCGAGGACCTGCGTATCCGGCAGCCTCGTATCGCCCTTGAGCACGATGGCTTCGGCGCGCGCGCCGCCATGCTCGGCGAGGATGCCAGCCTGGTCGGCCTCGATCACCCGCTCCGCTACTCTCGCTTCGTAGGTGGCGAGATCGGCCACGCCCATGTGTCGGCGAAAAGACTCGTTCGCGTCTGCGCCTATGCCCGTACCCGTGCCCGTACTTGTGCCGGTGCCGGTGCTTGTAAATGTGCCTGCGCCTGCTTCCGTGCCTGCG
>NZ_JBKHDN010000127.1:0-8039 GCF_046541315.1 Halochromatium sp. | reverse complement strand
GATCAGGTCGGTATCGGCGAGCCGCAGCTTGTCGCCGGTGGTGGGACCGTACATCGATGCATAGGCCTGCCGGCTGATCTTGCTCATGCCTTGGTCTCCTGGTCGACGCTGGTATCGGCAGCCTCGTCGTCAGAATCGAGGGCGGGCTCCGGTTCCGGCTCAGGATCAAGCGGGCCCATCACCTCACCACGGAACCCGTAGACGATCCGATCCCCGGCGTAGGGCACCAGGTCGACGGTACGCGACTGTCCAGGCTCGAAGCGCACCGCGGTGCCGGCCGGGATATCCAGCCGATGCCCGCGCGTGGGGTCGCGCTCGAAGCGCAGCGCGGGATTGGTCTCGAAGAAATGATAATGGGAGCCGACCTGGATCGGTCGATCGCCGCTGTTCGCGACCTCGACCGTCAACACCGGCCGGCCGATATTGAGTTCGATCTCGCCAGCGACCGTGAAGAGTTCGCCTGGAATCATGCTGCGATCCTCGATGTGGGTGACCGGGCTAGACGATGGGGTCGTGGACGGTGACCAGCTTGGTCCCGTCCGGGAAGGTGGCCTCCACCTGCACGTCCGGGATCATCTCCGCGACCCCGTCCATCACATCGTCGCGACTCAGCAGCGTGCGGCCATAGTCCATCAGCTCGGCGACCGTGCGGCCATCGCGCGCGCCTTCCAGAATGGCGCAGCTGATGAAGGCGACCGCCTCCGGATAGTTGAGCTTCAGCCCTCTCGCCTTGCGCCTTTCGGCGAGCAGACCGGCCGTGAACAGCAACAGCTTATCTTTTTCGCGGGGGTTCAGCTCCATGGTCGACGCCTCGTCGAATCGGGGGTTGAGAGGGAACAGTGTATACGCCAGCGGGGCGCACTGAATAGCGCTATAAGCAATGGGGACAGACTCCCTGGATGAGGCCGGTCGAGTCAGTCTGCCCGGTTCGATCGGGGTTCTCGATCGGGCCGCGCGATCGGATTGGCGCTCAGGTGGCCCAGATCCGGGGCGCGGATGCCCGCAGACCGAGCAGGCGCGGCCGCGATCGAAGCGCTCGCCGATCGCCGGGCGCTGTCAGCAGCGCATGCGCCCGGTGGCGGTCGCAGCCCCGGCGAGCGGCATCAGACCGCCAGATACTTGCGCACGAGATCATCGTCGAGGTCGCTCATCGCGCCCTCGGCCTTGAGCCGACCGCGCTCGAGGATCGCGAAACGGTCGCCGACGCGACGCGCGAACGGCAGTTTCTGTTCGACGAGGACCACCGTCAGCCCGAGCTGATCCATCAAGCGCCGGATGATGTCGCCGATCTCGTGCACGATGTTCGGCTGAATGCCCTCGGTCGGCTCGTCCAGGATCAGCAAGGTCGGGTCGATGACCAGGGCGCGTCCGATCGCGAGCTGCTGCTGCTGACCGCCGGAGAGATCACCGCCGCGACGCGCGCGCATCTGATCGAGCACCGGAAACAGCTCGAAGACGCGTTCCGGGATCTGGCGGCTGCGATCGGCGCGTGCCGGCAGCCCGATGCGCAGGTTCTCCTCCACCGTCAGCAGCGGGAAGATCTGGCGTCCCTGCGGCACATAGCCGATGCCGAGTCCGGCGCGGCGCTCGGCCGGCAGGCGCGCGAGGTCATGGCCCTTGAACCGCATCGCGCCGGTGCGCAGCGGTAACAGCCCCATGATGCACTCCATCAGCGTGGTCTTGCCGACGCCGTTGCGGCCCATCACGCAGGTGCATTCGCCCGCCGGGATGGTCATCGACAGATCCCAGAGGGTATGACTCTCGCCGTAGAATTGATTGAGCGATTCGAGCTGTAACATCGGATGGACTCGGTGGAACGGTGATCGCGAGGTGGGGCTGCATGGCCGCCGCAGTCGAGAAAGCAAGCGATGCGCCAAGCGTCATTGCAGTGCCTGTTGCGCCGCTTCGAGGGCTTCCCAGCGTTCGTAACAGTCCGCCAGCTCCGTCTCGACCTCGGCCAGTCGGGCCTGGGTCTCGGCGACTTGTTCCGCCGCTCCCTGATAGAGCGCGGGATCGCCGAGCCGGGCATGCAGTTGCTCGACCTCGGTCTCGAGCGCCTCGATCTGCCGGGGCAGCTGTTCGAGCGCGCGCTGATCCTTGTAGCTGAGCTTGCCCGGCGACCTGCCACGACGAGTAGACGCCCGGCCGGCGGACTCCCGCGCTGCCGAGTCTCGCCCGGCCGCGTCTCGTCCCGCCGGTGTCCGCGTGGCGTCCTCACCGTCGCGGCCCTTGCGCCCGGGCTCTGCGCTGCGCCGCGACTGAGTCGAGGGCGCCCGCGCCCCGGATGCCGACGACGCCCGTCCCTTGGCGTCTCGCTGGCGCTGCCAATCGGAATAGCCGCCGACGTATTCCTGGACCCCACCGTCGCCCGCGAGCACCAGACTGGAGGTGACCACGTTGTCGAGCAGATCGCGGTCGTGGCTCACCAGCAGCAAGGTGCCGTCGAAGGTGTTCAGCAGTTCCTCGAGCAGATCCAGGGTCTCGGCGTCGAGATCGTTGGTCGGCTCGTCGAGCACCAAGAGATTGGCCGGCTGGGTGAACAGCTTGGCCAGCAGCAGCCGGTTGCGCTCGCCCCCGGAAAGCGCCGAGACCGGTTGCTGGGCGCGCTCCGGGACGAACAGGAAATCCTTGAGATAGGAGAGCACATGCTGGCTGCGACCGCCCACTTCGACCTGATCGCTGCCGCCGGCGACGTTATCGCGCACACTGCGGAGGGGATCGAGCTGGGCGCGGAGCTGATCGAAATAGGCCACCTTGAGATTGGTGCCGAGCCGGATCTGACCCGCGTCCGGCTGCAGCTGGCCCAGCAGCAGCTTGAGCAGCGTCGATTTGCCGGCACCATTGGGGCCGATGATCCCGACCCGGTCGCCGCGCAGGATCAGGGTGTTGAGATCCTGGATGATCGGTGTCGCGTCGGCGTTCGCATGCGCCCCCGCGCTCGCGCTCTCGCCCGCGCCTGCCCCTGTTGGATAAGAGAAGGTCACGTGCTGGGCCTCGACCACCAGCTTGCCGCTGCGCTCGCCGCTATCGACGCTCAGGCGCGCTTGCCCAAGTCCCTCGCGCCGCGCGCGGCGCTCCTCGCGCAGCGCCTGCAAGGCCCGCACCCGTCCCTCGTTGCGCGTGCGCCGGGCCTTGATGCCCTGGCGAATCCAGACCTCTTCCTCGGCCAGGCGTTTGTCGAAGCGCTCGCGCTCCTTGGCCTCGGCATGCAGGCGCTCCTCGCGCCGGCGCAGATAGTTGTCGTAATCGCCCGGCCAATCGGTGAGCTGGCCGCGATCGAGTTCGAGGATGCGGGTGGCCAGATTGCGCAGGAAGCGCCGATCATGGGTGATGAACAGCAGCGAGCCTTGGAAACCGAGCATCAGCTCTTCGAGCCATTCGATGGTCTCGATGTCGAGATGGTTGGTCGGCTCGTCGAGCAGCAGCAGATCCGGCTCGCTGATCAGCGCGCGCGCCAGCATCACGCGCCGGCGCAGCCCGCCGGAGAGGGTCGCGTAGACCGCCTCGCCGTCCAGCCCGAGGCGCGAGACCACCCGCTCGGCGCGTTGCTCGATCTCCCAGCCGTTGTCGGCCTCGAGGCGCTGCTGCACGGTCGCCAGCCGCGCCAGATCGCGCTCCGAGGCCGCGCCGCCATCGGCGGCCAGACGCTGGCTGAGATGGTGATACTCGGCCACCCACTCGCCCAGCGCGCCGAGACCGCCGGCGACCACCTCCAGGACCCGATGCGCGTCGCCGAGCGGCGCCTCCTGCGCCAGCCGCGCCACGCGCAGCCCGTCGGCACGCCAGAGCGTGCCGGCATCGGGCTGGATCTCGCCATCGATGAGCTTGAGCAAGGTGCTCTTGCCGGTGCCGTTGCGACCGATGAGGCAGACGCGCTCGGCCGGACCGATCTCGAGATCGATCCCATCGAGCAGCGGCGGATGGCCATAGGAGAGCGAGACGGCGCGCAGCGAGAGCAGTGACATGGGGCGGGTTCGCGAGGGTTTGGTCTGTCGTCAAGACGGATGCAGCGCGCATCATACTGCGAGTTCTACCTGACGGCATGCCTGGCGCTGGTTCTCGCGTGGCCCGAACCACGCCAGTCCGTGGGCTCGCGGATCCACCGCTGGAGACGACCTCATCCGGCGACGCCCGCCAGTGCCGGCCCCAGATCGCAAGTGGCGGCTTGACTCAGGTCAAGGCCACCAGGGCACGCCCACCCGCAGTCTGCTCCTGTGTTCGCGGCGCGTCGGCCACAGACCTGGCCGACGCGCCCAACCGATCGGATGGGATTGCCTTGATCCCCTCTCATTCCACCACCCCAGGACTCCAGGAGTGCCTTGTATGTTCTGCAACCAATGCGAACAAACCTTTCGTAACAGCGCCTGCGTCAACAGCCCCGGCGTCTGCGGCAAGAGCGAGGATGTCCAGTCCTTGCAGGAGCTGCTGATCTTCGGCCTCAAGGGCATGGCCGCCTATGCCCACCATGCCCGGCGGCTCGGCCAGTCGGACGAGGCGGTGTCGGCCTTCATCGAGGAGGCGCTGTTCGCCACCATGACCAATGTCAACTTCGACGAGGACACCCTGCTCCAGTATTGCCTGGAATGCGGCGAGAAGAATCTGCGCGTGATGCAGATGCTCGACGAGGGACATATCGCCACCTTCGGCGCGCCACGCCCCACGCCACTGCGCGAAGGCACTCAGGCCGGCCCCGGCATTCTGGTCACCGGCCATGATCTGCTCGATCTCTGGCACTTGCTCGAACAGGTCAAGGGCACCGACATCCGGGTCTACACCCATGGCGAGATGATGCCAGCGCACATGTACAGCAAGTTCCAGGAACATCCCAATCTCGCCGGCCACTATGGCGGCGCCTGGCAGGATCAGAAAAGGGAATTCGCCGCCTTTCCCGGCCCCATCGTTGGCACCACCAACTGCGTGCTGATTCCGCCCGCGAGCTATCGCGACCGCCTGTTCACCACCAATGCCGTCGCGGTGCCCGCCGGGCAGCACATCAAAGACGGCGATTTCAGCAAGGTCATCGAGGCCGCGCGCGCCTGTCCGCCCTGCGCGGAACGCCTGGGCGACGAGCAGTCCGTCGGCTTCCATCGCCAGGTCATGCTCGACCAGGCCGGTGCCATCCTGGACGCGATCAAGGCCGGCAAGATCAGCCATTTCTTTGTGATCGGCGGCTGCGATGGCGCCGAGAAGGGACGCAATTATTTCACCGACTATGCCGCCGCCACGCCGGACGATTCCTTCATCCTGACGCTCGGCTGCGGCAAATACCGCATTCGCGATCATGTCTATGGCGAGCATCTCGGCCTGCCGCGCCTGCTCGACATGGGCCAGTGCAACGATGCCTATGGCGCCATCATGGTCGCGGTGGCGCTGGCCGAGGCGCTGGAGTGCACGGTCAACGATCTGCCGCTGACCCTGGTCATCAGTTGGTTCGAGCAGAAGGCGGTGGCGGTGCTGCTGACGCTGCTGCATCTGGGGGTCAAGGGCATCAACCTGGGCCCGCAGCCGCCGGCTTTCATCACGCCGAAGGTCTTCGCGCGGCTGCAAGCGGCCTATGATCTGCGCCTGACCAATGGCGATCCGCTGGAGGATCTGAAGCGCGCGCTGGCGGCCTGAGCGCTAGGGACGCATCGCAGCCTGGGCCATCGTCGGCAAAGGCTTGCGGCTCATACGATCACGTCGGACTTGGTATCGATCAAGAACAGCGTGATCGACGGCCACGATGAACCGTTCGACAATATTGCGCGTCGTCGGAGGATGCGTCGGTACGACTAGCTCGACAGCTCGACCTTGTCGTAGACCTCAGCCAGCGATAGCTCGACCTCGAGCATGGGCAGCCGAATGGATGCTGAGGGCTCCTGATAGCTGCTCAGCATCCAAGTGCCGTCCGCCTGGCCGATGAACAGCTCGGCTTGCATCCGCGACTGCGACAGCAGCAGGTAGGCCTGCAGACTGTCGAGGCTTCGATAATGACGAAACTTGTCGCCGCGGTCATAGGCCTCGGTCGAATCCGACAAGACCTCAACGATCAGGGTCGGATTGGTCACCACATCACGCCGACCGTCATGGAACTGGCGCTCACCGCAGATCACCATCACGTCTGGGTAGGTGCCGACGTCAGCCTCGGCGATATGGACCTTCATGTCGCTTGCGTACACGCGGCAGGGTTTGCCTTTGAACTGGTTGCCGAACTCGCGCACCAGATTGGCGACGATCAGATTGTGCTCCTCGCTGCCGCCGGCCATCGCAAAGACCTCACCGGCCACGTACTCACTGCGCTGGTCGGTCGCGGTCCGCTCAATGGCGAGCCAGTCGTCGAACGAAAGATGCGGTTGTGGTGCGGCGGACATCATGGCCTCCGGTGGGTTGTTGCAGCAGATGGCGCTAAGCCGAGTATAGCGGCGGTAGCACGACATGGGCCCTGGGCCGACACGGTCACGTCAGCTCGAGACTTCAGGTGCTCCTGAAACGCCAGATTGATCAAATAACTTTTGGTGATCCCAAAAATGGGTGGCCCTCCTCCGGTTTGGTCGCTGGTGGTGGACCATTACACCCCATGCATGCTCATTTTTCCAGTAGAATCGCGCCGTAAGATACTGTAAAATATGATTTTTATGTGGGGATACCTCAGGGTCAGGCCATCTTGATCCTGATGCCTTAATGTCGTTGATGTCAGCAACGCCCGCACCAGTTCCCCGGTGCCCTGGCGGGCCTGGGGGTGCGGAAAAAAGACAATCACCGCCAGATCCGAAAACTCGAATAGAAATGGCGCATTGAGCGCGTTGAATCCGGTGCGGGCATCAAAGAGGATCAGGTCCGGTTGGAAACTCAGCTGACGCAACTGCGCGACCATCTTCCGCAGCGGATTCGCTTCCTCGCGGTACCAGGACAGTGGATCAGTGAAGCGAAGCAGGCGGGCATAGTCCGCATTGGTCACGCCGGCGGGAAGGAGATAGAGATCCAGCGACGCATCGGGTCGAATCAGGTGATCACGCAGATCGACCTCCTCCGCTAACTGCGGCCATGTGGCGCGAATATTCCAGAAGTCCGTTGTATTCACCAGGTGCTTGACTGCGCGTTCGGGGTCGGCATCGTCGTTAAGCAGTTTGAGGGCGTGGTAGAGATGGCGGGTCGGCGAGTAGCGCCAAAGCCCACGGTCTGCTGTGGGTACCTCGTCGAAGCGAAGGCTATCAGGTCGCGGCAGTTGGTGAGAACTGACGCCAGAACGGATCTGGGCTTCTGGGTCAGTGTTGTCCGGCAGTCAGGTCGAGCGGCCATACCCGATGCGCCGGTCGGATGCCGTTCGCGAACGCAGCAACGCTTGCCGCAATTCGGTACGAGCTTTTCCGTCAATCGCCCGAGCTTGGCTGCGATATTGCTTGCCAGTTGACCCGATCCAAGATCCCTTGCGAACAGACGGAGGTCGATCAAGTGAGCAGCGAGCGTCAGCCACTGAGCGAGATCCGAGTCCTCGATGAATTGATCGCGCTGCTGCGTGATCGTGGCGATGCGATCGCGCTCATCGAGTTCGAGCGCGGGCAGCGTCGCGACTGGAGTGCCGCGTCACTGGCCGAGCAGGCGCTGCGCCTGGCCGCCGGGCTGCGCTCTGAAGGGCTCGAGCCCAGTACCCGCGTCCTGCTCTATGCGCCGAACTCGCCACAGTGGATCATCGCCTGCCTGGCCATCATCCGCGCCAATGCCATCCCGGTGCCGGTCGATAGCCAGCTCGGCGAGCGCGACCTGGCTCATATCGCCGCCAACAGCGGCGCACGCTGGGCCTTCACCACCGAGCGGCTGGCGAGCAAACTGCAACGGGTCGCCGAGACGCGGCCAACGCTGGTCTTGCTTGATCGCGATAAAGGTAATGATAACGAGGGTAATGAGACTGACGGCACCGATCGCGCTGATGAGCGCAATCGGGGCGCGGATGCCAACGGCGACGGCGACGCCCAGACCGCCGACGCCCAGACCGCCGACGCCCAGCTCGCCGGCGTCGATTCAATGACCAGATTGCTGCAGGCGACGCCTGATGGGACGCC
>NZ_JBKHDN010000126.1:0-8061 GCF_046541315.1 Halochromatium sp. | reverse complement strand
CCTCTACAACGAGCGCCCAGCCTGGCTCGATCATGCCCACCAGGCACTGGATGCAGCAGTCGCAGCGGCCTATGGCTGGACCGACTACAGCCCGGAAATGCCTGACGACGAGATTCTGAGCCGGCTCTTGGCCCTGAATCTGGAGCGCGCGAAGACCGATGTCTGAATTAGCTGCTCCGATATACAGATCGTCGATGACCGATCTTTACCACTGTGACCACCAAATGCTCATCGATGATCTCGTAAATGATTCGGTATAAGCCTTGCCGGATTCGATAACGCTCTTGCCCTGATAGCTTTTCGCTGCCAATCGGACGCGGTTCCTCTCGTAGCGTTTCTATTCGCTGGAGAATGCGCGCGACATCTTTTTTCGGTATGGGTCGCAGGTCTTTTGAAACCGAGCTTTTGAAGACCAGTCTATATTTTCCCATGCATCTTCAAGTCGTCTAGCAAGGCCTCATAGCTGATTGTCGGCTCCGGCAGGCGTTCTTTGAACGCCGCCAAATCTTCCTGATCTTCGGCGAGTGCTTCACGGACCGCATCATTGACGATCTCTGAGAGACTACGGTTTGTATGCGCCGCTTTCAGACGCAGTGCGGCATGTAACTGAGGGTCAAAATAAACGGTGGAGCGCTTCAACGCCTTGGTCATGTCTCTTATCCAGAAAGCGTAGCGGGAAAGAGGCGATTGTAGCGTCATAACATCAAAACGTCGATGATCGCCACGCTAACACGATCTGTTTGGCCAGGCCGGCTGGCTTCTCGGCAGCAGACGCCGTGCGCCCGATTCCAGGACAAGCCGCATGCTTGAAATCCCCCGCCGCTTTCGATAGCGTTCGGGACTGTCCTGCTGGGGGTGCCCGCGCGCGCGGGCTGAGAGAGTCCCCGAATCACCTGATCCGGTTCGTACCGGCGGAGGGAAGCCAGGGCGAGCCGTGGTTTGTCGACCTGCTCGTTTCGGTTCCTTGCACGCTGGTTCGCCATCGTTCCCAAGGAGCCGCCATGAGTGCCATCCCCGAAGCCTTCCTCGCCACCACCGCCCGCTTGTCCGACGAGGTGACCCGTCCGTTTCCCGCCTCGCGCAAGTGCTATGTGACCGGCTCCCGGCCCGATCTGCGCGTGCCGATGCGCGAGATCGCGCAGACGCCGACGCTGACCAGCGCGGGCCGAGAGGAGAATCCGCCGATCTACGTCTACGATACCTCCGGCCCGTACTCGGACCCGGAGGCGCGGATCGACCTGATGGCCGGCCTGCCGGAGGTGCGCGGGACCTGGATCGCCGAGCGCGGCGATACCGAGCTGCTCGACGGCCCCACCTCGGGCTTCGGTCGCCGTCGCCAGCAGGACCCGGCGCTGGCCCCTCTGCGCTTCGAGCACCTGCGCACGCCGCGCCGCGCCAAGTCCGGCCACAACGTCACGCAGATGCACTACGCGCGCCGGGGCGAGATCACCCCGGAGATGGAATATGTCGCTCTGCGCGAGAACCTGCGCCTCGACGAACTGCGCGCCGATCCGCGCTACGCCAAGCTGTTGCGCCAGCATCCCGGTCAGTCGTTCGGCGCCAACCTGCCGGAGCGGATCACGCCCGAATTCGTGCGCGCGGAGGTCGCCGCCGGGCGCGCCATCATCCCGGCCAATATCAATCATCCGGAGCTGGAGCCGATGATCATCGGCCGCAATTTCCGCGTGAAGATCAATACCAACATCGGCAACTCGGCCACCACTTCGAGCATCGAGGAAGAGGTCGAGAAGATGGTCTGGTCGGCGCGCTGGGGCGGCGACACCCTGATGGATCTCTCGACCGGCCAACACATCCACGAGACGCGCGAGTGGATCTTGCGCAACGCGCCGATGCCGATCGGCACCGTGCCCATCTATCAGGCGCTGGAGAAGGTCGAGGGCAAGCCCGAGGAGCTGACCTGGGCGCTGTTCCGCGACACCCTGATCGAGCAGGCCGAGCAGGGCGTCGACTACTTCACCATCCACGCCGGGGTGCTGCTGCGCTACATCCCGCTCACCGCCGACCGGCTCACCGGCATCGTCTCGCGCGGCGGCTCGATCCTCGCCAAGTGGTGCCTGGCCCATCACCAGGAGAACTTCCTCTACACCCACTTCGCCGAGATCTGCGAGATCATGCAGGCCTACGACGTCGCCTTCAGTCTCGGCGATGGGCTGCGTCCGGGCAGCCTGGCCGATGCCAACGACCGCGCCCAGTTCGCCGAGTTGGAAACCCTCGGCGAGCTGACCCAATTCGCCTGGGAGCAGGACGTGCAGGTGATGATCGAAGGGCCGGGGCATGTGCCCATGCAGATGATCGAGGAGAACGTCAGCAAGGAATTGAAGGACTGCTTCGAGGCGCCGTTCTACACCCTCGGCCCGCTGATCACCGACATCGCGCCGGCCTATGATCACATCACCTCCGGCATCGGCGCGGCCAACATCGGCTGGTACGGCACCGCGATGCTCTGCTATGTGACGCCCAAGGAGCATCTCGGCTTGCCGGACAAGCAGGATGTGCGCGACGGCATCATCACCTACAAGATCGCCGCCCACGGCGCCGATCTCGCCAAGGGCCTGCCCGGCGCGCAGATCCAGGACAATGCGCTGAGCAAGGCGCGGTTCGAGTTCCGCTGGGAGGATCAATTCAACCTCTCGCTCGACCCGGATCGGGCGCGGGAATTCCACGACCAGACCCTGCCGCACCAGTCGCACAAGGTCGCGCACTTCTGCTCGATGTGCGGCCCGCACTTCTGCTCGATGAAGATCACCCAGGACGTGCGCGATTACGCCAAGGCGCGCCAGCTCGAGGATGCCGAGGCGGCCTTGGCCGAGGGGATGAAGGAGAAATCGCGCGAGTTCCTAGAAGAGGGCGCGCGTCTCTATCGCGAGGTCTGAGGGACTATTGCAGCGCCGTCACCATGGATCGCTGTGCGTGGTGACGGCCGCTTGCATTTAGGATAACGCCATTCGCCTGATCAGTTGCATTCGCAGATCATGCCGTGCGTTTTGTCGTTTAGCCCTTCTGAAAACTTTGCGGTCGTCTCGCGGACTACTTGATGGCCTTGAAGGGGGCCGCCATTGTTCGGTGACATGAAGAAAACCGCGATGCAGTTGTCGGAAAGCTTCACGGAGGAGATCTTGTTGAGCCAACTCGGGTCGTTGAACGTCCTGTTGCTCTTCGCGGGTAGGCCGCCCGACTGACCCTCGGGATAAAACCTCAGGTAATCGTTGTTCTGCACGGTCCCGGTTTGACCACCAAAGTCAAAGTCCTCCCTGCTCATCTGACGCTCGGCGCGCCAGAATCAGAGGCCGATGTCCTTCGCCGGCGCCGGCTTGCCGAACAGATAACCCTGAAAGGCGCGGCATCCATCCTCGACCAGGAACCGGCGTTGCGCCTCGGTCTCGACGCCTTCGGCGATCACCGAGAGCCCGAGCTTTGGGGCCAACGCGAGGATGGCGCGCACGATCGCGGCATCGTTGACATCGGTGATGACGTCGGCGACGAAGGAGCGGTCGATCTTCAGCTGATCGAGCGGCAGGCGCTTGAGATAGGCCAGCGAGGAGTAGCCGGTGCCGAAGTCGTCGAGGGCGAAGCGCAGCCCTAGCGCGCGCAGGGCCGACATCTTGGCGATGGTGTCGTCCATGTCTTGCAGCAGCAGGCTCTCGGTCAGCTCCAGCGTGAGCCGATGCGGATCGACGCCATGACGCTGCAAGGCGGCTTGGACCCGCTCGACAAAGCCTGGGTCGAGGAATTGGCGGGCGCTGATGTTGATGGCGATCGACGCAGCGGGCGCTCCGTGACGGGTCGACCAGCGGGCGAGCTGAGCGCAGGCCGCGTCGAGTACCCAGGCGCCGAGTTCGAGGATGAAGCCCGAGGTCTCGGCGAGATGAATGAACGCCTCCGGCGTCAACAGGCCGCGCTGCGGATGGTTCCAGCGCAGCAGCGCCTCGGCGCCGAAGATGCGGCCGTTGGCGTCGACCTGCGGCTGATAGTAGAGCTGCAACTGGTCCTGGTGCAGTCCGTCGTACAACTCTCCTTCCAGATGGGTACGCAGCTCCAAGGCGGTCTGCATCTGGGGATCGAAGAAGCGCAACTGATTGCGGCCGGCGTTCTTCGATTGGTACATGGCCAGGTCGGCGCGTTTCAGCAGCTCCTCGACGCTCGAGTGGGGCGTGTCGATCAGGGTGGCGCCGATACTCGGGGTGCTGTGGTGGACATGAGTCCCGAGTTGGTAGGGCTGGCTCAGGGTCTGCAACACCTTGAGGCCGATGTGGCGTGCTTGCGTCATCGCCTGAGCGGTCTCGTTGCTGAGTTCGCCGAGAACGACGACGAATTCATCGCCACCGAGCCGGGCCACCGTATCGCTGCCGCGGATGCAGGTGCGCAAGCGCTGCGCGACCTGGATCAACAGGAGATCGCCGACATCGTGGCCAAGGCTGTCATTGAGATCCTTGAAGTGGTCGAGGTCGATGAACAGCAGCGCGCCATGGCCGCCATGGCGCTTGATGGTGGCCTGAATCTGGCCGAGCCGATCCAACAACAGCCGGCGATTCGGCAGGCCGGTGAGGGAATCGTAGAACGCGAGCCGCTCGATCCGATCCTCGGCCGCCTTGCGCTCGGTGATGTCCTGATTGAGCACGACTGCGCCGGCGATCCGCCCATTGCCGTCGCGGATCGGCACCGCCGAGTTGAGGATCGTCTTGCGCGTGCCGTCGAAGCACTCGATCTCGAGTTCCTCGTTGAGCCGCGTCTCGCCGTGCCGGATGGCGCGCGTCGCCGACCATTCCTCGGCGTTCAAGGGCGGGTCCATGTGTGGTGCCCAGGCCCTGTAGTCGCCGAAGTGGTCGGGACCGACGAACCTGGCTCCGTTCCAAATGCGCTGGGCGGTGGCATTGCCGTAGACGATCTTGCCGGCGGCGTCGAGGAACCAGACCCCGATGGGCAGGTTTTCGACGATGGTCTTGAGCCGCTGTTCGCTGACGCGCAGCGCCTCCTCGGCCTGCTTGCGCGCGCTCAGGTCGGTGGCGACGACGCAGAAGGCGCCTTGCTTCTCGGCGACCGGGAGTTCGGTGAACGAGAGATGGCAGGGCAATGCCATGCCCCGCGCGTCGATCAGATCCATCTCCAGGCGTTGCTGCGGGCGCGGCGACGGGCTGTGCAGCCAGGCTAGATAGCGCGGGCGATCCGCCGCCGCGATGTGGTCGGCGAGCGCGCTGCCGAGGAGTTGCTCAGGCGCCACGCCCAACATCGCCGCCAGGCGCCGATTGGCGAAGTAGATCAGTCCGTTGGCGGTCAGGGTCAGGGCGCCTTCGCCCATCTCCTCGACCAGCAGCCGATAATCGTGCTCGGCGTGTTTGAGCGTGAAGACCTGCTCGCCGCGCTGGCCGGAGACCAGCAAGGCGTCGATCCGCCCGCTGCGGATGGCGTCGAGGACCGCCTCGGCCTCGGCGAGGCGGGCGCGCAGTTGCTCGATCTCGGCGGCCGGATCGAGCGAGGCATCGGTCGATGAGGGGTTCGGACTCATAGGACGCCGTTTGGACAGCACGGACGACGATGTCGCGCACCCGCAAGGAAGGTCGAGCTGTCTAGGCGCCGCGATCTTGGGGCATTGGACGCAGATCCAGTCCGACCAGCGCGCGCTCGGTATCGGAGAGATCGCCGATGATCTTGCGGATCGGCAAGGGCAGCCGGCGCACCACGGTCGGGATGGCCAGGATCTGGTCGCCTTGCGCCAGTTGCGGCTGTTCGAGCAGATCGACCACCTCGATCCGATAATGGCCGGCCAGGTGCGTCTCGCACATCGCCTGCAGATTGGCGAACGCGGCGATCGATTTCGGCGTCTGGCCGGCAATGTAGAGGCGCAGGGTCCACTGTTGCTCGGTGTTCGACGATGCGTTCATAGCGACTCCTTAGGGTGTGGAGTGTCGGCGCGCCGCGACGACGCCATCGATGCCTGCACCTTGCGTGACTCGGCCTCGCGGCGCTGTTCGCGCTCGATCAGGGCGAGGGTCTCGGTCTCGCGCGCCTGGAACTCTTGCTGGAGGGCGGCGATATGCGCCTCGAGCAGGGCGCGGCGTTGCGCGAGATCGCGTCGATAATGCTCGATCTCGCGTTGGCACTCCAGCCGCTCCACCTGTTCGGCGGCTTCTTGCGCGATGCGGGCCGAGCCGGTCAACACCCCGTTCGGTCCCACGTAGACGTCGCGCAAGGAAATCCCCTCCGCCGTGATCAGGAACTCCCGGGTCTGATTGGAATGCGCCATGCCGCGCGACTTCAGGATGCTGAGGAGGCGGTTACGCTCGCCGCCGGTGTCGACGGCTATGAGCAACAGCCAGGTATCGATCAGCGAGGAGATGGCCGAATCGGTGGCATCGAGCGGCATGCCACCCGAGGTCAGGTTAGTGAACAGGCCGGTGATCTGGCGGTGCTTGAGGAAATCGATCAAGCGTGTCAGCATCGCCTTGACCTCGAGCTGATTGCCGCCGGCGATAAAACTGTTGATCGGGTCGAGGATCACGACCGAGGGTTGGATCTGGGCGACAGCGCGCTGGATCAGCGTCAGGTGCGTCTCCAGACCGGCCAAGGTCGGGCGTGCGGCATGAAACCGCAGCCGATCCTGTTCGACCCACTGGCCCAGGTCGAGGCCAATGGAGCCCATGTTACGGATGATCTGCGAGGGCGACTCCTCGAACGCGAAGTACAGCACGTGCTCGCCGCGGCGACAGGTGGCATCGGCGAAATGCGCCGATAGGCTCGATTTGCCGGTGCCGGCGGTGCCGGAGACCAGCACGCTGCTGCCGCGATAATAACCGGCGTCCCCGAGCATGGTGTCGAGGCGGGCGATGCCGGTGGAGATGCGCTCGCAGGTGACGGTCTGATCGAGATTGACCGAGGTGATCGGTAGCACCGAGAGACCGTCTTCGTCGATCAGGAAGGGGTAATCGTTGGTGCCGTGGCTGGAGCCGCGATACTTCAGCACGCGCAGGCGCCGTGTCCAGACCAGGTCGCGCTCCTGATGATCGAGCGTGATGACGCAGTCCGAGACATACTCCTCGATTCCTTGACGCGTGAGCTGACCGTCGCCACGCTCGGCGGTGATCACGGCGGTGACGCCCTTGTCCTTGAGCCAGCGGAACAGGCGCCGCAATTCCGCGCGCAGGATGGACGGATTGGGCAGCCCGGTGAACAGGATCTCGATGGTGTCGAGCACCACGCGCTTGGCGCCGATGGTATCGATGGCGTAGCCGAGCCGGACGAACAGGCCGCTGAGATCGAAATCGCCGGTCTCGCCGAAGTCGCTGCGCTCGACGGCGACGAAATCGAGCGCGAGCAGCCCGCGCTCGGCCAGGTCGTCGAGATCGAAGCCCAGCGAGGCGACGTTCTGGGTCAGCTCGGGGACGGTTTCCTCGAACGCCATGAACACGCCCGGCTCGCCGAACTCGGTCGCGCCTCGGACCAGGAATTCCATCGAAAAGAGGGTCTTGCCGCAGCCGGGCGCGCCGCAGATGAGGGTCGGCCGGCCGCGTGGGAGGCCACCGCCGGTGATCTCGTCGAGCCCCTGGATGCCGGTGGGGGCCTTGGGGAGGGTCGATTGTACTGTGCTCACGCGCGCTCTACTTAGGTAGGTTTGCTTGCTCTCGGGGCAGATGACGGTATCTTAACGGAAGTGCGATGTTCAGGCATCGCAAACCCTGGCCCTTGGCGGCGAGCGTAGTTGGACGGTGAATGAGGTGTCGATGTTCCATTGGCGGTGGCCGCATTATCGAGACGGTTTGCTCGCGCATGCCGATGCGCGCGCGCGCGCCGCCGTGTCGGCGGCTGGCGAGCCGGCGCGCCGCGTTTCGGTCGCGCCGCCGCCGCTGATCGGGCTGGCGCGCGCGTCCTTCGTCGAATGGCGCTACTTTGCGGTGCTCTCGCGGGCCTTCCATGGCATCGTCGGCATGGCCCTGGTCAATCCCGATTGTCGCTTCGCGCGCGTTGCCGAGGGCGGACTGCTGCTGATCGTCGCCGGGGTGATCGATCGCCCGCGTTTGCCGAGCACGGCGGCCGGAGGCGCTGGCG
>NZ_JBKHDN010000125.1:0-8146 GCF_046541315.1 Halochromatium sp. | reverse complement strand
GCGGTCTCGCCCTGGAACCGGCGGCGGCTTTCGAGACGCTGGCTGATCTCGCGCAACGGATCTCGCGCAACGGATCTCGCGCAACGGATCTGGCACGGTCAGGCCGCTTGCGACACCATCACCAACGCCGGGCGCACCAAACGGCCATTCAACAGATAACCGCTCTGCACGACGTTGACCACGGTATTCGCTGGCACATCGGAGCGCGGCTGCATCGACATCGCCTGGTGATAGTCCGGGTTGAAGGGCTCGCCCTCGGGGTCGATGCGCTCAACGCCGAACTTGGCCATCACGTCGCGCAGCAATTTCAGCGTCAACTCGGTGCCTTCGCGCAGCTTGTCGACATCGGCGTCCGGCGCCTCGGCGGCGGCCTGGCCGAGTTCGAGGCTGTCGCGGACCTGCAGCAATTCCTTGACGAAGCTATCGAGCGCGAACTTGTGCGCGTTCTCGAGTTCCTTGGCCTGGCGCCGCGCCATGTTCTCCATCTCGGCGCGCAGCCGTAGCAGCTGGTTGTTGGCCTCGTCGGCCTTCGCGCGCGTATCCTCCAGCAGCATGGTCAGCTTGGCCGGGTCCGGCTGCTCGAAATCCGCCTGCTCGGAACCGGCCTGTTCGGAATCCGCCTGCTCGGAGCTGGCCTGCTCGGAACTGGCCTGCTCGGAATCGGACGAGGACGTCTCGGACGCGAGCCTCTCCTCGTCGAAGACCGAGGCCTCGCGCTCGACATCCGCGTTTGCCGCCGTGCGCCCGGGCTCCGCCGCCGCTTCATCGTTCGGCGCCTGATCGACGTCCTCGATCGGGTCGCGCGTTTGGTCTTGTTCCTTCGTCATCTCTAACCTCGCTCCCGGGCCACCCGGCGGATCGCGACCGCGCCGTGGATGCGCCCGTGGCCTCTCGCGTTGAATGTGGGTTGTCGCGAATCAGCGTCCGCGCAGCGCGGCCGCGAGCAGCTTCGCCGTCACATCGACGACCGGAATCACTTGCTGGTAATTCATCCGCGTCGGGCCGATCACCCCGAGCACGCCGAGCACCTGGTCCTCGACGCGGTAGGTGGCGGTGACGACACTGCAATCATCGAGCAAGGCGTAGCCCGACTCCTCGCCGATGAAGATCTGCACCCCCTCGGCCTCGATGCAGCGATCGAGCAGGTCGAGGATCTGCCGCTTCTCGGTGAAGGCATCGAACAACGCCTTGAGCCGATCCATACTGGACAGCTCGGTGAACTCCATCAAATTGGTCTGGCCCGCGATCATCACGTCATCCTTGTGCTCAGCGGCCTCGATGACGCGCTGCGCCATCATCACCGCCCGTATCATCAGCTCATCCATGTGCGCATGGGTGCGCTTGAGATCGGCCATCAACTGCCGGCGCACCTCTTGCATCTCCTGGCCGTTGAACAGTTGGGTCAGATAGTTCGAGGCCTGCTCGAGCTGCGCGGCCGGCAATGGCTGCTCGGTCTCGAGGATGCGGTTGTGCACCTCGCCATCGCCGGTGACCAGAATCGCCAGTACCCGCCGCCCCGACAGCGAGACGAATTCGATCTGCCGAAACACCTCGCGCTCGTGCCGCGGCACCATCACCAGCCCGGCCAGGTGGGTGACGCCGGACAGCGCCCGCGAGGCGGTTTGGATCAGCGTCGCGGTGTCCGTGCTGTGCGCGAACTGCTCGCGCAGCACGGTGACATCGGCCTCGGTCAGCGGCGCGACCTTGAGCAGGCTATCGATGAACAGTCGATAACCCGACGCGGTCGGCACCCGCCCCGCCGAGGTGTGCGGCGACGACACCAGACCCAAATCCTCCAGGTCCGCCATCACGTTGCGCACCGTCGCCGGACTCAGATCCAGGCCCGTATCGCGCGCCAAGGTGCGCGACCCCACCGGCTGGCCATCGCGGATGTGGCGTTCGACGAGCGCCTTCAGAAAGTGCAGTGCGCGCTCGCTGACCTGTCCTTCGGCAAAACGACCACTGGCTCTAACGTCCATCGACACGATTGTCACTCACTGGTGGCTAAACGAAACCCATCGAATCCAGCCTCTCGGGCGGTGAATCGGTTGTTAGCACTCTTGCCTAACGAGTGCTAACGCGTTCAATCTAAGGGGCTCGGGGAATGATGTCAAGGCGATGATTGGCGCGCTCGGTGCCGCGTGCTAACGTTGCCCGCGGTCCCTGCCCATGCCTGGGCCGTGTTCAGCAACCCGATTGGTCCATATCCTTCGCCTCCCAAGGAGTCGTGCGCCATCGATGGCCTGGTTCCAGCACATCGGCCTCATCGCCAAACAGCATGACGACCCGCGCATCGCGACCACGGTCGCGCGCGTCGTCGATCACCTTGGCGCGCGCGGGGTCCGCACCTCCTTCGAGCAGGCCACCGCGACCCGCCTGCGGCGCGGCGATGGCGTCAGTATCGAGCATCTCGGCGCGCGCTGCGACCTGGTGCTGGTGGTCGGCGGCGACGGCACCTTCCTGCACGCGGCGCGCGTCCTGGCCGAGCACGATGTCGCGCTGGTCGGCATCAACCTCGGCCGTCTCGGCTTCCTGGTCGACATCCTGCCCGATGAGATCGAGGCGCGCCTGGAGCAGATCCTCGACGGCGCCTACGAGGCCGATACCCGCATCCTGCTCGACGTGCGCATGGGCGCGCAGGCCGTGCCCGAGCGTGCGCTCAACGACGTGGTGATCCACAAATGGAACTCGGTGCGCATGATCGAGTTCGAGACCTATATCGACGGTCAGTTCATCAATGCCCAGCGCTCCGATGGGCTGATCGTCGCCACCCCGACCGGTTCCACCGCCTATGCCCTCTCCGGCGGCGGTCCGCTGCTGAATCCGCGGCTCGATGCCCTGCTGTTGGTGCCGATCTGTCCGCACACGCTGAGCAACCGGCCGCTGGTGGTGCCAGGCGGCAGCCGCATCGAGATCCGGGTCTGCGACCTGGAGCCGGAGCAGGTCCGCCTGACCTGCGACGGCCAGGTCGACCTGCCCCTGCAAGCGGGCGCCGCGATCCGCGTCGAACGCAGCTCGCGCCGCATCCGCCTGTTGCATCCGCACGATCACGATCACTACCGCATCCTGCGCGCCAAGCTCGGCTGGGGCGGCCATACCCATTCCGAAACGCCGTGCTGACTCTCATTACCGTCCAAGATTTGGTCATCGTCAGCCGGCTCGAACTCGAGCTGGGGGCGGGCATGACCGCGCTCACCGGCGAGACCGGGGCCGGCAAGTCGATCCTGATCGACGCGCTCGGGCTGGCCCTCGGCGACAAGGCCGACGCGAGCCTGATCCGCAGCGGCCGCGAGCGCGCCGAGATCAGCGTCGATGTCGCGCTCGCCGACCACCCGCCGGCGCGCGCCTGGCTCGCCGAGCAGGCGCTCGATGACGGCGACGAATGCCTGATCCGGCGCGTGCTGGTGCGGCACGGCCGCGCCCGCGCCTATATCAACGGCCGCGCCGTCAGCAGCGCCCAACTGCGCGCGCTCGGCGAGTTGCTGGTCGACATCCACGGCCAGCACGCGCATCAATCCCTGCTGCGGCCGGCCGCGCAGCGGGCATTGCTCGATGGCTATGCCGCGCATCCGTCGCTGACCAGCGCGGTGGCCGAGCACTATCGGCACTATCGGGCACTCGATCAACGCTGGAAGACCCTGACCGAGGCCCGCGCCGAGCGCGAGGAGCGCCTGGAACTCTTGCGCTTCCAACTCGACGAATTGGATGCGCTGGAGCTTGGCGAGCATGAACTCGATGCGCTCGACGCCGAGCAACGCCGGCTTGCCAATCAGGGCCAACTGCAGGCCACTGCGGCGGCGCTGGTCGAGCTGCTCTACGAAGGCGAGCAGTCGCTGCGCGATCATCTCGGCCGCGCCAGCGCCGATCTCGGCGGCCTGAGCGCGATCGACCCTCGTCTGGGCGAGACCCGCGAGCTGATCGATGGCGCCACGGTGCAGATCGAGGAGGCGGCGGCGAATCTGCGCCATTACCTCGACGGGCTGGAGATGGACCCGACCCGTCTCGGGGTGGTCGAACAGCGCATCGGTCGCATCCATGATCTCGCCCGCAAGTACCGCGTCGCGCCCGAGCAGTTGCGCGCCTTCGCCACCGAGCGCCGCGACGAGCTGGTGCGTCTGGAACAGGCCGATCAGTCGCTCGAGGCCTTGGCCGGCGAGCGTGAGCAGGCGCGTGCGGCCTTGCTCGAGCGTGCCGAGGCGTTGAGTGTCTCGCGCCGCAAGGCCGCGCGCCAACTGAGCGAGACGGTGACCACGACGATGCAGGAGCTGGGCATGGGCGGCGGCCGTTTCCAGGTCGCGGTCGATCCCGGCGCGGTCGAGACGATCGGCAGTCAGGGCCTCGATCGCGTTGCCTTTTTGGTCAGCGCCAACCCCGGTCAGCCGTTGCAGCCGCTGGCCAAGGTCGCCTCCGGCGGCGAACTCTCGCGCATCAGCCTGGCGATTCAGGTCGCGACCGCCGAGGTCGGCGGCGTCCCCACGCTCGTCTTCGACGAGGTCGATGTCGGCATCGGCGGCGGGGTCGCCGAGATCGTCGGGCGCTTGCTGCGGCGTTTGGGCGAGAACCGGCAGGTGCTCTGCGTGACCCATCTAGCGCAGGTCGCCGCGCAAGCGCATCAGCATCTGCGGGTGCAGAAATCGGCGCGGCAAGACGAGACCTTCACCCAGATCGATCCGCTCGCCGCCGAGCAGCGCATCGACGAGGTCGCGCGCATGCTCGGCGGCACCGAGATCACCGCGACCACGCGCGCGCACGCGGCCGAGATGTTGCGGCTCGGCGCGCGCGAGTGAACCGGCACTCAAGTGACTGTCCAGAAATGACTTCCCGATTTCGGGGCGACTGGTCGCGGCAGCTTCGGGAAGCAAATGATGGACATCTCCTAAGCGCCCTGGTTGCATGACAGCTCGGCGGCGCACTGTAGCCGTTCCAGGCCGCTGTGCAGATGATCGGCGACCCGCTCTGGGGTTGGCGTTTCAAGCCAGGGGATGACCCCCATACAGGGCGCTGGTATCCGCGCGCGCAGGCTAGCGAGATTCCCCTCGACGGCGGCCATCGCCGGATCGACGCCGTTGGCGATCCAGCCGACCAGGCGCAGGCCCGAGGCCTGGATCGACTCGGCGCTCAACAGCGCGTGATTCAAGCAACCGAGCCGCAGACCGACCACCAGCAGCACGGGGAGTTCGAGCGCTCGCGGCAGGTCGGCCAGGGTGAATTCCGGCCCCAGCGGCACGCGCCAGCCGCCGACGCCTTCGACGAGGACCCAGTCGGCCTGTGCCGCGAGCTGTTGGTACGCGCTCTGGATCGGCGCGAGTGCGATCTCGACACCGGCCTGCGCGGCGGCGAGGTGCGGCGCGATCGGCGGCGCGAAGGCGTAGGGATTGATCCGCGCATAGGCGACCGGTTGCGAACACTGCGCTTGGATGCGCAGGGCGTCCTCGTTGCGCAGGGGTTGGTCGTTGCGCGCCTCCTCTGCCGACGGCTCGCAACCGGCAGCGATGGGTTTCATGCCGAGCACACGCTGGCCGCGCTGCTGCAAGGCGGACATCAGCCCGAGCGTGACCTCGGTCTTGCCGATCTCGGTATCGGTGCCGGTGATGAAGAGCCCTCGCCCGCGCGGCGGCGTTTGAGCGTGCCCCTGCCGCGATTCCGACGCCAGCGCTCGCTCTTGCCTCGGCGCCGACGCCATAGGACTGATCATCTCATCATTCACGGCATGAATCTCAGTGGATATGGAACACCGCTGGATGCGTTCATCGCGCGGCCCGGCGCGGGATCGCCGTGAGCGGGATCGCGACCCCATCGGCGGTCTGTCGTTGTGCCGGCGTCGTGGCGCCCGCCGGCATCCAGGCCTGGCCATAGAGGACCTCCCAGGTCGAGGGCAGGCGCCCGTCGCGCCGCTCGCGCTCATAGGCGGCTTCCATCGCCGCCAAGGTCGCGCGGCCGGTCAGCGCGCGCGGGCGCTGGTGCAGCGCGTTGCGCCCGCCGATGGCCTTAAGGTCGCGCATCAGCGCGCGCACGTCGGCATAGGTCATGGTGATGCGCTCGGCGTCCATCACCGGATCGGCGAAACCGGCGCGGACCAGCGCGTCGCCGATGTCGTGCATGTCCAGGAACGGGCTGACATGGGCATGGGCACCGCCATCGGCGGCGGTCCAGGCGCGGCGCAGCTCGATCAGGGTGTCCGGGCCAAAGGTGGTGAACATCAGCAGGCCTTCCGGACGCAGCACGCGCCGCAGCTCGGCGAAGGCGCGCGCGAGATCGCCGGCCCATTGCAGGGTGGCGTTGGAGATCACCAGGTCGACGGAGTCGTCGGCCAACGGCAGGGCCTCGAGATCGGCGCAGAGCGGGCGCGGCCGGTTGCGCCAGGTGCCTCGGCGGCGGGCGCGCTGGAGCATCGCCTCGGCGAGATCGAGGGCGATGATCCGGGATTGGCGCCAGCGCTTGGCGAGGGCATCGATGCCCTGCCCGGTGCCGCAGCCGAGTTCGAGGATGCGGTCTGGGCGCAGCCGCACATAGTCGAGCCGTTCGAGCAAGCGCGCGCCGATCTCGCGCTGGAGCACGGCGGCGGCGTCATAGCTGGTCGCGGCGCGCTCGAAGGCGCGGCGGGCGGCGCGTTTGTCGATCAGGCTCATGGCAGGGTCTCGGCGAGAAAGGCGGTGATGCGGTTGGCGGCCTCGTCGCCATGCGAAAGCAATGGCGCATGGGCGGCGCCCGGGATGGTCTGACACTGGGCCTGGGGCATCAGCAGTTCGATGCGCTCGGCGACGCTGGCCGGCACCAGGGTATCGCGCTCGCCGAACAGCCAGAGCGCGGGTTGTTGGATGTCGGCCAGGCGCGCGCGCAGGTCTTCCTCGCGCAGCAGATCCAGGCCGGCCAGCAGCGCCTCGGGTTGCGGCTGCGGGCGCTCGGCGAGGCCGGCGCGCAGGCGGCGCAGGGTCTCGCGGGCGTCCTCGCTGCCGCGCACCTGGAGCGAGAGGAAGCGCGCGAGGGTCGCGGCTGGTTCATCGCGGAGC
Source organism: Halochromatium sp. (assembly GCF_046541315.1). Taxonomy (GTDB): domain Bacteria; phylum Pseudomonadota; class Gammaproteobacteria; order Chromatiales; family Chromatiaceae; genus Lamprobacter. Next base: position 1,136 of record NZ_JBKHDN010000125.1, on the reverse strand, counting down.
GCGGCGTGGAAGCCGTCGAAGGTGGTGGCGGGCATGGCGGCGCGCCAGTCGGCGGCTTGGACGAAGCGTGGGTTGGCGGTGACCAGGATCAGGGCGCGGATGCGAGAGGGAGCGCGGCGGCGTGATGAGACCTCCTGGGCTGGAGCCTGTTGGCCCGGGCCGATGGGGCGACCTGGCGTGCGGGTGTGCAAGGCTGCTTGCAGGGCGACGAGGGCACCGAGCGACCAGCCGAGCCAGATGGCCTGTTCGGGGGCTTGGGCGAGCACGGCATCGGCCCAGTCTGGGAGATCGCGCCAGTGTGATTGGAAGGGCGCGTTGCCGTGGCCAGGAAGTTCGATGGGGTGCAGATGGAAGCGCTCGCTGATAGAGGCCGGCAGCGCATCCCAGACGCCGTTGTTCATGCCCCAGCCGTGGAGCAGGACGAGAGTGGGTCGGTCGTTGTGCATTGTTGGTTGCTGCACCTTGAGCCGCTATCTTGGGAGCCTTGCCAGTGCGTCTAGGAGGCGATCGACCTCGGCGGCTTGGTGGGCGGCCGAGAAGGTGATGCGCAGACGCGCAGCGCCTTGGGGCACGGTCGGCGGGCGAATCGCGGTGACCAGGATGTCGCGCTCTTCGAGGAACCGGCTCCAGCGCAGGGCGGTCTCGACATCGCCGGCCATCAGCGGTTGGATCGGCGTCGGCGAGTCGGCCAAGGGCAGCCCCAGGGCTTCAGCGCCAGCGCGGAAGCGAGCGATTAGACGCTGGAGATGCTGGCGGCGTTCCGGCTCTTGCTGCACGATCCGTAACGCCCTGAGGCTGGCGCTGGCGAGCGCGGGCGGGACTGCGGTGGTGTAGACGTAGCTGCGCGCGCGTTGGATCAGGTACTCGATCAGCTCGGCACTACCGGCAACGAAGGCGCCAAAGGTGCCGAGGGCCTTGCCGAGGGTGCCGACCAGAATCGGGACCGCGGCTTGGGCGTCGCCCCCATCGAGACCCGCCTGTTCGAGGCTCCCGCGACCCTGGGCACCGAGGACACCGATGCCGTGGGCGTCGTCGACCATGAGCGCGGCGCCGGTGGCGTTGGCGATCGCGGCTAGGGCCGGTATCGGCGCGAGATCGCCGTCCATGCTGAACACGCCGTCGGTGACGATCAAGCT
>NZ_JBKHDN010000124.1:0-8200 GCF_046541315.1 Halochromatium sp. | reverse complement strand
CATCCCCATGCCAACAGCTACCACCGCCGCATTCGACATGCCCCGGCAAGGTTACGACGCCATTGCCTTTGCCGAGGTGCTCGAACACCTGGCGGTCAACCCAGTCGAACTCCTGCGCGCGCTTCTTGCGCTCCTCAACCGAGACGGTCTGCTCTACCTGACGACCCCGAACCTGTTTCGCGCCGAGAATCGAGAGAAATGGTTAGCCCTGGAGAATCCCCAGCAGGTCTTCCCCGCCGCTGACGGACACTGGGATCGACATCATCATCACCGCGAGTATGGCGCGGCCGAGCTACTGCGCTTTGCGCATCAACGCCTGGCGCAGGCGAACCGAGGCGGATGAGTGCGCCCGGCCGTCTTCAGCCAGCCTCAGGCCGAGTCCGGCAGTCGCAGCCGCGCCACCGGCTCGCCCCCGATCAGATGTGATTGCAGGATTTCTTCCAGATCCTCAGTGTCCACATAGGTGTACCAAACCCCTTCGGGATAGACGACGGCCACGGGTCCCTCGCCGCAGCGGTCCAGACAGCCGGCGGTGTTGACGCGCACTCCACCCGCCCCCGCAATCTCCAGCTCCTTGCTGCGCTTCTTCAAGAAGTCGCGCGCGGCCTGGGCGTTACACTGTGCGCAACATTGGCTGCCGTCGGCTCGCTCATTGACGCACATGAACAGATGATGTTTGTAATAGGACACAATCGAAAGCTCCAACCTGATCCAAGAGACTGGCCAGCAACGCCGGCGACCCAGCCAGAGGGTGCGGCCCGGGCGCGGCCATCCCAATGCGCGCTCGCTCCAGCCGCAGGACGGCCATGAAGGACGGACCCGAGCCCCAGGTCGCCAGCCTGCTCAGCTTAGCCGACCAATGCGTGAAATGCGGCTACTGCCTGCCGCATTGCCCGACCTTCAAGCTCGCGCACGACGAAGGCGAATCGCCGCGCGGGCGCATCGCCCTGATCCAGGGCTGGCTCGGCGGCGAGATCGCCGACGGTCCAAGGCTCGCGCGGCATCTGGACAACTGTCTCGAGTGCCGCGCCTGCGAGCCGAGCTGCCCCTCTCTGGTGCGCTACGGCGCCCTGATGGATGGCGCGCGCGCGCTGCGCGAACAGCGCCGTCCGCGCTGGCGGCGCTGGCTGCGGCGCGCGGCGCTCGCGCTCCTGACCCGGCCCGATGGGCTGCGACTCCTGGCGCTGGTCGGTATCGGTTATCGCTGGCTGCGCCTGCCGAGGCCATGGGTTGCCGGGCTCGCCAAGCGCTGGCCTGTCGTTCGCGTGCTCGACCCCCTCGCGCGCGCGCTGCGCTGGCCAAGGGCCCCCGTTCGCTCCAGGTGGGTGCAGCCCGCGCCAGCCTGTTACGCGTCCGCCCGGTCGGCCTTCGCCCCGTCCGCGCCCGCCCAGTCCGGGTCAGCCCGGTCCGGGTCAGCCGGAACCGCAGCGGCCGGGCCCGAGATCGAGGCAGCCCGCGTGCGCCCGATCCTGTTCCGCGGCTGTGTCGCTCGCCTGACCGATCAGCCCTTGGAAGCGGCCGCGCAACGCTTGCTCGCGCGTCTTGGCTACCCGGTCGAGGTGCCGAACGATCAGGTCTGCTGCGGCGCCATCCATCGCCACAATGGCTATCCGGCGCAAGCCGATCAGCGGCTGGCGATCAACGCCCGGCGTTTTGGTGAGCGCGTCATCATCGGGCTCGCCAGTGCCTGTGTCGCCGAACTGCGCGAACAAGGCGGGCTCAACGCCGTCGAGATCTGTCGCTTCCTGCTCGATCAGCCTTGGCCGGCGGGGCTGCAACTGCGATCCTTGTCGGCCAGGATCGCTGTGCACGAGCCCTGCTCGCACCGCAATCAGTTGCGCGATCAGGGCGCCATCGATGCCTTGCTGCGACGCATCCCGGCGGCCACCCGGATTCCGCTACCCGGAAACGACACTTGCTGCGGCGCCGCTGGCACCTATCTCACCGAGCATCCGCAGATCGCGCTCGCCTTGGCCGAACCCAAGATCGAGGCCCTGCGGCGGCTCGCGCCGGACTATCTGGTCACCACCAACACCGGCTGTGCCCTGCATCTGGCCGCGCGACTCGATGAGGCGGGCCTCGCGATCCCGGTCTTGCATCCGATCCAGCTCATCGAGCAACAACTCCCCATCGATCCCGAAGGAGCCTCCCATCCCCATGAACATCCGTGATTACAGCCCCATCGATCGTGCCCTCATCGGCATGGACCGGACCCTGCGCACCCTCTTCGGCCGCCCGCCAGTGACCGAGCGCGCCAATCCCGGCAAGGCCGAGGCCGAGGTCGACCTCACCGATCAGGAACGCCGGCACATCGGCCGCCTGATGCGCATCAACCATACCGGCGAGGTCTGCGCGCAAGCGCTCTATCAAGGCCAGGCCCTGACCGCGCGCGATGCCGCCGTGCGCGAGCAGCTCGAACGCTCGGCGCACGAGGAAAACGATCATCTTGCGTGGTGCGAAGAGCGGATCAAGGAACTCGGCGGCCGCAAGAGTCTGCTCAATCCGCTCTGGTACGCGGGCTCGTTCGCGATGGGCAGTGCCGCGGGTCTCGCCGGGGACCAATGGAGCCTCGGCTTCGTCGTCGAGACCGAGCGCCAGGTCGAGGATCACCTCGACGAACATATCGCCCAGGTCCCGGGTGACGATCGCCGCACCCGCGCGATCCTCGAGCAGATGAAACTCGACGAAAGCCATCATGCCCAGGTCGCTCAGATCGCCGGCGGGGCCGAGCTACCCGAGCCGGTCAAGCTGGCGATGCGCGCGGTCTCCAAACTGATGACGCACGGCACCTATTGGGTCTGAGCCGCTATTGGGGGGTCTTCCAGGTCTCGATCTCGCGCGAAAGATTGCGTCCGTAGAAGATCTCCATCATCTCGCGCCGCACCAGGCGCTCGATCCGTTCCTGTTCCTTGTCCGAGAGGTCCGAGGCGGTGACGCAAAACAGATAGTCGCTCAAATCGAAGTGGTTGACGACCATCTTGGTGTGGAACAGATTCTCCTGATAGACGTTGACGTCGATCATCTGGAAGCGATCCTTGGTGTCGCGCGAGAGATAGTTCTGGATCGAGCTGATGTTGTGGTCGATGAAGTGCTTACGCCCGCCGATGTCACGGGTGAAGCCGCGCACGCGGTAGTCCATGATCACGATATCCGATTCGAGCGCGTGGATCAGATAGTTCAGCGCCTTCAGCGGCGAGATCAGGCCACAGGTCGAGACATCGATATCGGCGCGGAAGGTGCTGATGCCGCTGTGCGGATTACTCTCCGGATAGGTGTGAACCGTGATGTGGCTCTTGTCGAGATGGCCGACGACGGCGTCCGGGAACGGCCCAGGACTCGCGGTGTTGGACACCTCCTCCTCGTCGCGCACCTCCTCCTCGGCGATCAGCATGGTCACCGAAGCGCCCTGCGGCTCGTAGTCCTCGCGCGCGATATTGAGCACATTGGCACCGATGATGTTGGCAACATCGGTCAGGATGCCGGTCAGACGCTCGGCGTTGTAGGCCTCGTCGATGTAGTCCAGATAGGCCTGACGCTGGTCCGCCGTGCTGGCATAGCAGACATCGTAGATGTTGAAGCTCAGAGACTTGGTGAGGTTGTTGAACCCCTGTAGCTTCAAGCGGTTATGCATCTTCGGCATGACTTGTCCCTCCAACGGCGGGCGTGAAAGGCGCGATTCTAACCGCTTAGCGATCGGCTTCGCGCACTTCGTAATCGTGGGTCACGGTCGCGGTCGCGCCGAGCATGATCGACGCCGAGCAATACTTGGTGGCGCTCAGCTCGATGGCGCGCGCGACGCGGCGCTCGCTCAGCGCCCGCCCCGTGACGATGAAGTGGGCATGGATACGGGTGAACACCTTGGGATCGCTCGCGCTGCGCTCGGCACTGAGTTCGACCACGCAATCGGTGACCTCCTGGCGCGCCTTGCGCAGGATCAGCAAGACATCGAACTGCGTGCAGCCGCCCATGCCGAGCAAGAGCAGCTCCATCGGCCGCGGGCCGAGATCGCGCCCGCCGGCCGCCGGCGGCCCATCCATCAGCAGCCGATGCCCAGTGCCGGAGACCCCCTCCATCGCCGCCCCGTCGACCCATTTGACGCGTGCCTTCATCAGCCCTCCCCTGTCACCGTTCAGCGGCGTTCCGGATGATCCCGACACCCGGTTCGAAGCCTAGCACGCATCATGCCTTGAGCCGTTTGCGCAATCTCCAAACCCATGCATCCAAGCAGGCGACGAGACGCGAGACGCCCCTCGCCAGCCCTGCCCGCCTCAGGCGAACCCATGGCGGCGCAGGAACTCCTCCGTGAGACCCGTGCCCGCGTGCTCGACCGCCTGTTCGCCGAGCAACAGCCGCTCCAGATAGCGCGCGATCAGGTCGACCTCGAGATTCACCCGGGAGCCGACGCGATACTCGCCGACGATGGTCGCGCCGAGGGTGTGCGGAACGATGTTCAGATCGAAGACCGCGCCCTTGACTCGGTTCACGGTCAGACTGGTGCCGTCGACGCAGATCGAGCCCTTGGGCGCGATATAGCGCGCCAGCTCGCCGGGCGCATGGATCTGCAGACGCCAGGAGCGGGCGTCCTCGCGCACCTCGAGCAGGGTGCCGACGCCATCGACATGGCCGCTGACCAGATGTCCGCCGAGCGGTGTCGACAACCGCAGCGCCTGCTCCAGATTGACGCGGGCGCCGGCCTTGAGGGTGCCCAAGGTGGTGAGCGATAAGGTCTCGCGCGAGACATCGGCCGCGAACCCTCGCGCACTGAGTTCGACGACGGTCAAACAGACGCCATTGACGGCGATGCTATCGCCCATCGACACCTGACCGAGATCGAGCGCGCCCGCCTTCATCCCGGCATCGCTCCCAGTGTCGATGCGGATGCGCCGATCGCCGCCGCGGTCCTCGAGCGCCTCGACCCGCCCAATGGCTTCAATGATTCCAGTAAACATCCCGACCTCCCATCGAGGTTGTGATCCCAGGTTGCGCATCAAGGTTCCTCGGCTCTCGCGCGAGATTCGCCCAAGTCATTCCCGCGCCTCGCCTTTCGGGGTTGATCCACAGGGCCTGTGGATAAGTCGGTGGATACATTGTCGACACCGCCGACTAAGTGCATGACTTCCGGGGGCTTGCGTCAACCCGGTCAAACCTTGGCCGCCATGTTCTTTACCTTCAAGAACAAAAGGTTACCGATCAATCGGCGAGCCTTCCGGGGGGCGATCCGAGAACCCGCCGGGGCAACCCGAGGCCGGCAGCCGCTGTGGGCAACTCAGCGCCGCGCGCGGCCGCGCGCCGCCTCATCGACCGAGCGCGCCCAGCGCCTGCCGATCGGCCTGATAGGAAGAGCGCACCATCGGGCCGCTGGCGACGTTGGTGAAGCCCATCCGCTCGCCGGCGACGCGCAACGCCTCGAACTCGGCCGGCTCCCAGTAACGCCGCACCGGCAGATGGTCGCGGCTCGGTTGCAGGTACTGACCCAGCGTCAGCATGTCGCAGCCGTGCGCGCGCAGATCGGCCATCGCCGCCAGCACCTGCTCCGAGGTCTCGCCAAGCCCGAGCATCAGCCCGGACTTGGTTGGCACCTGCGGATAGCGGGCCTTGAAGCGTTGCAGCAGCGCCAGCGAACCGGCGTAATCGGCCCCGGGTCGCGCCGCGCGATAGAGCGCCGGCACGGTTTCCAGGTTGTGGTTGAACACATCCGGCGTCGCATCGCCGGTGAAGGCGGCCAGGGCCTGCTCCTCGCGGCCCCGGAAATCCGGCACCAAGACCTCGAGCCGAGTCTTCGGGCAGCGCGCCCGCACCGCGCGCAGACAGGCGGCGAAGTGCCCGGCGCCGCCATCGCGCAAATCGTCGCGATCGACCGAGGTGATGACGACATAGCCCAACCCCATGCGCTCGATGGACTCGGCCAGCAGTTCGGGCTCGGTCTCGTCGACCGGCTGCGGCCGGCCATGGGCGACATCGCAGAACGGACAGCGCCGGGTGCAGACATCGCCGAGGATCATGAAGGTCGCGGTGCCATGATTGAAGCACTCACCCAGATTCGGGCATTGTGCCTCCTCGCAGACGGTCGCGAGGCGGTTCTCGCGCAGCAGCCGCTTGATCCTTGCCACGCCCGCACCCGTGGGCGCCTTGGCACGAATCCAGGCCGGCTTGCGCGGCACCTCGGGCCGCCGCTCGACCTTGACCGGGATGCGCGCGACCTTATCCAGGCCGCGCTGATGCGTGTGCGGGCTGAAGCGTGAAGGCGGGGTAAGTGGGCGGTGATTCGGCATGTCCGAGAACCTCTCCAAGAGCCGGCGGATGACTCCAGTCTATCATCGGCCGTGGTTTCGATTCCGTCGGCACCGAGTGACGGTTTGTCAATGCTGCGTTATGCTTGTCGGCTTGATCCCGCATCGTCCACCTCGCCCAGCCCGACCCGTTCCCTGCCATGGCCCTCAATTCCACCGACGAGATCATCGACGAACTCCGCGCCGGGCGCATGGTGGTGATCATGGACGACGAGGATCGCGAGAACGAGGGCGATCTGTTGCTCGCCGCCGACAGCGTCACGCCGGAGGCGATCAACTTCATGGCCAAGTATGGCCGCGGACTGATCTGTCTGACCCTGACCAAGGAGCGCTGCGAGCGCCTGCGGCTGCCGTTGATGGTCAACGCCAACCATGCCCCGCATGCGACCGCGTTCACGGTCTCGATCGAGGCCGCACACGGCGTCACCACCGGCATCTCGGCGGCCGACCGGGCGCGCACCATCGCCGCTGCCGTCGCCGCCGAGGCCAGGCCGAGCGATCTGGTGCAGCCCGGCCATGTGTTCCCGCTGATGGCGCAGCCGGGCGGGGTCTTGGTGCGCGCCGGCCATACCGAGGCCGGCTGCGATCTCGCCCGGCTCGCCGGTTTCGAGCCGGCCGCAGCGATCGTCGAGATCCTCAACGAGGACGGCACCATGGCGCGGCGCCCGGACCTCGAGCGCTTCGCCGAGACCCACGGTCTGAAGATCGGCACCATCGCCGATCTGATCCACTATCGGGTGGCGAACGAGAAGGCGGTGATCCGCGAGGCGCGCGGCCGCCTGCCGACGGCGTTCGGGATCTTCGAGGTGACCGCCTATCGCGATACCATCGAGAACGACATCCATCTGGCACTGGTGATGGGCGAGATCGATGCCGAGCGACCGACCCTGGTGCGGGTGCATCTGCAGAACACCCTCTGCGACCTCTTCGGCGCCCAGCACCCGGCCTGTGGTTGGCCGCTCGATGCCGTGATGCGCCAGATCGCCGAGGCCGGCGAGGGCGTGATCGTGGTGTTGCGCAACCGCGATCAAGGCGCTGACGTGCTGGCCAAACTGGCCGCGCTCAGCGAGCCGGCCGACCGCGATCCGGCGCAACGCATGGCCGCATCGGCGCCGCACAGCGCCCGCAACGAACTGCGCACCTATGGCATCGGCGCACAGATCCTCGCCGATGTCGGCGTCCACCGGATGCGCGTGATGAGCGCGCCCAAGGCCATGCACGGCATCTCCGGATTCGACCTCGAGGTCGTCGAGTACCTCGGTGGCGAGCGTATTTAGAGACACACTCCCATGATCAAGACCTACGAAGGCGCACTGCGCGCCGGCAACGCGCGTTACTGCTTGGTGGTCTCGCGCTGGAACAGCTTCATCGTCGAGAGCCTCGAGAAAGGCGCGCTCGATGCCCTCAAACGGCACGGCGCCGAGGAATCCGACCTGAGCATCGTGCGCGTGCCGGGCGCCTTCGAGATGCCGGTGGTGATCGAGCGCCTCGCCGCCAAGGGCGGTTACGACGCCATCATCGCCCTCGGCGCGGTGATCCGCGGCGGCACGCCGCACTTCGAGTACGTCGCCAGCGAATGCGTCAAGGGCATGGCCCAGGTCAGCCTCAAGCACGGGCTGCCGGTGACCTTTGGCGTGCTCACCGTGGAGACCATCGAGCAGGCCATCGAGCGCGCCGGCACCAAGGCCGGCAACAAGGGCGCCGAGGCCGCGCTCTCGGCGATCGAGATGGTCGATCTGCTGCGCGGGATTGCCTGAGATGGCCGGCCGCCGCAGCGAGGCTCGCCGCTATGCCGTGCTGGCGCTGTACCAATGGCAGGTCAGCGGCCAATCGCCGACCGAGATCGCCGGCCATTTCTTCGATGATCCGGCCTGGATGGAGGCGATCGCCGAGGGCATGTCCGAGGATCG
>NZ_JBKHDN010000123.1:0-8378 GCF_046541315.1 Halochromatium sp. | reverse complement strand
GGTAGGCTCACGGGCAGGCTGATGGGCAGACTCATCGGCATGGATTCGCGCATCATGAGGGCCTGTTCATACAACTGACACGAGTCGTCAGGCGGGCAGAGATGCCGGGTATTGTGCGTGATGCGCGAGTGTGCTGCAATCTACGGAAATGCAGCACAACGAGGCACAGGCATGAGGGAGCTGAATGTCAGAGAGATGCGAGCCGCGATCGGTCGACTCGATGAGCTGGTCGATGCGGCGGGGGAGTTGGTGGTCCACCGGCGAGGTCGGCCGATCGCGAGGATTCTGCCGGTGGCAGGGGCGCGACAACGTCCGGATCATGCCGATTTGCGAGCGCGCATGCCGCACCTGTCGACGTCCTCGGCGGCGCTGATTCGCGCCGAGCGCGATGAGCGCTAACCGGCGCGCCTATCTGGATACCAGCGCCTTGGCGAAGTGGTATCTCAACGAGCCGGGCTCGGACGCCTTCGTCCGCTATCTCCAAGGCCTCGATGTCGCCGTGGTCAGCAGCCTGACGCGCACCGAAGTGCGCTCCATGCTGGCGCGTCGTCGACGCATGGGGGCGTTGAGCCACGAGCTTGAGTCCGTTGTTTACGCGGCGTTTCTCAACGACATTGCCCAGGGCTGGCTACAGCTCTATCCGGTCGAGGACGCGCGCTTCGATGAGGCGGCAAACCTGATCGCGCGCTATCCAGAGCACCCGCTGCGCACCTTGGACGCCTTACATCTCGCGATCGCGCTCCAAGCCGAGACCGATGCCCTTGCGACAGCCGATTCGGTGATGGCGGACACAGCGATCGCGTTGGACCTCGAGGTCGTCAGGTTCTGATGCTGCCGGGGCCAAGCCTCGGTTACACTAGCGGGTTTTGCGACGCGCCAACCCAGGCAGCCCGAGATCATGTCCCAGCTGGAAGAACAGCTCCATCGCCGGCGTACCTTTGCGATCATCTCGCATCCGGACGCCGGCAAGACGACCCTGACCGAGAAACTGCTGCTGTTCGGCGGCGCCATCCAGCTCGCCGGTACCGTCAAGGGCCGCAAATCGGCGCGCCATGCCACCTCCGACTGGATGGAACTCGAGAAACAGCGCGGCATCTCGGTGACCTCCTCGGTGATGCAGTTTCCCTATGGCGAGTCGATCGTCAACCTGCTCGACACCCCGGGCCATGGCGACTTCTCCGAGGATACCTATCGCACGCTGACCGCCGTCGATTCGGCCTTGATGGTGATCGACGTCGCCAAGGGCGTCGAGGAGCGAACGATCAAATTGATGGATGTGTGCCGGCTGCGCGCGACGCCGATCCTCACCTTCGTCAACAAGCTCGACCGCGAGGGCCGCGATGCGATCGAGGTGCTCGACGAGATCGAGCAGGTGCTCAAGATCCAATGCGCGCCGGTGACCTGGCCGATCGGCATGGGCAAGCGCTTCAAGGGCGTCTACGACCTGCGCCACGACCGCACCCATCTGTTCAGCGCCACCCACGGCGGCAAGATCCAGACCGGAGAGGTGATCGACGGGCTCGATAACCCACGCATGAACGAGCTGCTCGGCGATCAGGCCGATGAACTGCGCGATGAGCTGGAGCTGGTGCAGGGCGCGAGCCATCCGCTGAACCTGGACGACTACCTGGCCGGCCAGCAGACGCCGGTCTTCTTCGGCTCGGCGATCAACAATTTCGGCGTCAAGGAACTGCTCGACGCCTTCGTCGACTATGCGCCGCCGCCGCGTCCACGCGCGACCCGCGAACGTCCGGTCGAGCCGGCGGAACCCGCATTCACCGGCTTCGTATTCAAGATCCAGGCCAATATGGATCCGGCGCATCGCGACCGCGTCGCCTTCCTGCGCGTCTGCTCGGGCAGCTACAAGAAGGGCATGAAGATGCGCCATGTGCGCATCGGCAAGTCGGTGCAGGTCGCCAACGCCATCACCTTCCAGGCCGACGAGCGGCGTCAGGTCGAGGAGGCCTGGCCGGGCGACATCATCGGCCTGCACAACCACGGCACGATCCAGATCGGCGACACCTTCAGCGAGGGCGAAGACCTCAAGTACGAGGGCGTGCCCTATTTCGCCCCGGAGTTGTTCCGGCGCGTAGTGCTCAAGGACCCGCTCAGGCTCAAGGCGCTGCAGAAGGGTGTCCTGCAGCTGTGCGAGGAGGGCGCGACCCAGGTCTTTCGGCCGCTGAAGAACAATGACATCATCCTCGGCGCGGTCGGCGTGCTGCAATTCGAGGTCGCCGCCTATCGGCTCAAGGGCGAGTATGGCGTCGAGGCGGTGGTCGAGGCGGTGGGCGTGCATACCGCGCGCTGGGTCGAGTGCGATGATCCGAAGATGCTCGCGCGCTTCAAGGAGAAGGCCTACGAGAACCTGGCCCTGGATGGCGATGACTACCTCGTCTACCTGGCGCCGACGCGGGTCAATCTGGATCTGACCCAGGAGCGCTGGCCGGACATCCGCTTCAACGCCACCCGTGAACTCTGAGGCGAGGCCAGATCGCAAGGACCGGCAAGCAACCATCGATTCCGACGAGGCAAAGGGGGCTTGGGCACCATGCAAGACAGATTCCTGGCGATGTTCTCCAGGTTGACCATTGGCCACAAATTGGCCGTCTCCTTTGCCCTGGTCCTGGTGATCCTGCTGGTGATCGCCGCGATGGGCTGGGCCGGCCTGAGTCGCCTGGGCCAGACCCAGGCGTTGGTGGCGAAGACCTATGAACAGGCCCTCTTTCAGGTGCAAAAGGAGGTCGATCACCTGGTTTGGGTGAACGATCTGGCCAACGTCTTCACCTTGGGCTCCGAATTCCAGGGACAACTGGACCACACCCGGTGCGATTTCGGTCAGTGGTACTACGGCTTTCGCGGCAGCGAGGCCTATGCTCAGGCACCGGCGGAGTTCCGTCGCACCTTCGATGCCATCGAGCAGCCCCACCAGGCCTTGCATCAGAGCGCCATTCGCATCTTGCAGGCCGTGGACGAGGGCAACCGGCAACAGGGGCTGGCGATCTACCGAAGCCAGTCCCTGGGTTATCTGGAGGCCCTGCGGGCGTTGCTGAACGACCTGGATGCCCAGCTCGCCGAGCAGCGCGACGCGGTGATGGCCAAGGCCGAGCGCACCGCCTGGGTCGCCATCGCCTCCATGACCCTGGCGGCCCTGTTGGCGGTGGCCCTGGCCGGGCTGCTGGGATGGCTGCTCAAGCGAGCCATCGTCACCCCGTTGCAGAACACCACCCGCCATCTGCGCTCGATCGCCGAAGGCGAGGGCGATCTGACCCAACGCTTGCCGATCGAGAGCCAGGACGAGGTCGCCGATCTCTCTGCGGCCTTCAACGGCTTTGCCGAGCGCGTGCATGGCCTGGTCAAGCAGGTGGTGGAGGCCTCCGGGCAACTGGCGGCGGCCGCCGACCGGCTCGCGGCCACCAGCGGCGAGACCCGCCAGCAGGTGCATGCTCAGCAGTGGGAGGTGGAACAGGTGGTCACCGCCATGCACCAGATGGCGGCCACGGTGCAGGACGTGGCGAGCAATGCGGCGGAGACGGCCGCGGCCACCGATGCCACCGACGATCAGTCCAAGGCCGGCACCGAGGAGGTGGAACGGACCATCGAGAGCATCCAGTCGCTGGCCCAGCAGGTGGAGGACTCCGCCGCGATCATCAGCACGCTGTCGGCGGACAGCGATGAGATCGGCAAGATCCTGGAGGTGATTCGGGGCATCGCCGAGCAGACCAATCTGCTGGCCCTGAATGCAACCATCGAGGCGGCGCGGGCCGGCGAGCAGGGGCGGGGCTTTGCGGTGGTGGCGGATGAGGTGCGCATCCTCGCCGCCCGCACCCAGGACGCCACCAACGAGGTGCGGGAAATGATCGAACGCCTGCAGTCCAGTGCCGCCAAGGCGGTCGCGTCGATGGGCACGGGGCGCGACAAGGCCCGCGGCGGCGTCGAGCAGGCGGCGCGGGCGGGCGAATCGCTGCAGGTGATCAGCCATTCCGTCGGCACCATCAACGCCATGAGCACGCGCATCGCCGGCGCTGCCGAGCAGCAATCGACGGTGGCGATGAAGGTCAATCGCAACGTCGAAAACATCAGCGAAGAGGTCAAGCAAACGGCGTCCGGCGCCGATCAGATCGCCGCCATCAGCGAGACGCTCTCCGCGCTGGCGGCCGAGTTGCAGAGCCGCGTGAGTCGCTTCAAGGTCTGAATCCGGCAGGTGCTCGGCAAGCATGCAGCGAAGCTCATGACAGGCGAACTCACCGTTCTCGCGCCCGGCCTGCTGGGGCCAGTCCCCTTGCTGCCGGAGCAGGCGCCGCGCACCCCCGCGCTGGATCGCCTGTTAGGGCGCGGCCAGCCCCGGCACAGGCCGGATGCCGGGGCCGCCGACACCCGCCTGACAGGGCGTCTGCTCGAGCGTTTCGGCGCCGCCGCGAGCGCGCCCTATGCCCGCGCCGCCGATGATCCGCGCTGGGATCGAAAGGGGACTGTGCTGCACGCCGATCCGGTCCACCTGCGCCCGGATCGCGATCGGTTGCGGCTGTTCGATGCACGCCACCTCGGCATCGGACAGGACGAGGCCGAGACGCTCGCGCAAGCGGTGAACGCGCATCTGGCCGATGACGGGCTGCGGCTGGTGACGCCGGTGGCCTCGCGCTGGTATCTGGAGCTGGCCGAGCGACCCCGGCTCGAGACCCGTCCGCTCGAGGCGGCGATCGGTCGCCACATCGATGGCCTCTTGCCCACCGGGGCCGACGCCAGCCGTTGGGCGGCGCTGATGACCGAGGTGCAGATGCTGTTGTTCCAGTCGCCGGTGAATCGCGCGCGCGAGGCGTGCGGCCGACCAGCGGTGAATGCGCTCTGGCTCTCGGGCGCTGGCGAGTGGCGAGCGCTCGCGCGCCCGCCGGGGCTCGCCAAGGTGTGGGCCGATCAGCCACTGGCGCGTGGATTGGCGATGGCCAGCGGGCTCGATGTGATGGGGCCCGATGCGCCTGTGCCCGGGCCCGAGCCCGAGCCCAGACCCGATCGGACAGGACGCGCGGCGACGGGAGACGACGAGACAGGGCGCGCGCGTGCAGCCGGGCACGATGGCTTCCGCGCCGAGCCCGGGCTGCTGCTGGTCGAGGCCGGGATGGCCGACGGCATGCTCGATGCCGACGAGGCGAGCTGGCGCGGCGCCGTGCTCGGGGTCGAGGCGCGGGCCGCGCAGGCGTTGCAGGCACTGCGTGCCGGCGAACTCGATGGGGTGACCCTGGATCTCTGCGATGGGCGCCAATGGCAGCTAACCCTTGGCCGTTTGCGCCGCTTTTGGCGGCGACCGCGGTCGCTCGCGGAGCGGCTCGATCAGCCGCCGGCGCGCTCGGGGACAGCGCGCTAGAGGTCGCGGCGCTGGGGTCGGGATGCTCGGGCCCGGCGCGCTTGAGACCGGGTCCTCGGGTCCGCTCAGGACCGACGTCGCCAAACCAGGGTTCGATTATTGACCGGCATCGCGATCTCGTCTGCGAGGCCGAGGCCGGCGGCGCGGCCGAAGCCCTCCAGCTCGCGCAGGTCGCGCACCCCGCTCAGCGGGTCGTTCAGGCGCAGCATCTGGTCGAAGCGCGCATTGCTCTCGCTGTTGTGGCGGCCATCGACGCTGAACGGACCATAGAGCAGGAACAGACCGTCGCTCGGCAGCAGGGCGCCGGCGCCGTGGAACAGGCGCTCGACCTGCGCGAGCGACATGATGTGCGCGGTGTTGGCACTGTAGATGGCGTCATAGCCGGCGCTGCCGAAGGTGTCGATCCAGTCGTCATCGACATCGAGCGCCATGGGCGCGGGCAGGTTCGCAAGCCCCGCCTCGTCGATCCAGCATCGGATGCCGGGCAGATGCGCCGGCACATCCGTGCATTGCCAGCGCAGATGCGGCATCGCCGCGGCGAAATGAACGCCATGCTGGCCGGTCCCGCTGCCGATCTCGAGCACCGAACGGGCGGCTGTCAGCCACGGGGCGATGACCTCGAGGATCGGTTGCTGATTTTCTTGGCTGGAAGGGGAAAAGGGCTTGTCCATCATGGGGGCGGTCGCCTGTCTGCGTCGTCGATGGCTGGCGTTCGGGGCGGGCGCTGTGCGCATTGCCGGTCGTGCGCTGTGCGCCCCGAGAGTTGCGGTCGGCGAATCGGCTAGTTGCGGTCGGCGAATCGACTTCGCAACAGCGCGCGGCACGCCGATGCGGGACGCGCGGATCGGCTATCATGCACCCAGGCATGATCGGCGCCGGCCTGGGGCCGAATCCCTTCCTATCCCTGCTGCGAGACCGCGATGCGTGGAGTCCTCCTGAGCACAGTGCTGATCGGCGTCGCCTTGCTGGCGGCGTGCGCCGGCAGCGGCTCGCGCGAGGCCCTGGATGGGGCGGGCCGATCGGCGACCGATCCTGTCCCGGCCTCGAGCGCGTCGGTCAGCTTCGATGTCAGCGGCCCGGAACAGGATGGGGACAGCGCCGAGCGACAGCCGGATCTGATCGGCGAGCGCGTTGGCTTCAAGGCGGGCGCCCTCTATGCCATGGCCTATCGTCCATCGCCTAGCGGTGTCGAACTCGAGCGCGCGAACAGCTTGGCGGAACTCTACGGCGATGCGCGCCCCGGCTATGCGCTCTATACCTTCATCCTCGGAGGCCCGGTCGGCGCCGAGGTGGCGGTCGATGAGGCCGATTCCTATTCCGAGCTGCTGCGGGTGATCGAGACCTATGTCGCAAACGCCGACAGCGCCGCGACTGACAGCAGCGTTGGGCGGCATGGCTTTCTGGTCCAGGTCGATGCGGCGCAAGCCGAGGGCGCGCTTGCCGAGCGGGCGCGGCCTGGGCTCTCGCGGCAGATACAGGGGGCCTTGGCTAGGCAGCTCCGCGTGCATGGTCGGCTCGAACTGGCCGAGCGGCTCGAGCGCTCTTATGGTCCCTTTCTCGTCACCAGCCTGCGCCCGGCACTGCTGCCGATAGCGGACTCGACCCCGCTGCTCGTCGTCGATGTGCGGGCCATCGGACCTGAATACATGTATGCGTTGATCGATGCCTATGATCGTCCCATTCCCGGTGATCTCGCGGGCCGCCCGCAGAGCTTGGCGGCGATTGAGCGCCGTTTGCGGGAGATGTTTCCGGATCCTTGGCGCGATCATGGTGGCCCACCGTCGCCTGGAGGCGATTGGATCTGGCGGATCGGTGACGCCGGTGAAGCCAGTGGGTGAACAGGGCCCCGTGGTCGAGGCGGCCATTTCAGAGGAGGGTTGATCGTGGGTGGACGTCTCGGTGGTTTGCTTCGGTTCCTGATCGGTATCCTGCTCCTGCAGGTGGCCACGGTGTTGCTGACCTATACCGCGCTGAAGACCGATCTCGAGCAGACGGCTTCTCTGTTTGCGGGCCTGGCCGCGCTGCTCGGCTTTCTGGTCGCGCTCTGGTTCGATTCGGTGGTTGGCAGCGTGCGCGAGCAGAGCCTGGCGCGCCAGCACAAGCGGCATACGCGCGAGCGCGAAAAGCTGCGCCTGCAGGCCGAACGCGAGAAGGCCAAGCTCGCGGTGCGCAAGAAGAAGGCTGCTGGCGGCGCCAAGCTGCGCACCGGCGTCGCGGTTGGGGGCGTGGTCGGGGTCGGCGTGGCGATGATGTTCGCGCAATTCCTCACCCTCGGGCTGCTGACGATCGCGACCGCCGGTGGCGCGGCGGCCGGCTATGGGCTGCGCCTGCGCCAGGAGCGGCGCATCCGCACGCGCGAACTCGAGGCGAGCGGCGGCGAGCGTTTGCTCGACGCCGATGTGAGCGATGTGCCGGCACTGGCAGCGCAATCAGCCGCGCCACCAGCGGCACAATCGGCGCGAACGAAGAACCGCCGGAGCGCGAAGAAATCCAAGTAATTGCCCAGGAATGACGTCCCGATTTCGGAGCGAGCGGTCGCGGCCGCTTCGGGAAGCAAATGCTGGACCCTTCCCACGCAAGGGATCTTGAGTCGCGGCTCAGCGGTCCGGGGCGCCGTCCGGGACGTGATCGGGAACCTGTTGACGCAATTCTTGCAGCCAGATCGCGGCCTCGGCGTCGCTGGGCGCGCGCCAGTCGCCGCGCGGCGAGAGTGAACCGCCGGAGCCGACCTTGGGGCCATTCGGCATGCAGCTGCGCTTGAACTGGCTGAGCTGGAAGAAGCGCAACAGAAATAGCTCGAGCCAACGCTTGATCTCGGCGAGATCGTATTCGTGGCGCTGGGTCTCGGGCAGATTGTCCGGCCACGCGCCTTGGGTCTTGTCGTGCCAAGCGTGCCAGGCGAGGAAGGCGATCTTACTCGGCCGCAGCCCGTAGCGGCTGATCCAATAAGCGTTGAAATCTTGCAGCTCATAAGGGCCGATCTTGGCCTCGGTGCTCTGCAGGCCGCTCACCCCCATCG
>NZ_JBKHDN010000122.1:0-8435 GCF_046541315.1 Halochromatium sp. | reverse complement strand
CCTCGTCACCCGCATGCAGCTGAGTGGACTGACGCTGGAGTTGGCGCGCCATTGCGCGTTCGCTGCCTGGGATGGCGCGCGGCTGCGGCTCGTGCTCGATCCCGGTCACCTGCATTTGCGTACCACGGGCGCTGAGCAGCGGCTCGCTGCGGCCTTGGCCGCAGCCTTGGCGTGCGACGGGCTGCGCTTGGAGATTGCGGCGGATGCGCCGGCCGTGGAAACCCCCGCCCAGCGCCGTGCCCGCGACGACGCGCGGCAATTGGCCGAGGCGGAACGGGCGCTGGCGACGGATCCGGTGGCGCGGCAGTTGCGCGAGCGCTTCGAGGGCGAGTGGATTCCAGGTACGCTATCGGCCCCACGCGCCGGCGCCGAGGGCGGATGACGGCATCGCGCGCAGATTGCCGACGCCATTTTTGATCATCGACGAGAGAGGTTGAACCATGAAGAACGGATTGGGTGGGATGCTGAAGCAGGCCCAAAAGCTGCAAGAGGACATGAAGAACTCGCAGGAGCGTCTGGCGAACGAGGAATACCTCGGTGAATCCGGTGGGGGCATGGTCAAGGTCACCATGAGCGGCCGCCACGAGGTCAAGCGCGTCGAGATTGACCCGGCGTTGATGGACGATGACAAGGAGATGCTCGAGGATCTGCTCGCCGCCGCCTTCAACGACGCGGCGCGACGCGTGGCCGAGAGGGCGCAGGAGAGCATGGCGGAGCTGACCGCGGGCCTGCCGTTGCCGCCCGGGATGAAGCTGCCGTTCTGAATCGCTCGCGGACGGGTATCATTGGCGGTGATCTCCGGTGTCGGATGCAGGCCTGCTGAATCAGCTCATCGAGTCGCTGCGGCGGTTGCCCGGGCTTGGGCCGAAATCGGCGCAGCGCATGGCCTTTCATCTGCTCGAGCGCGATCGCGATGCGGGACGCGAGCTGGCGCGGGTGATGGCCGCGGCGATGGAGCGCATCGGCCGGTGCGAGCGCTGCCGCACCCTCACCGAGCATGCCCGCTGCGCGCTCTGCTCAAGCGCGCGCAGGGATCCCAGCCTGCTCTGTATCGTCGAGCAGCCATCGGATATCGTCGCCATCGAGCAGGCGACGGACTACGCTGGGCTCTATTTCGTGCTTGGCGGTCGCTTGTCGCCGCTCGACGGCATCGGCCCCGAGGAACTTGGCCTGGATCGGCTTGCGGCGCGCTTCCATGAGCCGGAACTCGAGGAGGCGATCCTGGCCATCAGTCCGACCGTCGAGGGGCTGGCGACCGCGCATTACATCGGCGAGTTGGCGCGTGACTCGCGTCTGCGGCTGAGCCGGATCGCCCACGGCGTGCCGCTCGGCGGAGAACTCGAATTCGTTGATGGGGGCACCCTGGCGCATGCGTTCGCCGGCCGCCAGGGGCTGTGACCGAATCCACTCCGAGAGGCGAGGAGAATCATGTCCGAGACGATCTTTGGCAAAATCGCGAACGGCGAGGTGGAGGCCGACCTGGTCTACGAGGACGCCGAGGTGGTGGCCTTTCGCGACCTCAATCCCCAGGCGCCCGTGCATATCTTGGTGATCCCGCGCAAGCCGATCCCGACCCTGAGCGATGCCGAGGCGGGCGATGCCGAGCTGCTCGGCCGCCTGCTGCTGACTGCGGCCAAGGTCGCCGAGCAGGAAGGGATTGCCGAGCAGGGTTATCGCACGGTCATCAACTGCCGGGCGGGTGGCGGGCAGACCGTCTATCACCTGCATGTCCACCTGCTCGGTGGGCGCCCATTGCAGTGGCCTCCAGGTTGAACCACCGAGCCGGGACGCGCCGACTGGAATCCTAAAGGAGTCTCCTCGAGATCATGTCATTGACCCATGAATCGGCGGTGAACGGCGCGGTGCCGGGCACTGGGGGCAGCAGCGGCGCCGGGCCCGCCTTCGAACTCAAGGCGGCCGCCTTCACCCTGCCGGTGATTCGGTTGTTACGACTCGACATGGACGCGGTGGCGGCGGAACTGAGGCCCAAGGTTCAGCAGGCCCCGGGCTTTTTCCAACACACGCCGGTGGTCATCGAACTCAGCGCCTTGCCCTCGTTGGAGGAGGACGTCGGTTTCCCGCAGCTGGTCGGTCTTTTGCGCGGGCTGGGCATGATCCCGGTCGGGGTTCGCGGCGGCGGTGGCGCCCAGCATGAGTCGGCCAAGGCGATGGAGCTTGCGATCTTGGCGGACACCGTGAGACCGGATCCGGCCGCGGGCGAGAGCGAGATCAAGGGCGGGCTGCCGGTGACCGGGCAGACAAGCGAGCCCCAGGTCGGCATCGAGACCGGCTCGCACCTGATCGATCGGCCGGTGCGCTCCGGTCAACGCGTCTATGCCGCTGGCGGTGATCTCACCGTGCTGGCGCCGGTCAATTCCGGCGCCGAGCTGATGGCCGATGGTAATATCCATGTCTATGCGCCGATGCGTGGCCGCGCCATGGCCGGCCTGCACGGCAATACCAATGCGCGGATTTTTTGCGCCGACCTTCAGGCCGAACTGGTCTCCATCGCGGGCCATTATCGGGTGAGCGATAAGATTCCGGCCACGCTCAAGGGCCACCGCATCCAGATCTTTCTGGATCATGAAGTGTTGCGTATCGAGCCGCTCTAGTCGGGCTCGCGGTGGCTGCCGATCACGATCGATTTTTGCAATAGACTTAACCCACAAGTGGAGGCCCATTTGGCCAGAACGATCGTTATTACCTCGGGTAAAGGGGGCGTTGGCAAGACCACGACCGCCGCGGCCATGTCCATGGGCCTGGCGCAGCACGGACATCGCACGGTGGTGATCGACTTCGACGTCGGGCTGCGCAATCTGGATCTGGTGATGGGTTGCGAGCGGCGCGTGGTCTATGATTTCGCCAACGTCATCAGCGGCGAAGCGACGCTGAATCAGGCGTTGATTCGCGATAAGCGCTGCGAACACCTGTTCATTCTGCCGGCCTCGCAAACGCGGGATAAGGAGGCCTTGACCCGGGAAGGAGTCGGACAGGTGCTCGACGAGCTTGGCAAGACCTACGAATACATCGTCTGCGATTCGCCGGCGGGGATCGAGCACGGCGCCCTGATGGCGATGTATTACGCCGATGACGCGGTATTGGTGACCAATCCCGAGGTCTCGTCGGTGCGCGATTCCGATCGCATGCTGGGTATCCTGGCGAGCAAGTCGCGGCGAGCGCTCGAGGGCCAGGAGCCAATCCGTGAGTTCCTGTTGCTCACGCGCTACTCGCCGGACCGGGTCTTGCGTGGCGAGATGCTGAGCGTCGAGGATGTGCAGGAGATCCTGGCGCTCTCGATGTTGGGCGTCATTCCTGAATCCAAGGCCGTCCTCAATGCATCCAATGCCGGACATCCGGTGATCCTGGACCAGGAATCCGATGCCGGCCTGGCTTACGGCGATATGGTGGCTCGCTATCTGGGCGAGGAGCGGCCGATGCGCTTTCTGGACCTGGAGCGGAAGGGGTTGTTCAGCCGACTATTTAGGGGGTGATTGGTGGGGCTCATCGACTATTTCCGCAGCAATTCCGAGTCCGGCAAGGGGTCGGCCTCCGTTGCCAAGGAGCGGTTACGGATCCTCGTGGCACACGATCGCGCCGCCCGCGATCGGCCTTTCTACCTACCGAAACTCCAGGAGGAAATCGTCGCGGTGATCCGCAAATATGTGGCCGTCGATAATGACGCGGTCTCGGTGAGCTATGAGCAAGAGGACAGCCAGGAGATCCTGGAAGTCAACATCATCTTGCCGGAAACCCCGTCTCAATCCTGATCCCGCGCGCGCTCTTCGAGCGCCAGGATGAAGTCCCAGTGTTCGGGCGTCACCGGCATGATGGAGAGGCGGTTGCTGCGGCGCACGAGCGGGAAGCCCGCCAAGGCACCCTCGGCATGGCGCTTTAGCTCGGCCAGTCCAATGGGGCGCCTGAGATGACGCCGGTAACGCACGTCGACGAGATACCAGCGCGGTTTTTCGGGAGTGCTCTTCGGGTCGTGATAAGGGCTGTTCGGATCGAAGGCGGTGGGGTCTGGATAACCGGGGCTGACGACCTCGAGGAGGCCGACGATGCCGGGTTGCTTGACGTTGGAGTGGTAGAAGAAGCCGAGATCGCCGACCTGCATCTGATCGCGCAGCATGTTGCGCGCCTGATAGTTGCGCACCCCATCCCAGGGCTCGGTCTGCTCGGGGCGCGCCTTGAGATCGTCGATGCCGAAGGTATCGGGCTCTGATTTGAAGAGCCAGTAGGCCATGTGTATCTCCGCTGAGCGAGGGTTGGAAGAGGGGTCAATGCGTGCCGCTGGAGTCGCGCGTCACGGTCTTCGCCAGTTGATGGAACGCGCGCAGCCGTATCGGCGCGATGCTGCCCGCGGTACTGGCGGCACGGATGGCGCAATCAGGCTCCTGGTCATGCCGACAATTGCTGAAGCGGCACTGGCCGATGAAGGGCCGGAACTCAGGGAAGCCTTGCTCCAATTGCGCGCGTTCGAGGGCGCCAAGTCGAAAGCTGCGTACCCCAGGGGAATCGATGAGCCGACCGCCTGAGGCCAGCCGATAGCTCGTCGCCGCCGAGGTGGTATGTCGGCCGAGCCCGGTAGCGCCGGACAGGGCGCCGACCCGCACCTCGAGATCCGGCAGCAGGGCCTTGATCAGCGAAGACTTGCCGACCCCGGATTGGCCGACCAGGATCCCGGCGTGGCCGGCGAAGCGCTGGCGCAGGGGCGCCAGGCTCGGGTCCTGCTTCAGGCTCAATGGCAGCAGTGGATAGCCGATCGCGGCATAATGCTGAAAAGCGTCGAGAAAGGCCGTGCGCGCGGCATCGTCAACAAGCAGATCCATCTTGTTGCACAGGATCAGGGCCGAAACCCCGATGCGTTCGGCGGCGACCAGATACTGATCGATCAAGAACCCGGTCGGTGCCGGCTGTGGCGCGACGACGATGATCAGCAGGTCGATATTGGCGGCGAGCGGCTTCTCGGCGCCACTGGCATCGGGACGGCTAAGCAGGGTGTCGCGCGGGTGGAGCGCGGTAATCACGCCGGCCTTCGGGCCACAGGGCTGCCAAACGACGCGATCGCCGCAGACGGGATGGCCGATGTGCTGGCGGCTGACACAGTGGTGGTCTCGACCTTGCCGATCCTCGACGATCAGATTGGCACCATGGCGAACGACGACGAGGCCGTCACGCGCGGTGTCGTCGTCGCTGGCCGCGAGCGCGGCGCGCGCCTCGACCTTGCTCCGGCGGCGCTCCTGAATGCGTTGGATGCGGGCGGTCTGCCGCTCCGAGAGACGCCGTCGTGGCATGTGCGGGTTGCTCGTCCGCGCCCAGTTATAGGGTCATTTGGGCCCAAATGGGCCCAATTCTGGATTCAGCGTTCGAAGTTGTAGTATTTGCGATTGAGCAGGCTGGTGACGGCATCGACCTGGTCATCGAACCAGGTCAGTTCGAGGTTTTGTTCGCACCTCTGCACTTGAGCGTGCAGGCCATCGAGCGAATCGATTCGCCGATCGTCGCGGGTGTAGACCTCGGAGCCGTGACAACTGGTGCAGTTCTTCTCGACCAGCGCTTGCGCGTCGACCCTTTCGTCGGCTTGCGCCCCGAGGCTGGCGGCGAGCAGGGAGGCCAGTAGGGTGGCCGGCAGGGAGGTCGAGGCAAGGCTCAGCATGGACCCTGGGAGCATGGACTGTTGAATCATGAGCGTCTCCGTTAGAACCTGAGTGTGGGCGATCGATCTGTCACTTTGAGCGATGAACGCTCGCTGATGCAAGTGCGGCATCGAGCCGCGATATCAAATGTTGGGGAGCGATTGTGGTCAATGAAGAGAATCTGATCTGGATCGATCTGGAGATGACCGGGCTCGATCCGCTGCGCGACCGGATCATCGAGATCGCCACCCTGGTGACCGATACCCATCTCCAAATCCTCGCCGAAGGGCCGGTGATCGCCATCCATCAGCCCGAGCATGTGTTGGTGGCGATGGATGCGTGGAACCGCGAGCATCATGGCGCGTCCGGGTTGCTGGAGCGGGTGCGCACCAGCCGCGAGGACGAGCGCTCGGCCGAGCGTCGGACACTGGCGTTCCTCGAGGCCTGGTGCAAGGCCGGGGCCTCGCCGCTGTGCGGCAATAGCATCTGCCAGGATCGCCGTTTTCTGGCGCGCTGGATGCCGCGGCTCGAGGCCTTCTTCCATTATCGCAACCTCGACGTCAGCACGCTGAAGATTCTCGCCCAGCGCTGGGCGCCGCAGGTGGCCGAGGCGGTGAAGAAGGAAGGCGCGCATCTGGCGCTGTCCGATATCAAGGAATCGATCGCCGAGCTGGCGCACTATCGCGCGACCTTGTTGCGGCTCTGATGGGGCCGCGATCGGCGCGGGATGGCCACGAGCGCTCGACCGGGTCCGAGTCGGAGCCGAATCCCAAGCAGGCGCCGAATCCGGCGCGAGAGGAAACCGCATGACGCGTTCACTACCCGATACGCAACGACTGCCCCGAGCGCTGTATCGCGCCGCGCAGGTCAGGGCCCTGGATCAGGCCGCGATCGAGCAAGCAGGGATCACCGCCGAGCAACTGATGGAACGGGCCGGCGCTGCGGCCTTCTCGGTGTTGCGGGCGCGCTGGCCGCAGGCCGGCGCGATCGTGGTCCTCGCCGGTGCTGGCAATAACGGCGGCGATGGCTATGTGCTGGCCCGGCTCGCGCACCAGCATCGGCTCGGCGTGCGCCTGCTGACGCTGGGCGAGCATGACCAACTCAGCGGCCCGGCCTTGGCCGCCGCGCGCGCCTATCGGGACGCGGGCGGCAGCATCGAGCCCTTTACCCGCCTGCCGCCCGATGCCGAGCTGATCGTCGATGCCATGCTGGGCACCGGGCTCGAACGGCCGCTCACCGGGCTTTGGGCGGACGCGGTGGCGCAGTGCAATGCGGCGCGCTCGCCGGTCTTCGCGCTGGATCTGCCATCCGGCCTGCACGCCGATAGCGGGCGGGTGCTGGGGATCGCCGTCGAGGCGGCGGTGACCATCAGTTTCATCGGCCTCAAGCCTGGACTCTTCACCGGCCGTGGTCCGGATTATTGCGGCGAGGTCTGTTTTGACGCGCTGCGCGTGCCGGCGCTGATCTATGCCAGCGAAATTCCGGCCGCGCGGCGTATCGACTGGCGCCAGCAACAGCGCTTGTTGCCACGGCGGCGACGCAGCGCGCACAAGGGGGATCTTGGATTCCTGCTGGTGGTTGGCGGCGCTGCCGGCATGAGCGGCGCGCCCCGGCTGGCCGGCGAGGCGGCCTTGCGGGTCGGTGCCGGGCGCGTCGCCATCGCCACGCATCCGGCGCATGCGGCCGTTTTGAACCTGGGCCGGCCGGAGCTGATGGTGCATGGGGTGGCCGAGACGGACGCCCTTGGGACCAGGCCTGAAACGACGCTCGAGAGCGGGCTCGAGCGCGTTTCCGAGCTGGCGCTTGAGAACGCCTTGGCGCGCGCGAGCGTGGTCGCGCTCGGACCGGGGCTGGGCCAAAAGACCTGGGGGCAAGCGCTCTATCAGCGCGTGCTCGCGGCTGCCATGCCGCTGGTGCTGGATGCCGACGGCCTCAACCTGCTCGCCCAGGCGCCGCAGCGGCGCGATGACTGGGTGCTGACGCCGCATCCCGGTGAGGCGGCACGGCTGCTGGGGTGTTCGGTGGCCGAGGTCGAGGCCGATCGCCTGGAGGCGGTGCGACAATTGCAGGAACGCTATGGCGGTGTGGCGGTGCTAAAGGGTGCCGGCAGCCTGATCCAAGGCCCCGGGCCGCGCCCGCGCGCCCTCTGTAGCGAGGGCAACCCCGGCATGGCCAGCGCCGGCATGGGCGATGTGCTGACCGGCATCATCGCCGCGCTCCTCGGGCAGGGGCTGGAGCCGGTGCTGGCGGCCGAGGTGGGCGTCTGTCTGCACGCGGCGGCGGGCGACCGCGCCGCCAGGCGGGGTGAGCGCGGCCTGATCGCGAGCGATCTGATCGCCGCCTTGCAGCCCTTGCTCGGCTTGGCCGAGAGGCGGTCATGCGTGCCGAGAGACGACGATGCGTGAGACACCGGCCACGCTCACCATCGAACTGGCTGGCGAGGCCGCGCAGCTTGCGTTCGGCGCGCGCCTCGCCGGACTGCTGCGGTCGTATCGCGGCCTGATCTATCTGCGCGGCGATCTCGGTGCCGGCAAGACCACCTTGGTGCGGGGCCTGCTGCGCGGGCTTGGTTATCAGGCGCCCGTGCGCAGCCCGACCTATACCTTGATCGAGCCCTATGAGGCCGTCGAACCGCCGGTGGTGCATCTGGACCTTTATCGCCTGGCCGATCCCGAGGAGCTGGAGTATCTCGGGCTGCGTGACCTGCTCGAACGCCCTGGTTTGATTCTGGTCGAGTGGCCCGAGCGGGGCGCTGGCGCGCTGCCACCGGCGGATCTCGAACTCTTGATTGAGGATGCC
>NZ_JBKHDN010000121.1:0-8443 GCF_046541315.1 Halochromatium sp. | reverse complement strand
GGGCTCCTTGGCACTGGGCTCCTTGGCACTGGGCTCCTTGGCCTCTGATTTATTCGTCTCTGGCTTCTCGGCGCTGGGCCCGGCGGAGACCGGGTGCTCGGCCTCTCCTTTTGGTGCTGCGGCGTCGCCGTCATCGTCACTATCGTCGCTATCGCCGTGGTTATCGTTGCCATCGCCGTCGTCCCCGGAAATGATCATCAACAGGTCACCGACCCGAACCTGATCGCCGGATTCGACCGCCACACGCTCGACGGTGCCGGTGTAGGGCGAGGGGATGTCCATGGTCGCCTTGTCGGTCTCGGCGGCAAGCACCGTCTCGCCTTCCTCGACCCGGTCGCCCACGGCGACGTTGATCTCGACGATCTCGGCCTCGTGGAGGCCTTCACCCGGGTCCTGCAGTCGCAATGCTCTACTCATGCCCCTGCCCCTCAAGCCTCGAGCACCTGCTGTGCGCCGGCGACGATGCGTGCGACATCCGGTAGATAGTCGGTCTCACGCGCGAAGAACGGCACCTGGGTGTCATAGCCGGTCACCCGCGCGACCGGCGCCTCCAGATACCAAAAGGCCTTCTCGACCAGCCGTGCCACAAGCTCGGCGCCGGGGCCGTAGCTGCGATGTGCCTCGTGGACGATGACCACCCGACCGGTGCGCCGCGCTGAGGCCGAGAGACGCGTATCGTCAAGCGGCGACAGGGTCAGCAGGTCGATCACCTCGGCCTCGGTACCCTCCTCTGCAAGCTGCTCGGCGGCCTTCAGCGTCGGCTGCAGCATGGCGCCCCAGCTGATCAGCGTAAGATCGTCGCCATCCCGCACCGTTTGCGATTCGCCGAGCGCCATCGGCTCCTCGTCGTCGTCGGGAACCTCCTCGCGAAACGCCCGGTAGATGCGCTTGGGCTCAAGGAACACCACCGGATCAGGGTCGCGGATCGCCGCGCGCAGCAGCGCGCGGGCGTTACGCGGCCCTGAGGGCGCAACCACCTTTAATCCCGGCGTATGGGTGTAGTAGATCTCCTTGCTCTCGGAGTGATGCTCGAGGGCGCGCACGCCACCGCCATAGGGCATGCGCAGCACCAGCGACGCGCTGAAGCGCCCCCGCGAACGCCAGCGCAGCCGCGCCGCATGCGCCTCGAGCTGCTGCATGGCCAGATAACTGAAGCCGGAAAACTGGATCTCGCAGACCGGGCGCAGGCCGTGCGCAGCCATCCCGATCGAGACGCCGACGATGGCCGATTCGGCCAGTGGGGTGTCGATTGCGCGTTCGGCGCCGAAGCGATCCAGCAGGCCCTCGGTGACGCGGAACACGCCGCCGTCGACACCGACGTCCTCGCCGAGCACCAGCACCGCATCATCCGCGTCCATCACCTCGCGCAGGGCCTGGTTGAGCGCCTGCGCCATGGTCAGTTTCGCCATTGCTCAGCCCTCCCCGAGGCGGCTTGCCATCTCCTCGCGCTGCTCGCGCAGCGTCCGAGGGAGTTCGGCATAGTTGTGCGAGAAGATGTCGAGCGGCTCGTCGAGTTCCTGCATCGCCTGCTCGGTCTCTTGCCAGGCCTCATCGATCTGCTCGCTGATCGCGTTCTCCAGTGCCTCGATGCGGTCGTCGTCGAGGATGCCGCGCTCCTTGAGATGGCGCTGGAGGCGGCGCAGTGGCTCGCGCCGCTCCCATTCCTCGACCTCTTCGTCGCTGCGGTAGCGCGACGGATCATCGGCGGTGGTGTGCACCGAGAGGCGATAGGTGACGCATTCGATCAGCGTTGGCCCGCCGCCGTTGCGCGCCCGCTTGACGGCCTCGCGGGCCGCCGCGAGCACCGCCAGCAGATCGTTGCCATCGACCTGGAGACCGGGCATCCCATAGGCGAGCGCCTTCTGCGCCAGGGTCTTCGAATGCGTCTGGTCCTCGCGCGGGATCGAGATCGCCCACTGGTTGTTCTGGCAGACGAACAGGGTCGGGGTCGCGAAGACGCTGGCGAAGTTCATCGCCTCGTGGAAGTCACCCTCGGAGGTCGCCCCGTCGCCGAAGAACACCAGCGCAACAGCGTCGGTGCCGCGGTAACGGGCGGCATAGCCCAGCCCGACCGCATGTGGAATCTGCGTCGCGACTGGAATGGCGATCGGCAGATCCCGAGCATCCTCGGCGATCGCTCCGCCCTCGTTGTAGCCGGCGTTGTAGAGCAGCAACGCCTTCAGTGGCGTGCCGCGCCAGATCGATGCCGCAAACTCGCGGAACGACGGCACAAACCAATCCTGCGCCTGCAGCGCCGCCATCACCCCGACCTGCGCCGCCTCCTGACCGGAGACGGGGGCGAAGGTGCCAATCCGACCCTGGCGCTGTAGGTTTAGCATCCGTTCGTCGAACCGTCGCGCCAGGAGCATCACTCGGTGCATCTGGTCGAGCTGCTCGTCGGACACCTCCGGCGCCAGTGCCTGATCGAGGTTACCGTCCTCATCGAGGACCGATAGATACTCGACCTTGCAGTCTAGTTCGATCGCTGTTCTCGGCATCGTCCCCTCCAGCCATGACTTTCCAACTGAAACAAGCAGTTTCAATGCCATTGCCGAGCGATCATTGTCGAGTCCGCTGCTCCAGCCCGCGTGTGATCAACTGCGGGGCGCTGCAAGCCCGCAGCGGTGGTGGATTGCCACCAGCGCAGGGCCAGGTGCACCACCAGTGGCCTCACTGAGGCAATCGAAACGTCGGAAAGAAGCAGTCCAGCCGTATGGCATCGCGCTTGCTGTTTCAGGTAGCCCGCAGAGCTGGGCGCCTATCAAGCACGCAAGCACGGCGGCCAAGGCCGTCGGACAGATCCACTATCGACGGACTGCCCCCATGGATATCACCGACACCTGGCAAGAACTGATCATTTCCGGCGGCAAGATCGTCTACCTGGTCATGGACGGTCTCGGCGGGCTGGCCAGCGAGGAGACCGGCCGCACCGCGCTGGATACTGCCGAGACGCCGAACCTCGATGCACTCGCACAGGACTCCTCGTGCGGCCAGCTCGAGATGGTCGGCCCCGGCATCACGCCCGGCAGCGGTCCTGGGCATCTGGCGCTGTTCGGTTATGATCCACTGCGCTGGCGCATCGGCCGGGGTGTACTCTCGGCGCTGGGCATCGACTTTCCCCTGCAGCCGGGCGATCTCGCGGCACGAGTCAACTTTGCCAGCATCAACAGCGCCGGTGAGATCACCGATCGCCGCGCCGGGCGTATTCCGACCGATCTCAATCAGCATCTGTGCGCCAAGATCCAAGATGCCCTCGACCTGGACTTCGATGGCGAGGTGTTCCTCAAGACCGAGTCTCAGCACCGCGCCGTGCTGGTATTGCGCAGCCCGGATACCGAGGCGCTGAGTGACGACCTACCTGACACCGATCCTCAAGCGACCGGTCGACCACCGACCCCGATGGAGCCGCAGTCGGAACAGGCCACCAGGGCGGCTCAAGTGGTCGTTCAGTTCCTTGAACAGGCGCACGCAGCGATCGCCGACGAGCAGCCCGCCAACGCGCTGCTGCTGCGCGGATTCCAGCGCTACGAGGTGCTGCCGGGACTACAGGAGCGCTTCGGACTGAAGGGACTCTGCATCGCCGAGTATCCGATGTACCGCGGGCTCTCGCGGCTGCTCGGGATGGACGTCGCTGATTTGCCTGAAGGAATGGACGGCCTGTTCGAGGCCTTCGAGCAGCAGTTCGGCGACGAACATGATTTCTACTTCCTCCACGTCAAAGGGACCGATTCCGCTGGCGAAGACGGCGATGTGACCGAGAAGGTGGCGGTGATCGAAGCGGTCGACCGGCGGATTCCTTGGCTGTTGGAGCAGAAACCGGACGTGCTGGTCGTCACCGGCGATCATTCGACACCGGCGTTGATGTCGGCGCACAGTTGGCACCCGGTTCCGGTGCTCTTGCACGCTCAGCATGCCCGTCGCGGCGATGCCCAGCGCTTCGACGAGACGGCCTGTCTCGGCGGTGCGCTGGGGGTGCGACCAGGCGTCCATCTCATCGGTCTCGCCCTCGCCCATGCCGGGCGTATGAAAAAATTTGGGGCTTAGCGACAGACCGGCGGCTCGGCATTACCTCCTGGCACGGCTCCTGCTTAAGCGGAGTCGGGTTCGAGAAGGATGTGAACGAAGACTCAGGAAGGCAATCCACGACGATGCTCGGTCTCCAACATGAGGCGAGAGCAAACCAAACGTTTCCAGAGAGGAGAACCGAACCATGAGAAATGACGAAGACATCAAAACGGACATCGTAGACGAGCTCTACTGGGACACGCGGATCGATGCTTCAAAGGTGGCCGTTACTGTTGACGACGGCGTCGTGACCCTCTCGGGCGAAGTCCCGACCTACTGGGATCGATCCACAGCCCGAATGGCTGCGTGGGCCATCGCCGACGTCATCGACGTGTTCGACGACATGACCGTGAGCTATGTCGCCCCGCCGCCGCTCCCCAGCGACAGCGAGATCAGAACGCGTGCGATCGATATGCTGACCTGGGATCCTGCGATCGACGAGTCAGACATCACCGTTTCGGTGATTGGCGGCGTCATCACGCTTGAAGGCACAGTGAATGCCCACTGGAAGCGATCGTTTGTGGAGAACAAGATGGGGGGCATCCGCGGAGTGATCAGCGTCGAGAACAAGCTCGCCGTGGTACCGACGAAGACGATTAGGGACGAGCTGATCGCCGAGAACGTCGTCGCTGCCCTAGACAGGGATATCCAGGTGGACGCGCGAGATGTTGAGGTCGAGGTGGACGATGGGATCGTTAAGCTGAGTGGCAACGTGCCGCGTTGGGCCGCTCGCCTGGCTGCCGGCGACGACGCGTCCCGAACCGGGGGTGTAATCAACGTCGTCAACGAATTGAAGGTTGCGGCGTGACGCAGTCGCGGATCGAGCTTCGCGATACTTGCCAACCTGCCGTGGCTGCCCCGCGCTTTCTGCCTCGGCAACGACGACAGTCGCGGCTCGATCCGTTCGACGCTCTTGGCTATCAATGCATCGGCCTGCAGGGACGCGAGGGCGTCGTCTATGACAAGCTCAGCAACCCGACCGCTCTGCCGGTTGCCCGACGACATCCTTAAGAGACCCGGATGATACCCGCTAACGCCCTACTCCTGACCGACCTCTACGAGCTGGCAATGCTGGAGGCGTACCACGCCAACCGCATGGAAAACGAGGCGGTCTTCGACTTCTTCGTCCGCGAGCTGCCACCGGGCTACGGCTTTTTGGTGGCCGCTGGCCTCGAGCAGGTACTCGCGACACTACAGAGCGCACAATTCAGCGACGAGGAGCTGGCCTGGGTCGCCGACAGTGGTCACTTTGGCGACGCGTTCTTGGACTACCTGCGCGCCTTCCGCTTCACCGGCAGCGTGCACGCGATGCGCGAAGGGACGGTCTTCTTCCCGGACGAGCCCATCTTGCGCGTGACGGCACCCATCCCACAGGCGCAGCTGCTGGAGACGCGGATCATCAATCTGCTCCAGTACCAGATCCTGATCGCCACCAAGGCAGCTCGCTGCGTCGCCGCAGCTCCGGACAAGCAGCTCGTGGACTTCGGACTCCGCCGCGCGCACGGCGCTGAGGCAGGACTCATGGCCGCACGCGCGAGCTGGCTGGGTGGCTTTGCCGGCAGCGCCACGGTGCTCGCCGCGGCGCGCTTCGGCGTGCCGATCTTCGGCACCATGGCGCACTCGTTCATCGAGGCCCACGACGACGAGATGCTTGCCTTCGAGCACTTCGCCCGCGCCCGCCCCGATCACCTCGTCTTCCTGATCGACACCTACGACACCGAGGGCTCCGCTCGGCGCCTGATCGGGCTCGCGCAGCGTCTCGCTGAGGACGGCATCCGCGTGCAAGGGGTGCGGCTCGACAGCGGCGATCTCGCCGAGCATGCCCGGCAAGTGCGCGCCATCCTCGACGAGGGCGGTCTCGATGAGGTGCATATCTTCGCCAGCGGTGGACTCGACGAGCACCGCATCGCCGCGCTGCTGGCCGGGGGCGCGCCCATCGACGGTTTCGGCATCGGTAGCCGACTCGACACCTCTGCCAACGCGCCGTACCTGGACTGCGCCTACAAGCTCACCGAGTATGCCGGGCAACCGCGCCGCAAGCACTCCGAGCACAAGGCCACCTGGCCCGGTCGCAAGCAGGTGGTGCGCCGCTACGACGCTGCCGGACGCATGGCTGGTGATCGCATCCAACGCCATGATGAGCCGGCCGATGGTGAGTCGCTGCTGGAGCCGGTGATGGACTATG
The DNA here is from genome assembly GCF_046541315.1 of Halochromatium sp. Classification (GTDB taxonomy): domain Bacteria; phylum Pseudomonadota; class Gammaproteobacteria; order Chromatiales; family Chromatiaceae; genus Lamprobacter. The sequence continues at coordinate 2,193 of NZ_JBKHDN010000121.1, read as the reverse complement.
GCGAGCTGAAACAACCCGCGCCGACGCTGGCCGAGTCACGTGATCATTGCGCGTTGCAGCTCTCGCGCCTGCCGCCCGCGCTGCGTGCCCTGGACGCCGCGCCGGACTACCCCGTTGAGATCTCAGATCGCATCCAGGCGCTGGCGCGCGAGGCGGACGTGCGCATCACCCAGCAGCAGCTTGCTGGCCACGGCAAGGGATGACGCTCGCAACCACTGACCTTACCCCGCGATGAGGCCCGAACGCGATGCAGCCCCAGCCGATCACTGTCGATGTCCTGCGCGAGAAATACGCGGCCGACGGCGAGACCGATATTGACGCGATCCAGGCCCGGGTCGCCCGTGCACTTGCCGCCGCCGAGACGAGCCCGCACGCTTGGGAGCAAGGTTTCATCGAGGTACAGCGGCAGGGTTTCATTCCCGCTGGGCGTATCGCTGCCGGCGCCGGGCGCGATCTCGACATCTCGTTGATCAATTGCTTCGTGCAACCGATCGGCGACAGCATCGGCGGTCGCGAAGGCGGACGGCCAGGCATCTATCCAGCCCTAGAGGAGGCCGCGCAGACACTGCGCCGCGGCGGCGGCGTCGGCTATGACTTCTCCCTGATCCGACCCCAAGGCGCCCTCGTGCGGGGGACCGGCTCCAGAGCGAGTGGTCCCGTTTCCTACATGCGCGTCTTCGATCGCTCCTGCGAGATCTTGGAATCGGCCGGTGCGCGTCGCGGCGCCCAAATGGCGATGCTGCGCGCTGATCACCCCGATATTGAAGCCTTCGTGCACGCCAAGGACCAGGCCGGCGAACTGACCAACTTCAATCTCTCGGTCGCCGCCGATGACGGCTTCCTGCGCGCGGTCGAGAACAACGACTGGCTCGATCTCGTCCATGCGATCGAGCCCGGAGCGGAGGCCCGCAGCGCCGCAACCCGACGCCGAGAAGACGGCCTCTGGGTCTATCGGCGAATCGCGGCGCGACAACTGTTCGACGCCATCACCGAGCGCAGCTGGCGGCATGGCGATCCGGGCATGGTCTATATCGATACCGTCAACCGGGAGAATAACCTGCGCGCTCTGGAGCGGATCGAGGCGACCAACCCTTGCGCCGAACAGCCGCTACCGGCCTATGGCTGCTGCTGCCTCGGCTCGATCGACCTGACCCGATTCGTCAGCAATGCCTTCGGCCCAGATGCGCGGCTCGACCTCGACGGACTGCTCGCGCTGGTGCCGACTGCGGTGCGCATGCTCGATGACGTCCTCGACGTGACCCGCTGGCCGTTGGAGGAGCACGCCGCCGAGGCGGCCTCCAAGCGCCGCATCGGTCTCGGCTTCACCGGACTTGGCGACTGCCTGGCGATGCTCGGGCAGCGCTACGATTCCGAGGCGGGACGCCGGCAGGCGGCCAGGATCGCGACGCAGCTGCGTGACGCCGCCTACGCGGCATCGGCCGACTTGGCCGAGGAGAAGGGTCCATTTCCGCTGTGCGAGCCCGCAGCACTGGCGAACACGGCATTCATCAGGCGTCTTCCCGATGCGCTGCAGGCGCGCATCGGCCAAAACGGGCTGCGCAATAGCCACCTGCTATCGATCGCGCCCACCGGAACCATCTCGCTTGCCTTTGCCGATAACGTCAGCAACGGCATCGAGCCCGCCTATTCCTGGTCGTACCAGCGTCAGCGTCGACTCGCCAACGGCACTCGCAAGACCTATCAGGTCGAGGACCACGCTTACCGTCTTTATCAGGCCCAGTTCGGCCCCGACGCGGCGCTGCCCGACGCGTTCGTCTCCGCGCTCAAGATCGGTGTTGAGGATCAGATGGCCATGGTAGCGGCAGTGACCCCCGCCATCGACTCGGGTATCAGCAAGACCGTGAACCTGCCCGATGACTACCCGCTTGCCGACTTCCAAGACCTGTATCTCAGTGCGTGGCGCCGGGGTCTAAAGGCGCTGTCGACCTTTCGGCCGAGCGCTGGTCGCGAGTCGGTGCTGAGCGCCTCGGAACAACCGAAAGACGCCAGTGCAGATGCAGGCAAGGAGAACATGCCGGGTGACGTCTGCCCGCTTTGCGAACAGCAGGCTGACTCATGATTCCAGCCATAGCTCATCCTTGAGGTAGGAGGTCCGGCTGAAGCCACAGCTACACTGAGCATCACGACCCTTTGTCGGCGTACGCCAATGGCGTCGTCTTGTCTGATCCTTAA
>NZ_JBKHDN010000120.1:0-8605 GCF_046541315.1 Halochromatium sp. | reverse complement strand
CGCAGTGGCGATCCATGCGCACCGGCAGCGTCTCGATGCCCTGCAGGATGAGAAAACTGTTGAACGGCGCAATGGCGGCGCCCATGTTGCGCAGCGGCACCACGCGCGCGCGGCCGATATAGGCGGCCGGCCCGAGCGCCTCGGTGTAGACCACGCCGTGATAGGAGACATCCGGCTCATTGAGCATCGGAAAACGCTCGGCGTGCTCGGCCCAGGGGAATTGGCCCGAGTCGACCAGCACGCCGCCGATGGTGGTGCCGTGACCGCCCATGTACTTGGTCAACGCGTGCACGACGATATCGGCGCCGTGCTCGAACGGCCGGCAGAGATAGGGACTCGGCACCGTGTTGTCGCAGATCACCGGCACGCCATGCGCATGCGCCAGGTCCGCGATGGGCTTGAGATCGGCGACATTGCCGGCCGGATTGCCGATCGACTCGCAGAAGATGGCCTTGGTGTTGGCATCGAGGTTAGCCGCCATGGCGTCGATGTCGTTCGGCGTGACCAGCCGCACCTGGATACCGAGCCGGGGCAGCGTATGCGCGAACAGATTATAGGTGCCGCCATAGAGGGTCGAGCCGGCGATGATGTTGTCGCCCGCCTGTGCCAGCGTAAGGATGGCATTGGTCACCGCCGACATCCCCGAGGCCAACGCGAGCGCCCCAACCCCGCCCTCCAGCGCCGCGACACGCTTCTCGAGCACATCGCTGGTCGGGTTCATGATGCGGGTATAGATATTGCCCGGCACCTTGAGGTCGAACAGATCGGCGCCATGCTGGGTGTCGTCGAAGGCATAGCTGGTGGTCTGGTAGATCGGTGTCGCCACCGCCTTCGTGGTCGGGTCCGGCTCGAAGCCGGCGTGGATGGCGAGTGTTTCGAGCTTCATCGTCTCTCCTCCGAGGTGGCTGCGGCGCCGCCCTCGTCTTTCTGGTGCAAAGGCGGCAGCGGGTGGATAGCATAGCCGAACCTGCCGGCCAACCCATCACGACAAGCGGCCGGCGCACCCGCCAACCCCAGGAGGAGATGATGGTCGAGATCAAGCACAAAGACACCGGCGAGGTGCTCGCGTCGGTCGCCGGCGAGACCTTGGTCGGCGCAGATCTGCGCGATATGCGGCTCAATGGCGCCGATCTGCGCGGGCAGGATCTGACCGACGCCAATCTCGAGTTCAGCGATCTCGTCGGCGCCGATCTGCGCGCGGCGATCCTGACCGGCGCCAACCTGCTCAACACCCATCTGAACGAGGCCAACCTGCGCCGCGCCACTCTCAGCCGGGTCCGCGCCGGCTCGGAGCGACCGGCGAGCGTGGCCGTGCTCTCCGGCGCCGACCTCAGCGAGGCGAACCTGGAAGGCGCCGACCTGCGCCAGGCCGAGATCCGTTTCGCCAACCTCCAGCGGGCGCGACTCAGCGGCGCCGACTTGCGCGGTACCGACTTCTGCCATAGCGATCTCAGCCAGATCATCGCCCACCGCGCGCTGTTCATTCAGGCCAACCTGCGCGAGGCCAACCTGCGCGCGGCCGATCTGCGCGACTGCCATCTCAACGACGCCAATCTGGTCAAGGCCAACCTGCAAGACGCCGATCTCACCAGCAGTCAGCCCGACGGCTTCACCGTCATCAACCTCGCCAACCTCGAAGGCGCCAACCTCGCTGGTGCGCGCCTGCGCAACATCTCGGCCCAGAACACCAATTTCCGCAACGCCGACCTGACCGGCGTGGATCTCGCTGGTGCGGTACTCGGCGGCGCGATCCTGCGCGGCGCCATCGTCACCGAGACCGATTTCGATGGCGTACAGCTGGCGAGCGTGACCATGGAATTCGCCAACGTCTCCCGGGCGCTGAATGCCAAGATTCCAAGCTACAAGAAGAATCTCAGGTGAACCTGGAGGCCCTTTGACGACAACGCCAAGCCGCTTTCCCATCATCGACCCGCCGTCCAACGCCGGCCTTCGGCCTGGATCGGCGGCCAACCTCGGACCCTGTGGTATGCCTTATTTCGTCTACAAGATCACTCCCGATATGCGGTTGACCCATATCGAGACCCAGGAGCGCTATCAAGACGCGCGCGCGACCGTGCGCAACTTGCGCGCCGAACACGCCGAAGGTGCCGAACGCGTCGAGGGCGAAGACGCCGACTACCGGATGATCTTCGCCAAGCACCAACTCGAGGCCGAGCGGCTGCTCTCGCGGCCCAAGGACAATCGCGTCATCGGCGAGGACTGAGTGCGACTCAGGATGGCGTGGAGGGCTCGGCGCGAAGGAACTGCAACACCTTGCGCACGTAGCGCTCGGTCTCGGCATAGGGCGGAATCCGATGACCGTAGCGCTTCACCGCGTTCTCGCCGGCGTTGTAGCCAGCGAGCGCAAGCCGGAGGTCGTCATCGAACAGATCGAGCAGAAAACGCAGATAGGCGGCGCCGCCCTCGATGTTCTGAGCCGGGTCCCAGATCTCGGCGACGCGGAAGCGCTCGGCCGTCCCGGGCATCAGCTGCATCAGCCCACAGGCACCAGCGTGCGAGATCGCATCCGCCCGGTAGGCGGACTCGGCGCGGATGACCGCATGCAATAGCTCCGGCATCAGCCCGTGCCGCTGCGCGGCGGCCTCGATCAGCGGCCGATAGCGCAGCCGCCGCATCCACATGGACTCGCTGACCGAGCCAGGCAGCCCATCCGTTTGCTCCTTGCCAACCTCCGGGTGACCCGTCTCGGCGCCGAGACGGGTTTGCAAACGCGCGTCCACCTCGGCCTGCTGGCCCCACAACGCCCGCGAACGCTCCCGGTTGCTTGCCGCGAGCCGGGTTGCCGTGCGCTTCCATTCGAGCCTGAGTCCCGTGCTGGTCAGCGGCGCGTCCGAGAAGAAGACGTTGCCCTCCCGGTCGACGTACTTGAACACATCGGCACTCGCCGTCGGCGGTGGCAGCACCACGGCCAAGCCCAGCAGCGCGGACAGCAGGCCAGCACGAGCGCGCACCGGCCTGGTCGCGCTGGCCATCGGCGCTGGAGCAGCAGCCGCGCCGGGGTCAATCGCGTTCACTTTCAACCCCTTGAGCGCCGCCACCGAAGCGCCCGGCAGAGCGCTCCGGACAGTCCCTTGGGTCATTCGAAAACTCATCAAATTTCCCCAACTCAAACCGTTGCTTAAACGTTTTTCTTGATGTAGTTTAGAATATGTATGACGGTCGTCAAATGGTGACCAGATCGTCATCGCCTTGACCGCCCCTCGACCTATACTCGGGGCGCCCAACACTCTGCTCGATTCTAGGGGGATACCAGTGAACCGACGGATTTTCCTCGGTGCCGCCTTGGCTGCCGCCTCGGCGCCCGCCTTCGCCCGCCGCCAACGCCGCCAGCTCGACCAGCCACGCGTCCTCTCCTTCCATCATCTGCATACCGACGAACGCCTGACGCTGACCTACCGCCAAGGCGATCATTATCAGCGCAGCTCGCTGATGCGGCTCAATCAGTTCTTCCGCGACTTCCGCACCGGCGAGGTCACCACCATCGACCCCAAGCTGTACGACATCCTCTTCGATATCAAACAGGCCCTCAGCCACGACGACGCCGTCTTCGAGATCGTCAGCGCCTATCGCTCGCCCAAGACCAACGCCTTGCTCAGGCGCACCTCGAGCGGTGTCGCCAAGCGCAGCCTGCATATGACCGGCAAGGCCATCGATGTCCGCCTCGGCGACCTGCCAACGCGCACCATCCGCGATGTCGCCGTTCGCCTCGGCCGGGGCGGCGTCGGCTACTATTCACGCTCCGATTTCGTCCATCTCGACACCGGCAACGTCAGGCAGTGGGGCGCCTGATCGCTCTTCGCCAAATGGACGGCTACTGAGCGGCGCGCGCATCGATGAACGCCAGCGCGCGGTCGATGCGGCGCAAGGTCGCCGCCTTGCCGACCAGTTGCAGGGTGACATCGATCCCCGGCGAGGCGGCGCGGCCAACGATGGCCACGCGCAATGGCTGCGCCACCTTACCCATATTCAGCGCCAATGCCTCGGAGACGCGCTCGACCACGCGGTGCAGGGTCTCGGGCTCCCAGTCCTCGAGCGCCAGCATGTCGAACTCGGCGCGCAGACGCTCCAGCGCCGGCCGCGCGACCGGCCGCAGATGCTTCTTCGCGGCGGTCTCGTCGTAGTCGTCGAAGTCCTGGTAGCAAAAGGCGCTGATCTGGGCGAGTTCGGTCAGGGTCTTGGCGCGCGCGGCCTGAGCGCGAACCACGTCGGCCAAATCCGGGCCTTGGGCGGGATCGATACCGAGTTCGCCGATGTGCGGGCTCAGCAACCGCGCGATGTGCAGCGGGTCGGCATGCTGGATGTAGTGCTGGTTGAGCCAGTCGAGCTTCTCGACATTGAATGCCGAGGCGGCGGTGTTCACATCGGCGATGTCGAACAGCGCGATCATCTCATCGAGCGAGAACACCTCCTGATCGCCATGCGACCAGCCGAGCCGGACCAGATAATTGAGCAGCGCCTCGGGCAGATAGCCCTTGTCGCGATAGGCCACCACACTGACCGCGCCGTGGCGCTTCGACAGACGTTTGCCGTCGGGCCCCAGGATCATCGGCACATGCGCGTACTGGGGCGGTTCATGGCCCAGCGCCTTGAGGATATTGATCTGGCGCGGCGTATTGTTGAGATGATCGTCGCCGCGGATGACGTGGCTGATGGTCATCTCGGCATCGTCGACCACCACGGTGAGGTTGTAGGTCGGCGAGCCATCGCTGCGGCGCAGGACCAGATCGTCGAGTTCGCTGTTGGCGAAGGGGACCCGGCCGCGAATCAGGTCCTCGACGATCACCGCGCCATCGAGCGGATTCTTGAAGCGCACCACATGCGGTCGTTCCGGATCGATCTCGCGCCCACGGCAATGGCCGTCGTAACGCGGCTTGACCTTGGCCGCCATCTGCGTCTCGCGCAGGCGTTCGAGGCGCTCCTTCGGGCAATCGCAGCGGTAGGCAAGACCCTTGTCGAGCAGCTCGTCGATCGCCGCCTGATAGCGCTCGAAACGCTCGGTCTGGAAGAAGGGGCCCTCGTCGTAATCGAGACCGAGCCAGGTCATGCCCTCCATGATCGCGTTCACCGACTCCGCCGTCGAGCGCTCGAGATCGGTATCCTCGATGCGCAACACGAACTGCCCCCCGTGGCGGCGCGCGAACAGATAGCTGAACAGCGCCGTGCGGGCACCGCCGACATGAAGGTAGCCGGTTGGAGAGGGGGCAAAACGGGTACGAACGGTCATCGCGCTGATCTCAAGTCGGTTGCAACATGCCAAGACCGGCGATGATAGCAGAGGCAACGGCGCTGGTTTTCGACTTGCTTGCCAGCCACCGGTCGCTATCTGTTAAGGTCGGTACGCACAGCGCCCCATGCGCGGTCGAGCGTCCGGATCCGGTCCAAAACGAGGCCCTGCTTGCCCGTGAAGGTCACCGGCACGCGAAAAGCCGCTGGTCGCGATCCCCCTCGCCCGCTTGGGCGAGCGCGCGCCCTTCCGAATTCGCGCACCCTGTTTCCGGCGGCTGCGAGATCGCAGCCGCCATCCCTCCCCGCCCTGAAGGACGGGGTTTCTCGCGGAGGAATCGATGAAAGCCAGTCGTCCCGTTGCCATCGGCATTGCCCTGCTGGGCCTCATTCTGCTCATCGCCGGTCCGCTCATCCCCGGCGGCGAGCGGCTAGTCCGCAACGCTCCGGTCGACAGCGGCCACATCACCGACCTGGCGCGCGCCGACGACGGCTCGATCCTCGCCGGCACCCAGGACGGCGAACTCTGGCGCTTCGCCAACGACCAGTGGACGCGCGTCGATGTCGACCTCGACGGTCAGCCGGTGACCGCGCTCTCGGCGGACCTCGCCGGCGATGCCTCCACGGGTGCGATCGGCACCGGCGGCGGACTCGTCAACGCCCCGGCCGGCATGCCCCCGCTCCAGGTCCCGGTCCGCGACGAGATCCTCGTCAACGGACGCTTGCTGGTCGGCACCGGCGACGGCCTCTATGTGCAGGGCGACGGGCAATGGCAGCACAGGCTCGCCGGCACCAGCATCTACCGCCTCGAGACCCAGCGCGTGGGCGATCGGCGCTGGCTGCATCTGGGCAGCGTCGGCGCTGGCGTCCTCAGCGCCCAGGCCGACGACCCGCTCAACTGGCAGCCCAATCGCGACGGACTGCCCGAGGAGAGCAACGTCTTCGGCTTCGTCACCACCGAGAGCGGTCGGCTGATCGCCGGCACCGATCGCGGCCTGTTCTGGCAGCCGTCCCCGCTGGCGCCCTGGCAACGGCTGAAGGTCGGGCTCGAGAACAGCCGCATGCTCTCGCTCTTTCTCGAGCCGGCCGCGGCCGGACGGACCGAACGCCTCTGGATCGGCAGCGACGACGGCCTCTGGCGGGTCGAACTCGATGACTCTGGCGCCGCGCCTGAGGCCCTGGCCTCCGCCGAGCCGATCCAGACGCCGCCGGACCATGTACGTTATGGCGTCAGCTGGATCGTCCCCTTTGGCGATGGCGTGATGCTGAGCGCCGGCTCGATCTATCAATTCGGCCCCATGGGGCTCAAGGGCTGGTACTGGATCTCGCTCGGCGGCTTGATCCTGTTGCTGCTCGCTGGCTGGCTGCTGCCAAGCCGCGCCGATGACAGCCGCAGAACCCCCTAACCCCACAATTCCCGAGGGTCCAGCGACTGCTTCCCGATGCGAGGGCCCCTGTCCGGCCATATCGGGAACGAGACAAGCGACAGCGACCCCTTCCGGCAATCCAGGTTTACCATGAAGCTCATCCTTATCCTGCTCGGCATCGCGGCCGTGCTCGGCATCGCCGGCCTGCTGGTCTTCGTCTATGTGATCCAGAACGTCGAACGACCGGACTATCAGGTCGTCGTCCAAGACGACGACTTCGAGCTGCGCGACTATCCGCCGCTCGTCGTCGCCGAGGTCAGCGGTCGCGGTGACCGCCAGCAGAGCCTGAGCAGCGGCTTCGGCCCGCTCGCGCGCTACATCTTCGCCAAGGAGCGCGGCGGCGAGCGCATCGCGATGACCGCACCGGTGCAACAGCGCGCGGTGGGCGTCGACGAGAAGATCGCGATGACCGCGCCGGTGACCCAGATCTCGGCCGCGGATGGCGACTGGACGGTCCAGTTCATCATGCCGTCCGAGTACCGGCTCGAGGATTTGCCGGCTCCGGGCAACGCCGAGGTGCGCCTCGAGCGGATCCCGGCGCGCCGCCTCGCCGCCGTGCGCTTCAGCGGACGGGCCAACGACCAGGCCATCGCCGAACAGCAACAGCGGCTCAAGGACTGGATGAGCGCGCGCGACCTCGAGCCGCGCGGCGCGCCGATCTATGCCTATTACAACGATCCCTTCACGCCGGGTCCGCTGCGCCGCAACGAAGTGATGTTCGAGGTCTCGCGTCAAGCACGATGAGGCCGACCCCGAGTCGGTTCGGGCCGTCGCGCCAAGCGGCTGGTGTGATGAGCCAAACCTCACGCCAGAGTTGCTGTGGCTACGGCGCGCCGCCGCTTGTCCGTTCGGGAGACCCGGCAAGGGCGACCATCACATTTGGCGCCGCCCCATCAGCGAGCGACAGGGTCCAGTCGCTGCCCATATCCACCACATGGCCAACGCTGTTCTCGAACAGGCCCGAGCCCATTGTTGCTGTCATCCATGTCCGTTGACCATCGCCACAGGATGCCCTTCGGCACCGAGATCGCCGCCGACGGCCGCGTCCATTTTCGACTCTGGGCACCCGCCGCGCGGCACGTCGAGCTGCTCTGGAGCGCCGGCACCGGGCCGCCAGCGCGCTCGCTCAAGAGCCTCAAGATGCGCCCGTGCGAGGATGGTTGGCATCGTCTCACGCTCACCGAGGCGCGTGCCGGCGACCGCTACCGCTATCGCATCGATGGCGGCCTCGCGGTGCCCGATCCGGCCGCGCGCTTCCAGCCCGACGATGTCCATGGCCCGAGCCAGCTGATCGACCCGCTCGCCTTCGACTGGGGCGCGCCCGAAGCCGCCTGGCGCGGTCGGCCTTGGCACGAGGCGGTGATCTACGAACTGCATGTCGGCACCTTCAGCGCCGGCGGTGACTACGCCGGGGTCGAGCGCCGCCTCGATCACCTGCTCGAACTCGGCGTCACCGCGCTCGAACTGATGCCGCTGGCGGACTTCCCGGGCCAGCGCAACTGGGGCTATGACGGCGCCCTGCTCTACGCGCCCGATGCCAGCTATGGACACCCCGACGCGCTCAAGCGGCTGATCCGCGCGGCCCACCAGCGCGGCCTGATGGTGTTGCTCGACGTGGTCTACAACCACTTCGGCCCCGAGGGCAACTACCTGCATTGCTATGCCCCGGCCTTCTTCCGCTCCGACCGTCACACGCCTTGGGGCGCAGCGATTGATCTTGATGGTCCGCAGGCGCATTGGGTGCGCGAGTTCTTCATCCAGAATGCCCTCTACTGGATCGAGGAATACCGTTTCGACGGCCTGCGGCTCGATGCCGTCGATCGGATTATCGATACGAGCGAGCCTGACCTGCTCGATGCGCTCGCCGAGCGCGTGCAGGCGGGCCCGGGGCGCGACCGTCGGATCCATCTGATCCTCGAGAACGACGACAACGA
>NZ_JBKHDN010000119.1:0-8667 GCF_046541315.1 Halochromatium sp. | reverse complement strand
TGGATCGAGTCGCTGGATCGAGTCGCTGGGGCGAGGCCTTGAGCGACTGAACGAGTTCTACTCGACGATGTCGCTGCCGTCGATCTCGATGTCGTGGCCAGGGCCGGCGTCGAAGACGACCTTGTAGTCGCCATCGGGCTTGTCGAATTCGAACTCGCTGTACTCATTCATCTCGCTCTCGATCACGACATTGTCGTCGGCATCCAGGACACGGATGCCCACGCCTGCGGCGGACGAGCCATCCGAGAAGCCGCCCTCGCAGAGCACGGTGCCGTCACCGTTGTCGTAGCAAGAGCACAGCGGGGTGTGCGCGAGGGCTGTGGTCGCGCCAAGCGCTAGGGTGAGCGCCAGGGCTGGAGCCAGGGTGGTTGGAGCAGGAAGGAGGCAGGGGTTTCTGGTCATCGGGTCATCTCCGTCAGTTCCGTCAGTGGACGTGTCGCAAGCGTACCGCTGTTTTTCTTGCGTGTAAATACCAAAAGTTCGCATTTGCGTTATTGTGGTTGTCTGACTTATCATCGCGGCTCGAACTGCAATAGCGTGTAATCCTCAACCCATCGACGGTCGAGACGCCCCCTGAGATCGCCAGTGATGCCTAAGATGCCCGAGCGCGGCGGCGCGCGAACCCTGAACGATATCCGCCCCGGCGGGCGTGTGCGTATTCAGCGTCACCACTCCAGCGGCGCGGTGCGCCAGCGCCTGCTGGATCTGGGCCTGATGCCGAACGTGGTGGTGACGGTGGTGCGCAGCGCGCCGCTGAACGATCCGATCGAACTCAAGCTCGACGCCTCCAGCATCACCCTGCGACGACGTGAAGCCATCACCATCGAGGTCACGAGCGAGGAGACCCGCGAGGAGACGAAGCAATGAGCAAGCGCGATGGGGTCCTGGTCGCCCTGGCAGGCCAGCAGAACGCCGGAAAATCTACCCTGTTCAATGTGTTGACTGGCGCTCGGCAACATGTCGCCAACTATCCGGGGGTGACCGTCGACAAGAAGTACGGTGAGTACCGCGACGAGGTCGGCAGCGTCTATACCGTGGATCTCCCGGGCACCTACAGCCTGACCTCGTTCTCGCTCGAGGAGCGGGTGGCGCGCGAGTTCCTGCTCGGTGACCGACCGGACGTGACGGTCAACGTGATCGATGCCTCCAATCTGCGCCGCTCCCTGCATCTGACGCTACAGATCCTGGAGATGGAGCTGCCCTCGGTATTGGCGCTGAACATGATGGACGTCGCCGAGGGACGGGGCATCCAGATCGATCAGCGCTTGCTGTCCGAACGGCTGCAGCTGCCGGTGGTGGCGACCGTCGGGCGCAAGGGCCAAGGCCGCGAGGCGCTGCGCGAGGCGGTGCGTGCCGAAGCGTTACGGCAGGTCGAGACCCCGACGCCGCCGCCGGTGCTCATCGACTATGGGCCGCTCGAGCCCATCATCGCCCAGGTCCAACAACGCCTGGCGCCGTTCAAGGCGATTGCCGATCTGCCGCAACGCTGGCTCGCGATTGAACTCCTCGAGGGCGATAGCCAAGCGGTCAGCATGCTGGTCGAGCGGCTCGGGGAGCCGGCGGCGCGACCGCTGCGCGAGGCCGTCGGTGGGTTGATCGCCGACTTCGAGCAGCGTCAGGGCATGGAGATCAGCGACTACGTCGTCGGCTGCCGGGATCGGGCCGTCGAGCGCCTGCTCGACGGCGTTCTGAGCGGCGGCGAGCAAGGCCGCACGACCCTCACCGACCGGGTGGATCGGGTGGTGCTCAATCGCTGGCTGGCACCGGGCTTCCTGGTGCTGACGGTATTCGCGATCTATCAGATCTCGATCGTTTGGGGCTATGAGCTGACCAACATCACCTGGCCGTATCTGGCCAAGGGACGCGAGCTGATTGCTGGCGTGTTGCCAACCGCGCACTTCCTGGTCGATCCCTATGTGCGCTCGCTCGGGCTGTGGCTGGTCGATTCGGCCAACACCCTGCTCAACTATGTGCCGATCTTCATCATCCTCTTCGCCTGCATCGCCATCGTCGAGGACTCGGGCTACATGGCCCGGATCGCCTTCATCCTCGATAAGGTGCTGCATCGCTTCGGCCTGCACGGCCAGAGCACGCTGCCGTTGATCCTCGGCGGGGTGTTCGCCGGTGGCTGCGCGGTGCCCGGCGTGATGGCGACCAAGGGCATCCCCGACAATCGCGCGCGCATGGCGACCATCTTCACCGTGCCGTTCATGAACTGCCTGGCCAAGGTGCCGCTCTACACGCTGCTGCTCGGGATCTTCTTCGTCGAGCACAAGTCGCTGATGATGTTCTACATCTCGACCATGACCATCATCTTCGCGCTGCTCGTGGCCAAGCTGCTGACCAAGACCGTGCTCAGCGGCCATGAGACCTCGCCGTTCGTGATGGAATTGCCGCACTACCATCTGCCGACCTTCAACGGCGTCGCGCGTCGCGCCATCGAGCGCACCTGGCAGTACATCAAGAAGGTCGGCACCGTGGTGTTGGCGGTCGCCGTGGTGGTGTTCGTGCTGCTGCACCTGCCGGGCCTGCCGGAGGAGCGCAAGGTGCATTTCGCGCAGGAGGCCGAGGCCGCCATCGAGCGCTTCGAGCAGACGCTGGAGGACAATCCCTACCGCGAGATCGCCTCTGACGCCAATCTGGTGCCGTTGATCAACTACTTCACCGACTACAAGCGCGCCAAGCTCAATGCCTCGGGCGCCGCCGCCTCGAAGCGCGTCGCCGAGCGTTTCCAGGCCCGCAATCCCGATTTCTACCCGCTCGTCAAGCGGCGCGGCGCCGATCGGGACGCGAAACAGGCGGGCCGCGCACTGCAAATGCTCGCGCGCGAGCGCCAGAAGCTGCGTAAGCAGATGCGCGAGGAGCGCATCACGCACTCGATCCTCGGCTCCATCGGTCGCAGCATGGAGCCGATCACCCAGTTCGCCGGCTTCGATTGGAAGATCAACGTCGCGCTGCTGGCCTCCTTTGCGGCGCGCGAGAGCAGTGTCGCGACCCTGGGGGTGCTGTTCCAGCAGGGCGATGACGAGAATCAGACCCTGGAAGAGCGCATGGGAGAGGAGACCCGGGATGGCGGCGCCACCGCATTGCTGGCGGTGTCGATGATCCTGTTCTTCGCCCTCTATCCGCCCTGTCTGGCGACCACCATGATGGTCAAGGTGCAGACCGGCTCCTACAAATGGATGGCCTTCTCGATCATCTTCCCGACCATTCTTGGCCTGTTGGTCGCGAGCGCTGTCTACAGTATCGGCATGGAGGTCGGCGCCACTGGGATCGAGGCCATGTCGGTGGTGTACTGGGGCGCCTTCGTGCTGCTGTTGATCGTTGGGTTGCTGAGTGATCGCAAGGCGAGTCGGCTGCTGCGGCAGCGGTTCTCGGAGGGATGAGTGGCCTTCCGATGGGGACGACCCCGATAACGATGATCTTGATGGAGGAGGCAGGCCATGACTGAGTCCACAGCAGAGGTTCAAGCGCAGCACATGCAGACTGGCGTCGATGACGCTTCGAGCGTCCAGACCGAGCCGCCGATCACGCTGGTCGACGTCGGGATCATCGTGCCGATCCTGGTTCTGGCGCTTTGGTATCTCTATCGGCAGCTCTGGCGCAAGCGCGGCAGCTGCGGCGGCTGCGCTAAGGGCGGTGAGGGCAGTTGCGCGGTCAGCCGATCCGTCGCCCGATCTGACGCATGCGCAGCGGAGCAACCGCCGACGGTCGCCCGCATCCCACTCGACTCGATCCGCAAGCGATCCTGATGTCGGCCGCGATCCAGGTCGAGCAGCTCGCCCATCGCTACGGCCGGCACCGCATCTACTCGGATCTCGGCTTTCGCGTCCCGGAGGCTGATGCATGCCCGCGCTGTTCAACCCCGCCAACCTGTTCGGTCAGCCGGACCGACTCGCGCGTGCTCGGCCACCGATCCTGCTGGTGATCGGCGCCCACCGCGAGGAGCTGAGCTTTGGCGAGGTCGTGGCCGAGCATCTCGATCGCCAGCGCATCGGCCTACTGCGCATCCCGGTGGGGCTCTCGGGGCAGCGGCCCGGCCCGGACGGGCTCGAGCGTTATCGCCAGCGTCACGCCGAACTCTATCGGCAGATCCTCGAGCACGTCCAGCCCGGCCAGCGGGTCCTGATCGACCTCCACACCGGCTTCGACGAGCGCCAATGCTCGGCCGATGTCCTCTGTGGCGAACCGGCGCTGCTGCGTTGCATCGAGCGCAAGGCGGCTGCTGAAGGTCGTGGGTCGGGCGGTCTTGGTGACATGCGTCCGGTGCGATTGATCGCGGCCGATGTCGAAACCCCGCCAAGGTCGGCCGACGCTCGGCAGACCGACGCCTGGCCTTGCGTCAGGCCCGAACTGCCGGAGTCGGTCTGGAAGGGGGCCGGCCTGCTCTATATCGGTATCGAGGTGTATCTGGCCGAGCCTTCAGCGGGCACGACGGCTGGAACTCCGGCCGAGGCCCGCTTCGCCGCCGCCGTGATCGATGCCGTCGGCGAATGCGCGCTGACCGTCCAAACGGCGCGCTCGCGGCAGGGCTGAACGGGCGGTTGGCGGCGGCCCCATTCCTCACTCATCCAGCTCGCGTCGCAGCGCTCGCAGCAGTTCCCAGCGCCGCCAACGGGACGGCGGCGGGCCTGAAAAGAACGCATCGCGCAGCCAAGCGCGCCGCCCGGTCTGCTTGATCCGCCCTGGCTGAGGCGGTTGCTCCTGTCCTGCGCTCGCTTCCGCGCCCGCTTCGTCGCCGCGTCCTTGGACCATCCTTCGATTGCGATTGTGTCGGTTTGGCATCGGTTCGCCCTGGATCGTTGCATGCTCCTCCTGGACCTTATCACAACGGACAGCAAATACAAATCACTCGCTTTCGCTAAGCGTGGCTGGTTGCAGGTTGCTCAGGATCGATCGCGGTCGATCCGCTCAGGGGCCAACTCAGGGGCCAACTCAGGGGCCAACTCAGGGGCCAACTCAGGGGCCAACTCGGGGCTTGACGAACCGACTCGATCTGCTAATCTAAACGAGAATGGTTCTCAATTTAGGCCATGCTCCAGCCAGCCTCGCGCAGTCGAGACCGATGGCCAGCCGGATGTTTTCCAAGACCACACGCGCCTCGGCGCCCCATGACGGAGACTCAAGGTATGTCCAACAGTCAAAGATCCACATCCGATCCGGCTTTCGTTGTCGATTCCCTTCCGCTGCATCTGCCGCCCGAGCAGCTCAAGGCGCGTCTCGCAGGCCTGATCCGGGCCTCGGCCAAGCAGGGGGCGGCGGCCGTGGCGGAGACGGTGGTGCGTCATTTTCAGGCGCTGTCCTTGCATCCGCAGCTTGCGGCCGAGCTTGACGAGCGCGCGGCCTATTGTCGTGGTGCGCGCCACTGGCGCGGACTGGCGGCGATCGGCGCGGGTTCGGCCAGTTCCGCCGGCCAGGGCGTTGGACATGTGAGCCAGGGCGCTGGGCGGATTCCAGCAGGAGCCCTCTGATGGTGAGGCCTTTTGTATCCGACTTCAGCTCCGGGCTCGCCGACGCCGCTCGGTCTCCGACGGCAGCCGATGGCAGAGCGCGACCGGTTG
Organism: Halochromatium sp.; assembly: GCF_046541315.1. GTDB lineage: Bacteria > Pseudomonadota > Gammaproteobacteria > Chromatiales > Chromatiaceae > Lamprobacter. Next base: position 3,106 of record NZ_JBKHDN010000119.1, on the reverse strand, counting down.
CCAGCCGGGCGCGACGTGGGGACCCTGGGCAGGTGCGCTACCTTGGCCATTGGCCGGATCTGTTGGCCGATCTCGCGCTGCTCGGACGCGTTTGGATCGAGACCGAACAGCCGGGGGTGCGCAGCGCGCAGCGGCGCCCGCTCAACGGGCTGCGTGTGCATGGCGTGCTGGGCTATCTCGACACGCCCGGGTATCAAGTCCGGCTCCTGCTTGATCAGTGCCATGCGCTGTATGGCGTCAACGATGAACAGGGCTTGACGATCGAGGATCGCAGTGAGCAGCCACTGGTGAGCGTTCAGTTGGAGGCTGGCGCTCATCCGCTGCCACTGCGCTTGCTCCTGTGCAGTCTTGGCGCCTATGGCCAGCGCGTGACGCCAGCCCCGCATCGGTATGAAGGGCCCCGGATCGCCGCCCTCGAGCATCATGCCATCCACCGCCTGCAACGCGATTGCCAGGCCCTTGAGCCGGAACCGGGATGTCCGGGCCTGGGGTTCCGCGATGTGGCCGAGCTGAGCGGGCGCCTGAGCCTGAATCCCCGGCCGGCCAGACCGGTGGCCGCGCATGCTGATGACGATGGCGACGGCGATGAGGGGGCGATCGCAGTGGATCCGGCGCTGGTGCCTTGCGTGCTCGAGACGCTCGTCGATCAGGTGCATCCGTTGGTATTGATCAGCGGCAGTGGCGGTTGGGTCAGCCGTTCGATCCAGCAGTTCTATGCCCATGCCTATCTCGATGGGCAGCTCTCCCTGCGCGGTGACGAGGCGCGTCTGGAACTCGATGTGCGCGCGATCGACAGCGCTTGGGTGGTCGGCGGGCATGCGGGCGAGCACGATGGACGCTCGCTGCGGCTCTACGACGAGGACGGGCGCGCCATGGCGGTCATCGCCTCCGCTGCCGCGCCGGGCGACTGCGCCGGCGGCATGGACACTGGTCCGGCAGCCAGTCCCCGGTTTAGCCCCCAGGGGCGCCTGCAACAGGATGGCTACCAGGGTCGCCACCGGTTTTGCCGGGACGAGGCGCGGCTCTGGACCACGTTGATGAACGCCTTGACCAGCTGAGTGCCGCCGCCATGTGTCAACAATGTCAACGATTGAGTTCAGGGCTTGACCCGCTGATCGCGGGGTCCGCGCCGGCCAGCGCCGACGCTGGAGTCGCCGCATTGGCCCCACCGCTCGATCTCAAGGAGTTCGAGCAGACCAAGGGCCGCAAGCGACTGTGGGAACTGTGGCATAAGTACCACTGCCCGATCATTGGCACCTGTCTCGAGGTCGATGATCTGCGCCGCCTCGCGCGCAAGGTCGGCGCGACGCTGCTCAAAGAGGCGCCGAGCGACTTCGAGGTCCATGTCAGCTTCGTCGCCGCCGCCGAAGAGAAAAACGCGCTCTCGATCGCGCTGCAGAAGGAGCTGGAGCGCCGCTACGCGCGCAGCGTGAAACGCTTCACGGCGGCCAAATCGTCCGCCGCGCTGCTCGAACTGTGGCAACAGGCGCTGGCCGAAGGCGAGGTGCAGGGCGCGTTCTGGGCGGTGATGACGCATGGGCTCGCCGATGTCTCCGTGCGCTCGCGCGCCTATGAGGATGTGCACATGCTTTCGCACCAGATCGGCGCTGGGCTGAGCGCCGATCTGGCCGCGCTGGCGAAGGCGCGCAAGGATCTCGCGCGCGTGCGCAAGGAGACCGAGGCCGAGTCGAAGCGGCAGGCGCGGCGGATGCAGGCGAAGCTCGGCGAGATCGAACACTTGCGCGAACGGGTCGCGCACCAGGAGGGCATCGAGCGGGCCTATGAAGAGATGCGCGAGCGCCTCCACGCGCTGGCCGAGGGTCATGAGCTGCAAGCCTTGCGGGCGCGGGTCGCGGAGCTGGAGAGCGACAATGAGCGGCAAGGCCGGCGCTTGGCCGATGCCGAGCTGCGTGCGAACGCGTTGGAGACGGCGCTGGGCGCGGCTGAAGCCGAGGTCGTCGAGATCACCGCCTGCTTGAACGAACAGCGGCGCGCTTGCGAGGCCCTCGAGCGCCTTGTCGGGATCGACGATGAGGCCGCCGGCTGTATGGAGCAAGAGTGCGACACCTATCGCGAGGGTCGTGACGGCGCCTTGGGCTTGGATCTGGCGGGGCGTCGCATCCTCTGTGTCGGCGGTCGCAGCGATCTGGCGCCGCGCTACCGCGATCTAGTACAGCGCTGCAATGGCGAGATGATCCGCCACGACGGCGGACTCGAGGACAGCCAGCAGCGTCTGCAAGCGGCGCTCGCCAGCGCCGATGCGGTGATCTGTCCAGCCGACGCCGTCAGCCACAACGCCTACTCACGCACCAAGCGCTTCTGCAAGCGGATGGGCACGCCTTGCGTGCTCGTGCCGCGCTCCAGCGTCGGCGCCTTTGCCGAGGCGCTGACGGCGCTGGTCGAGCAGCCGCATCGGCAGGCGTTGCAGGGACCGGTCAGCCTGGGCGGCGAGCGCACGCCGAGCCCGAGCCGCGTGGTCTGAACCAACAGCCCGCGGCTTGATCCAGGACGCTTGAAGATCTCAACCCAACGTGGGAGATTCGCGATGCAAGAGTTGAAGCATGATTCGCCCCATGACGATGGCACTCGCGCCTGGCGTGCAGATGGGCTTGCCCGGATCGGTGCGTGCGGTGTTCGCGCTGTGCGCGCTTTGTATCCGGGGTACGGGGTGGTCGGATTGGTGCCGCCAGTGCTCATCGTCGCGCTGATGTTGGCGCTGCTGCTCTGGGTGCTGCCGCCGCAGGAGGCGGGCGCGCAAGCGACCTTGCGACCCGCTGGCATGGCGTCGAACGCGGGCTTGGCGGTGGCGCGCTGAGCGGTCCGGAAAAGCGTGCGTTCGATTGGCGAAAAAAAATGTGAGCGGTTATCATGTCGATTCAATAAGCCGAGATCATAGACGCGCTGGTCAGGATTAGGAGAAGACGATGAGCGAAGCCGAGCATGGCCCGAGCGGGCCAAGCGGTGCGCCGCAAGCCCGTGATCGGTCAGCCTCCGCTGGCGAAGCAGGGCAACAGCATTCCGCCGACGGGCGTCCCGCGCAGGGCGAGACCGCGTCGATGGAGGATCGAACGCCGCCTTATCAGGCGGGAGCTGGCTCGATGCATCC
>NZ_JBKHDN010000118.1:0-8677 GCF_046541315.1 Halochromatium sp. | reverse complement strand
CTGGACAATGAACACATCCGCACCGGTCTCTCCAAGGAGGCACTCAAGCGCGCCTTCCTCGACAATCTCTTCTATCTGCGCGGTCGCTTCCGCGAGGTGGCGACCGACGACGACCTCTATCAGGCCGCAGCCTACACGGTGCGCGACCGACTGCTCGAGCGCTGGATTCGCTCCTCGCGCCTGTACAAGGAGAGCAGCGCGCGCACGGTCTGCTATCTCTCGGCCGAGTTCCTGCTCGGGCCGCAGCTGGCCAATAACATGATCAACCTCGGCATCACCGAGGTGTTGCACGAGGCCGGCGAGGCGCTTGGGCTGGATTTCGAGCGCATCATCGAGAGCGAGGAGGAACCGGGCCTCGGCAATGGCGGCCTCGGCCGGCTCGCGGCCTGTTACATGGACTCGCTCGCGACGACCCAGATTCCGGCCATCGGCTATGGGATTCGCTACGAGTTCGGCATCTTCGACCAGGTCATCGTCGATGGCTGGCAGGTCGAGAAGGGCGATACCTGGCTGCGTAACGGCAACCCCTGGGAGATCATGCGCCCGAAGCTCGCGTTCCCGGTCGGCTTCGGCGGCTACAGCGAGCAATACACCGACGAGCATGGCGTGATGCGCCAACGCTGGCGGCCCGACCTGCTGGTCAATGGCGTCGCCCACGACACCCCGATCATGGGCTATGGCGTCGACAACGTGAACCTGTTGCGGCTGTGGCGCTCGGAGGCACCGGAATCGTTCAACTTCGGCGCCTTCAACGTCGGCGACTACTATGGCGCCGTGCACGCCAAGATCGAGGCCGAGACCATCTCCAAGGTGCTCTATCCGAACGACGAGCCGGAGGCGGGCAAGGAATTGCGTCTCAAGCAGCAGTTCTTCTTCGTCTCCTGCTCGCTGCAGGACATGATCCGGCTGGAGCTGAACAATGCCGGCACCCTCGAGCGCTTCCAGCAAAAATATGCCATCCAGCTCAACGATACCCATCCGTCGCTGGCGATCGCCGAGCTGATGCGGCTGCTGATGGACGATCACCTGATGACCTGGGACCAGGCCTGGACGATCACTCGCGAGAGCTGTCACTTCACCAACCACACCCTGCTCCCGGAGGCGCTCGAGACCTGGCCGGTCGAGCTGTTCGAGCGCCTGCTGCCGCGCCATCTGGAGATCATCTACGAGATCAACCGGCGCTTCCTCGACGAGGTTCGCGTGCGCTTCTTCGGCGACGAGGGTCGGGTCGCGCGCATGTCGCTGATCGACGAGGCCGGTGGCCGCAAGGTGCGCATGGCGCATCTCGCCGCGGTCGGCAGCCGGGCCATCAACGGCGTCGCCGAATTGCACTCCGAGCTGCTCAAGAGCACGGTGATGAAGGATTTCAACGACCTCTGGCCGGAGCGCTTCCATAACGTCACCAATGGCGTCACGCCGCGCCGCTTCATCGCCGCCAGCAACCCGGAATTGGCGGACCTGATCAGCGAGACCTGCGGCAACGATCAGTGGGTGCGCGATCTGCACTGCCTCCGCCAGCTCGAGCCGCATGCCGAGGACCACGCCCTGCAACAGCGCTGGCGCAAGATCAAGACCGACGCCAAGCGCAAGCTCTCGAACTGGCTCGGCGAGCGCACCGGCTTCGCGCCGGACCCCGAGACCCTGTTCGACGTCCAGGCCAAGCGCATCCATGAATACAAGCGCCAGCACCTGAACCTGCTGCACATCGTCTGGCTCTACGAGCAGATCAAGCAAAACCCGAACATCGAGCTGACCCCGCGCACCTTCATCTTCGGCGGCAAGGCCGCGCCCGGCTACTTCATGGCCAAGCTGATCATCAAGCTGATCAATGCCGTCGGCGCGGTGGTCAACGCCGACCCGCAGGTCAACGGCACGTTGCGCGTCCTGTTCATGCCCGATTTCAACGTCAAGAACGGCCAACGGCTGTATCCGGCCGCCGATCTCTCCGAGCAGATCTCGCTCGCCGGCAAGGAGGCCTCCGGCACCGGCAACATGAAGTTCTCGATGAACGGCGCGCTCACCCTCGGCACCCTCGATGGGGCCAACATCGAGATTCGCGACGAGGTCGGCCACGACAACTTCTTCCTCTTCGGCATGACCGCAGCCGAGGCCCAGCAACAACAGGCCGCCGGCTATCGACCCTGGGAACACTACCAGCAGGATGAGAGGTTACGCTCGGCCATCGACCTGATCAGCTCCGGGCTGTTCTCGCACGGCGACAGCGAATTATTCCGCCCGCTGACCGAGAACCTGATCCATCACGACCCGTTCATGGTGCTCGCCGACTTTCACGACTATCGCGAGCGCCAGCAAGAGATCGACCATGCCTACAAAGACCCGCATCACTGGGATCGGATGTCGATCCTCACCACCACCCGCATGGGTCGGTTCTCGTCCGATCGGTCGATCGCCGACTATGCCGAGCGCATCTGGCAGGTGACCCCAATGCCGGTCGCGCTCAACGAGTCGCCGGATGCCTAAAGCGACCGGAATCGCCATCGCTCTCGTCGATGGCGCCGACTGGCTCGGTGGCCCATCCGCATGAGCGATCCGGGATCCCAGTCGATGCCTTCCGCTTGCCGACCGGCGGCGACCCAGCAGTCCGTCCTCAGCCCCAACTGCCATGATTCGGTCAGGGTCGGTTCCTGGAGCGAGATCCAAGAACTCCTGTTCGCCGAGTCCTGGGTGCCCGAGATCGGCCGTTTCCGCTCCCGCTACGCCTATCGCGGCCTCTCCGATGCCGAGTACCCGCTGGAGACGACCTTGATGCGTCTCGGCGGCAACTACGCGCTGCTCGAACGCCACCTGCTGCGCAATTTCCGCAAGTATGCCCATCGGCGCGTGGTCGAGCGCGACTCGGTTTGGCATTGGCTCTCGGTCGCCCAGCACTATGGGCTGCCGACGCGGCTGATGGACTGGACCTATTCGCCCTTCGCGGCGCTGCACTTCGCGACCGCGCATGTCGACAAGATCCACCGCGATGGCGCCATCTGGGGCGTCAACTATATCGACACCCATCGCATGGCCCCGGAACTGCTGCGCACCCAGCTCGACCTCGAAGGCGCCAATGTGTTCACGGTCGAGATGCTCAGCGAGGCCGTCGGCTCCCTGGCGGCGTTCGACCGGCTCTCGGATACCCCCTTCACGCTCTTCTTCGAGCCACCGTCGATCGACGATCGCATCGTCAATCAGTTTGCCTTCTTCTCCCTGAGTTCGGACCCGACCCTCTCGATGGATCGCTGGCTTGCGGACTACCCCCGGATCTGGCGCCGCATCATCATCCCCGCCGAACTCAAGTGGGAGATCAGGGACAAGCTCGACCAATCCAATATCACCGAGCGCGTCTTCTTTCCCGGCCTCGAAGGCCTCACCACCTGGCTCAAGCGTCACTATAGCCCACGCAGCTGACCCGAGCGCATGGGGTGATCGACTGGCGGGACGCGACTAAGGCCGGCCGTCGGCGGAATCCGCGTGCGCATGCTCGGCGTCCCGACGCAAGCGCCGCTTGGTGTGGCGAAGCCCCAGCCAAGACGCGCCCACCACCAACGGCACCGCCATGCCAATGGCCAGGGTTGCGTTCAGCGACCACCAACCGCCGGCCTCGAAGCCCTTCAGCAGGTAGCCGATCAGCCCCACCCCGTAGTAGCCGATGGCCACCACCGACAGCCCTTCGACCGTCTCTTGCAGGCGCAACTGTAGCTTCGCGCGCCGATCCATCGAATCCAACAGGCTGCGGTTCTGCTCTTGCAGCTCGACCTCGACGCGTGCGCGCAGCAGGGCGGTCAGGCGCGCCGCGCGCTCGGCGAGGTGTTGCTGACGCTGAGCGGTTGCGGTGCAGGTGGCGATCGCCGGCGCCAAACGCACGTCGAGGAACTCGCTCAGGGTCTGCACGCCCTTGATGCGCCTCTCGCGCAATTGCTCGAGCCGCTGTCGCACCACCTGATAATAGGCCTGCGAGGCATCGAAGCGGGTGGCGTTCTCGGCCGCGATCGATTCGATCTCGGCCGCGAGCACGGTGAGTTCCGAAAGCAATTCGCGTTCCGGCGGGAGGGCCCCCGGCAGATCCCCCGTCAGATCCCCATGATGCGCCGGCTCGGCGTTGGCGACGCCGGTCTCATCGCTCGCCCCGTCGCCCGGTTCATTGCCCGTTCCATTGCGCGCCTCATCGTGCTTGCCGCCCGCCATGCGCGCGGCCACCCCGGCCAGACGCTGCTCGGCGTCGCTCAGCAACAATGCCGCCTGACGCGCGGCCGGCAGACCCAACAGCGCCATGGCCCGGTAGGCATTGATCTCGAGCACGCGCTTGATCAAACGCCCCGCCTGTCCCTCCGAGAGGCCGATATCGCGCAGCAGGATATGCCCAAAGCCATCGGCATGAATGCGCAGGTCCGACCAGACCACACCAGCGCCGCCAGACACCTCGGCGCCGATGACCGGGTGACCGCCGAACAGCGCGACCAGCTCATCGAGGGTGCGCTCGGGCATCTCGCTCGACTCCAACGCCAGCTGCACCGCGGTGACTACCTGCCCCGGCAGGTTGCGCAGCCAGACCTGCGGCAGCAAGTCCAGCAGATCCGCGCCGAAGGGCTCGGCGAAGGCGCCCTGTCGACTCAGGGTATAGGTGACGAATTCGGTATGCCGTTCCCAGCGCAACCAGAGCCCGCGGCCAAGATCCGTCGCGAACTGCAAGCCCACAGTGGGCGGTAATTGCACGCCGAAGTGCGCCAGCAGCCGCGCCAGATACTGCTGCTGGCGTCCGCTGCCACGCTCGCCGCAGAGGTAGGCCAGATGCGCCACCCGCACCGGCGCCTGCATCAGGTCGAAGGTGCGCGCGTGCAGTTCGTCGGTGACCACCTCGCGCAGCGGATGCACCGGGAACGGCAAGTCCGAGCCCCGCGAGGAGGGTTCGGGCAGCACGCTCATGATCGGGCCGTCGGTGACGCGGTCGTCAACATCATCAATTCGAGTAGCCATCGAGAGGGGTCTTCTGCGCATCGTCCCTGAGCAGTTCGGCAAAACGGGTGATTTAGTTTAAGCCGTTCCAGCAACATCCGCAGCGTCTGTTTGCGCGCGTCCTTGACGGGCATCGATAGCCTTGGATGTGACCCCATCGCCATCGATCGGCTGCGCCCGCATGGCGCCTATGCGAAGATTGACCAGCCTTCGCCGCGTTCTCGAAGCCAACCCCAATCCCAGACCTCGTTGTTGCCGTGCCCCAAGCATCCACCGATCGCCACCCGACCGCGCCTCAGGCGCCCGCCGCCCATCTCGCTGATGAGGTTGCGGGCGCTTCCCCCCTGTCGCCGCCGTTGCCGCAGCGCCACGGCGAACGCCTGCTCTGGGGGCGGCTCTACGGCGCCGCGCCCGCGCTCGCCATCGCCGAGGCCGCGCGCAAGGCGCGGGCGCCGCTGCTCTGCGTGGTCGCGGATATGCCGGCGGCGGTTCAGCTGAGCGAGGCCCTGCGCTTCTTCCTCGGCGAGCACGAGGAGGCCAGCGCGGTCGACACAGGCGCAGACAAGCCCGGCACCGATCTCGCTCCGGCCGTCCCGGTGCTCGGCTTCCCGGACTGGGAGACCCTGCCCTACGACGTGTTCTCGCCGCTGCCGGAGCTGGTCTCCGAGCGACTGCTGACGCTGCACCGGCTGCCGCAGCTCAAGCGCGGCGTGCTAGTGGTGCCGGTCGGCACCCTCATGCAACGGCTGCCGCCGCCGGATTACGTCGACGCTCAGTCGCTGGTGCTCAGCACCGGCGACCGGCTGGATCTCGAACGCACCCGCGAGCGGCTCACGCACGCCGGCTATCAGTGCGTCTCGCAGGTCATCACCCATGGCGAGTTCGCGGTGCGCGGCGCGCTGCTCGACATCTTCCCGATGGGCGTCCGCGAGCCGTTGCGCATCGACCTGTTCGATGACGAGGTCGAGTCGATCCGCACCTTCGATCCCGACAGCCAGCGCTCGCTCGCCAAGCTCGACCGGGTGCGCCTGCTGCCGGCGCGCGAGTATCCGTTCACCGAGGAGGCGATCGCCGGCTTCCGCCAGCGCTGGCGCGCGAGTATCGACGCCGATCCCAAGGCCAGCCTGATCTACCGCGAGGTCTCCGAGGGCCGCGCGCCGGGCGGGCTCGAATACTACCTGCCGCTGTTCTTCGAGCAGACCGCAACCCTGTTCGACTATCTGCCCACCGGCGCGCTGCTGGTCGAGCCGGAAGGCGCGCGCGCCGCCGCCGAGGCGCGCTTCACCGACATCGGCACCCGCTACGAGCAGCGCCGCCACGATATCGAGCGCCCGCTGCTACCGCCCCAGCGCCTTTATCTGACCCCGGACGAACTTGCCGGCCAGCTCAACGCGCTGCCCGGGGTGCGCTGGCAAAGCGCCGAATGGGCCGAGCGGCGCAAGGGCTTTGCCCAGGTCTGCCACTTCGCCACCGGGCGACCGCCGGCGCTGGCGATCCAGGCCCGCGCGGCTGAGCCCGCCGCGGCGTTGAAGGCGTTTCTGAACGAGACGCCCAAGTCGCCGGCAACCCCGCCCCGACGCGTCCTCTTCGTCGCCGAGAGCACCGGCCGCCGCGAGATGTTGCTCGACAACCTGCGCGGCTTCGGCATCCAGCCGAAGCCCGTGGCGGGCTGGCTCGATTTCCTCGCCGGCACCGCCTCGCTCGCGGTGACCGTCGCGCCGCTGGAGGAGCCGCTACTGCTGCCGGCCAGCGCCGATCGGCCCGCGCTGGCGCTGCTCACCGAGACCCAGCTCTATGGCGAGCGCGTGCGCCAGGAGCGCCGGCACAAGGTCCGCGAGCGCGACGGCGAGGCGGTGGTGCGCAATCTCACCGAGCTGGTCGAGGGCGCCCCGGTGGTGCACGAGGAACACGGCGTCGGTCGCTTCCTCGGGCTACAGACCATCGCTGTCGGCGGCACCGCGGCCGAGTTCCTCGCGCTGGAATATGCCAAGGGCGACAAGCTCTATGTGCCGGTCAGCTCGTTGCATCTGATCTCGCGCTACACCGGTGCCGAGCCCGAGCATGCCCCGCTGCACCGGCTCGGCAGCGATCAGTGGGAGCGCGCCAAGCGCAAGGCCGCCGAGAAGGTCCACGACGTCGCCGCCGAGCTGCTCGACATCTATGCCCGCCGCGCCGCCCGCCAAGGCGTGTCGTTCCCGACCCCAGGGCCGGAGTACGACGCCTTCGCCACCGCCTTCGCCTTCGAGGAAACGCCCGATCAGCAGCGCGCGATCGAGGCCATCCTCAGCGACATGGCCGACCCCAAGCCGATGGACCGCGTGGTCTGCGGCGATGTCGGCTTCGGCAAGACCGAGGTGGCGATGCGCGCCGCCTTCGTCGCCGTCAATGCCGGCAAGCAGGTCGCGCTGCTGGTGCCGACCACCCTGCTCGCCCAGCAGCACTTCCAGAACCTCTCCGACCGCTTCGCCGACTGGCCGATCAAGGTCGAGAGCCTGTCGCGCTTCAAGAGCGCCAAGGAGGTCAAGGGCGTGATCGATGGGCTCGCCGCCGGCACCGTCGACATCGTCGTCGGCACGCACAAGCTGCTGCAAGCCTCGGTCAAGTTCAAGAACCTGGGGCTGGCGATCATCGACGAGGAGCATCGGTTCGGCGTCCGGCACAAGGAGCAGCTGAAGAACCTGCGCGCCGAGGTCGATGTGCTCACGCTGACGGCGACGCCGATCCCGCGCACGCTGAACATGGCGATGGCCGGGATGCGCGATCTCAGCATCATCGCCACGCCGCCGGTCGAGCGCCATCCGATCAAGACCTTCGTCTCGACCTGGAACGACGCGCTGATCCGCGAGGCCTGCCAGCGCGAGATCAACCGCGGCGGCCAGGTCTACTTCCTGCACAACGAGGTCGAGACCATCGAAAACATGGCGCAGAAACTGGAAGCCCTGGTGCCGGAGGCGCGGGTCGAGGTCGCCCACGGGCAGATGCGCGAGAAGGAGTTGGAGCGGGTGATGCGCGACTTCTACCATCGCCGCTTCAACCTGCTGGTCTGCACCACCATCGTCGAATCCGGCATCGACGTGCCGAGCGCCAACACCATCGTCATCCATCGCGCCGACAAGCTGGGCCTGGCGCAGCTGCATCAGCTGCGCGGACGGGTCGGGCGCTCGCACCATCGGGCTTATGCCTATCTGATCACGCCGCCGCCGAAGAGCATGACCGCCGACGCGAAGAAGCGGCTGGAGGCGATCGAGTCGTTGGAGGACCTCGGCGCCGGCTTCACGCTGGCGACGCACGATCTGGAGATCCGCGGTGCCGGTGAACTCTTGGGCGAGGAGCAATCGGGCCAGATCCACGAGATCGGCTTCACCCTCTACATGGACCTGCTCGAGCGCGCGGTCGAGGCGCTGAAATCCGGCAAGACCCCGGAGCTGGACCGCCCGCTCGATCACGGCGCCGAGATCGACCTGGGCCTGCCCGCGCTGCTGCCGGACGACTACCTGCCCGACGTGCATACCCGGCTGGTCACCTACAAGCGCATCGCCAGCGCCGCCGACCGCGCCGAGCTGAAGGATCTCCAGGTCGAGATGATCGATCGCTTCGGCCTGCTGCCGGAGCCAACCAAGGCGCTGTTCGCGATCACCGAATTGAAGCTCAAGGTCCAACCCTACGGCATCAAAAAGATCGAGGCCGGCCCCAAGGGCGGGCGCATCGTCTTCGGCGAGCAGCC
>NZ_JBKHDN010000117.1:0-8785 GCF_046541315.1 Halochromatium sp. | reverse complement strand
GCTCAGCCCGGCGGCTGTGCCTCGGCGGCCAGGATCTCGTCATAGACCGACCAGGCATCCGCCGCGCGCTCGGCGGAAATCCGCTCGATCGCGTGGCCGAGGTGGACGACGACGAAATCCCCGACCGCCAGCTCGTCCGGGTCGAGCATCAACAGGCTCACCTCGCGCTCGACCCCCTTGGCCGCGCAGCGCGCGCCAAGGCCGTTGATCTCGCGTATCTGCATTGGGATACCCATGCACATGGGCCGCGTCTCCGTCATGAGGATGCCAATGCGCGAGGCTAAGCCGCGGGCCTGCCCCATCGCAAGCGGCCGACATCAATCCGCCGGCCGATGCGCCCGTGCATGCCCCGCCGTTACCGGTGACCGCAGGGCACCCTCCCGACTCACCTTGACTCACTCAGCAGAGGCACCGCCATGCCCGGCACCGGCACCCTGATCCTTGGTCTCGGCAACATCCTGCTCAGCGACGAGGCGGTCGGCGCCGCCGTGCTGCACGCGTTGGCGCCTATCGCCGCCGCCGATCCCGACCTTCGGCTCTACGATGGCGGCACCCTGAGCTTCACCCTCGCCGGGCCGATCGGCGATGCCGCGCGCCTGATCGTCGTCGACGCCGCCGCGATGGGCGACCCGCCCGGCAGCGTGCGGCTGTTCGAGGGCGCGGCCATGGATCGCCAACTCAGCCAGCACGCCAAGAGCGTGCACGAGGTCAGTCTCGCCGACCTGTTCGATATCGCCCGCTTGACCGACAGCCTCCCCGCCCAACGCGCCTTGATCGGCATCGAGCCCCAACAGGTCGACTGGGGCGATCAGCTCACCCCCCCGGTGGCCGCGGCGGTGCCGGAGGCGATCAGCCAGATCCAGGCCTTGTTGCGGCGCTGGCGCGGCCAAGCGAGCACCCGATCGGGACAACAAGCCGATCGCTGCGACACGCAGGGCGTCGAGACGCACCCGTCGGCGCTCAGTCCGGATGCCAAGGGGCATTGACGCGGTCGCGACAAAGCGTGTTTTAGGTCAAACACGGCTGGATAAGCAATGTCTAACATAACCAATAACCGATGGAGGTTAGCTGGATGGCGGAGTTCGCCGATATTCCAATTCGCATCGCGCAGCCCGATGCCGGGTCCCAGCAATTCGGCAATGCAGTGCCGATCCTGCACGAGATCCGCCATGCGCTCGAGCGGCTCGCCGAGCAGGGCGAGCCGACCCGCATCGATTTGGCCGCGATGCCATTCGGCCCGGGCGATGAAGAGCGACTGATGACGCTTCTCGGGCAAGGCGAGGTCGAGGCCAAGGTGGATGCCCTGGGGCCGACTCGCGTCTGGGAGACCCGCTTTGCCGGGGTTTGGGTGCTCGATTACGCCAATGTCGACGGCGAGCGCATCGCGCTGCAGATCGAGGTCGACGAGATCCCCCGACTCTTGCGCACCCAGCGCGCCGACATCATCGATTCATTGGCCGCCTTGGACGCCGCGCTGGCGTCGGCAACCGCGACCGATCCGGCGGCTGAGTCCCGCCACTGACCGCTGAGTGTCCAGCGGCTGAGTTTCCAGCAATGGCAGGAGAAACGATGGCCACATCGAAGACCTTGGGCGAGAGCCTGCGCCAGCACGGGGTGTCACGCCGTGGATTCCTCAAATTCTGTGCCGCGACGGCATCGATGATGGCCTTGCCGCCGAGCATGGCGCCGGCGATTGCGCAAGCGCTCGAACAGGCGCGCCGGCCATCGGTGATCTGGCTCTCGTTCCAGGAATGCACCGGCTGCACCGAATCCCTCACTCGCAGCGCCTCGCCGACCCTCGAGAACCTGATCTTCGATGTCATCTCGCTCGACTATCACCATACATTACAGGCCGCCGCTGGCGATGCCGCCGAGCATGCGCGCGAGCAGGCGATGGAACTGAACGCCGGCGAGTACCTGGTGGTCGTCGACGGCTCGCTGCCCGGCCCCAAGGCCAATCCCGGTTACTCCACCATCGCCGGCATCAGCAACTACCAGATGCTGATGGAGACCATCGAGGACGCCGCCGCCGTGGTCGCGGTCGGCACCTGTGCCACCTTCGGCGGCCTGCCCAAGGCCGCGCCGAACCCGACCGGCGCGGTCTCGGTGCAAGACCTGGTCAAGGATAAACCCGTGATCAATGTCTCCGGCTGTCCGCCGGTGCCGATGGTCATCACCGGCGTGCTGGCGCAGTTCCTCACCTTCGGCACCCTCCCCACACTCGACGAATACGGTCGCCCGCGCGCCTTCTTCGGCCAGTCGATCCATGATCGCTGCTATCGGCGCCCGTTCTATGACAAGGGCAAGTTCGCCGAGACCTTCGACGACGAAGGCGCCAAGGCCGGCTGGTGCCTGTACCGGCTCGGCTGCAAGGGACCGATGACCTACAACGCCTGCGCGACCATGAAATGGAACGGCGGCACCAGTTGGCCGATCCAGGCCGGCTATCCTTGCCTGGGCTGCTCCGAGCCCGACTTCTGGGATGCCGGCGGCTTCTACAAGGCGCTGTCGGTGCCCACCGGGGATCCGGGCGGCGCGCTCCTGACCGCCGGCGCGGTCGGCGCCGCGGTCGGTGTCGGCGCGGGCTGGATGAGCCGGAACCAGGGCAAGCAGGCCGTCGAGCACCACGACCGGATCACCGCCGATCAATTAGAGGAGAAGCTGTGATGACCTCGATGGATTTCCTCCTCCTGATCAAGGGTCCGATGTTCAGCCTGGCCATCGCCATCTTCGCGCTCGGCATCCTGGTGCGATTGTTCGAGATCCTTGCCCTCGGCCGCGCCCACAACTACGCGGCGGCGCGCGGCAACGAGATCCTGCCCGGGCTCAAGACCGTCTACCGGCGCTTCAACCCCGATCCCGGCACCTTCAAGCGCTCGACCTTCGATGTCCTCGTCGGCACCCTCTGGCATGTCGGCTTCCTCGTCGCCCTCCTGCTGTTCATTCCCCACATCGAGCTGCTCGAAAGTACCCTCGGCCTCAGCTGGCCCGGGCTGCCGAACCCGATGGTGGACGCGGTCACCGCAATCACCCTGCTCGGCCTGGTCGCCGTGTTGATCCATCGCCTCAGGCATCCGGTCAAGCGCTTCCTGAGCACAGGCGAGGACTATCTGATCTGGCTGGTGACCTTCTTGCCGGTGCTGACCGGCTACCTGGCCTACCACCGACTGATCGATCCCTATCCGTTGGCCTTGGGCCTGCACATCCTGAGCGCCGAGATCTTCCTGATCGTGCTGCCCTTCACCAAGCTCACGCACATCTTCACCGCCTTCGTCGCGCGTTACTACAACGGCGCCATCTTCGGCCGCAAGGGGATCCAGTCATGACCGATGCCGCCAACAGCTTCTCCCTCGAACGTGGGCTCAATGCCTGGCGCGAGGAGATCGACGCGCCGGTCGCGGCCTTCTTCTCGAGCTGCGTGCATTGCGGCCTCTGCGCCCAGGCCTGCCCGTTCTTCGTCGAGACCGGCGACCCGAAGTACACGCCGATCCATAAGCTGGAGCCGATGCGGTTGCTCTGGGAGCAAGAATTCACCCTCTGGGGCAAGCTCAAGAAGACCGTCAAGGACCGCATCGACGCCAAGCTCGGGCGCGAACCCAAGCCGCTGTTCACCGACGCGATGCTCGCGGAATGGGAGCCGCTGCTCTATGACTCCTGCAGCATGTGCGGGCGCTGTTCGATGGTGTGCCCGGTCGGCAACGACATCCATTACATGATCCGCAAGGCGCGCGAGGGCATGGTCGCCTCCGGCCATGCGCCCGAGGGGCTGGTCGCCGCCTCGGTGCGGGCGGTCAATACCGGCAGCCCGATGGGCCTGCAATGGAAGACGCTCGAGGTGCAGATCAAGCATGTCGAGACCGCCACCGGACTCCCGGTCCCGATCGACCAGCAGGGCGCCGACTATCTGGTGCTGCTCTCCTCGATGGAGATCATCAACTTTCCCGAGTACCTGGAAGCCCTGACCAAGATCTTCGACCATGCCGGGGTCAGCTGGACCCTGAGCAAGACCTGCTTCGAGGCCACCAACGCCGGCATCCAGATCGGCTCCAAGGACATCGCCGCCCAGCTGGTGCAGCGCGTCGTCGATGCCGCCGAGCAGCTCCAGGTCAAGAACGTCATCAGCCCCGAGTGCGGCCACGCCTACACCGCCATCCGCTGGGAGGGGCCGAACGCGATCCAGCGCGCCTATCCGTTCAAGGTCTACCACATCATCGAGGTGCTCGATCAACTGCGCGCCGACGGCCGCATCAGGACCGAGGGCAAGGAGATGGATCGCCTGTCGATGCACGATCCCTGCAACCTGGCGCGCAAGAGCGGCGTGGTCCAACAGCAGCGCAGCCTGATGGATCTGGTCGCCGACGACTTCGTCGATCTCAAGGAGCACGGCGAATTCCAATGGTGCTGCGGCGCCGGTGGTGGCGTCAGCTCCAACGAGCGCGCCGAAGGGCTGAAGATGGCCGCGTTCAAGCGCAAGAAGGCACAGATCGAGGAGATCGAGCCGGAGCGCATGGTGACCATGTGCGCGACCTGCCGCACCCAGCTCGAGGAAGGCCTGGAGGAGTTCAACATGGACATCCCCGTGGTCGGACTGACCGAGATGATCGCCGATCATCTGGTCGAGAACGAGGTCGAGAAAGAGAAGGCTGAAGAATCATGAGCGAGCGCGTCGTCGTCGACCCCATCACCCGCATCGAGGGCCATCTGCGCATCGAGGCGGAGATGAACGGTCAGGACATTGCCAAGGCCTACTCGTCCGGCACCATGGTGCGCGGGCTGGAGATCATCCTGCGCGGGCGCGATCCGCGCGATGCCTGGGCCTATGCGCAGCGCATCTGCGGCGTTTGCACCCTGGTGCACGGGATCGCCTCGGTGCGCTCGGTGGAGGATGCGCTGAACTATCCGATCCCGCCCAATGCGCAGCTGATCCGCAACCTGATGATCGGCGCCCAGTTCATCCATGACCATGTGATGCACTTCTATCATCTGCATGCGCTGGACTGGGTCGACGTGGTCTCGGCGCTCAGCGCCGACCCGGTCGCGACCTCGCAGCTGGCGCAGCAGATCAGCGCCAAGACGGCGGCCGATCTCGGCACCAGCAGCTGGGGCAAGTCCTCGCCGGGCTATTTCAGCGACGTGCAAAAACGGGTCAAGACCTTCGTCGATGGCGGCCAGCTCGGCATCTTCGCCAACGGCTACTGGGGCCATCCGGCCTACAAGCTGCCGCCCGAGGCCAACCTGATGGCGGTCGCGCACTATCTGGAGGCCCTGGCCTGGCAGCGCGACGCAGCCAGGTTGCACGCCATCTTCGGCGGCAAGAACCCGCATCCGAACTTCATCGTTGGCGGCGTCGGCTCGCCGATCGACCTGAACTCGGACTCGGCGATCAATTCCAGGACGCTCTCGCAGGTGCAGGATCTGATCAAGTCCATGCAGGCCTTCGTCGAGCAGGTCTACATCCCGGACACCCTGGCCATCGCCGGTTTCTACAAGGACTGGGCGCAAAAGGGCGAGGGCCTGGGCAACTTCCTCTGCTACGGCGACCTGCCCTTCAGCGGTTCCAATGCCGACCGTGGCGACCTGTCCGATCTCCTGTTCCCGCGCGGCGCCATCCTCGACCGCGATCTCAGCACCATCCATCCGGTCGACCTGCACGCCGAGAACGAGATCCAGGAATTCATCGCCCATGCCTGGTACGACTACAAAGACGGCAAGCAAGCCGGTCTGCATCCCTATCAGGGGGAGACCAGGCTCGACTACAACAAGCGTGGCGGCCCCAAGCCGCCGTACCGGCAACTCGATGTCGACGACGGCTATTCCTGGCTCAAGTCCCCGCGCTGGAACAGCCACTCGGTCGAGGTTGGACCACTCGCGCGCATGCTGCTGCTGTATGCCGACAGCAGCGCGCCGGCCCATGCCCAGGCCAAGGAGCTGGTCGATTATTCGCTCAACCGGCTCGAGCTGCCGGTCGAGGGGCTGTTCTCGACCCTCGGGCGCACCGCCGCGCGCACGCTGGAGTCGAAGCTCGTCGCCGATGCCATGCAGACCTGGTACGACGCACTGATCGCCAACATCCGCGCCGGCGATACCCAGACCTTCAACGATGCGCTGTGGGAGCCCTCCAGCTGGCCGAAGCAGGCCCAGGGCGCCGGCTACATGGAGGCCCCGCGCGGCGCGCTTGGCCATTGGATCGTGATCAAGGACGAAAAGATCAAGAACTATCAGGCCGTGGTGCCCTCGACCTGGAACGCCGGGCCGCGCGATCCCTCCGGCGTGCCGGGGGCCTACGAGGCGGCGCTCGCCGACAACACCCAGCTCCACGACCCCAAGCAGCCGCTCGAGATCCTGCGCACCATCCACTCGTTCGACCCCTGCATCGCCTGCGCCGTGCATCTCTCGGACCCGGACACCGGCGAGCGGATCGAGATCAAGGTCAGCTAGGACCACCCGCCGGCAACGCCTAGCGGGGCGAGCGCCCGCCCGCCCCGCCCCCGCTCGTCCACCCACGGCCGTCGCCGACGACAACGCCATCCGCGAACGCTCGCTCAAGATCCAGCATGCACGAACGCGAATCATCCGGTATCCTTAGTGACCGTCAGCAAACTGTTGCACGCGCGTCCGATCGTCCCCACTGGTCGGAGAGTCAACCGAAGCCGAAACCGGCACGAACATTCCACCCTTGAGGCCACGCAATGGATCTGGCGACCATTATCGGCATGCTCAGCGCGATCATCCTGGTCGCGGTCGCGATCGGGCTTGGCTCGTCGCCGATGATCTTTCTCAACCCGATCGGCCTCATCATCGTCGTCGGCGGCAGTCTGATGATCGTGCTCTCGCAGATGAGCTTCGCCGAGGTCCGGATGGCGATGAACGCGGTGACGCGCGCCTTCAAATCGACCCTGCCGGACATCATGACCACCATCGACGAGATGCTCGAGGTCTCGAGGATGGCGCGCAAGAGCGGACTCCTGGCGTTGGAGAATCACGAGGCCAGCTCCACCTTCCTCGCGCGCGGCCTGCAAATGCTGGCCGATGGCTATTCGCCGGACATGCTGAAAGAGGTGCTCGACAAGGAGCGCCTGATGACCCTGGACCGCAACCGCGCCGGTGCCCGCGCCTTCAGCCTGCTCACCGATGTGGCGCCGGCGATGGGCATGGTCGGCACCCTGATCGGCCTGGTCGACATGCTCGCCAACATGGACGACCCCTCCAAGATCGGCCCGGCCATGGCGGTGGCCCTGCTGACTACCTTGTACGGCGTATTGATCGCTCAGATCATCGCCAATCCGATCGCCGAAAAGCTAGAACTGAGAACCCTGCAACAAGAGCGCCTACAGTCGCTCTGGACCGACGCCCTACTGGCGATTCAACAGGGCCGTAACCCAAGGGTCGTCGAGCAGGTGTTGGTGACCTATCTGCCCCAGGATCAGCGCGAGAAACGCCAAGAGCAGCTCGAGGCGCGGGAAGCCAGCCAGGAACCTGGCACCGCCTAAGAAGCCGAACCCATGTCAAGCGAAGGCCGCAAGGAACCCAAGATACCACGCTGGATGGTGACCTTTGCCGATCTGATGACGTTGCTGCTGACGTTCTTCATCTTGCTGCTCTCCTTCGCCGAAATCGATGCCCAGCGCTTCAAGCGTCTCGCCGGCGAACTCCGCCAGGCCTTCGGCGTGCAGCGGGAAATCCCGGCGGAGGTCATCCCGATGGGCACCAGCCCGGTGTTCCAGCAATTCTCGCCGGGACGCCCGCAGCCGATCCCGGTCGACGAGATCCGCCAGCGCACCACTCCGGAGCGCCCGACGCTCGCCGCCGGCGACATCGATTCCCGTGTCGAGACACGGCTCGAGGCCATTGAGGAACAGCTGGTTCAAACCGTTCGCGAGGCCGACCCCGACGGCAAGGTCGAGGTGATTCGCGACGGGCTCGACATCATCCTGCGGATCGACGAACAAGGGAGCTTCCCTTCCGGCTCGGCACAGATCAGCAGTTCGTTCAGGGATCTGCTCGAAGTGCTGTCCACCGAGTTCACCGAGATTCCCGGCTACATCGCCGTCGACGGTCACACCGACGATGTCCCGATCAGAAGCCTGCGCTTCCAAAGCAACTGGGACCTCTCGGCCATGCGGGCCGCGACTGTGACCAACGTCTTGCTCGAAAACCCGCTGCTCGAACCGGCGCGGTTTATCGTCCTCGGCCATGCCGACACCCGCCCGCTCGTGCCCAATGACACTCCCGAGCAACGAGCGAAAAACCGTCGCGTCGAACTCACCATCCGCGCCGGCGAAGCCATCGAGCGACAACTTGGCTTGCGAACTCCACTGATCGCGGACCCGGAGGATCGCGCCATCCTCGACAAGATCGACATGATCGATGAGCCGATCGACCTTGAGGGGTCTTTCCAGCAAGGACTGGAGGCGATTGGGCCCATCGACCTCGACACCTTTTTCCTCCCCGAGCCGGACCGGATTGAGCCCGGCGAGCAGCCGATCGATCTTGACGCCCGCTTCGAGCAAGGACTGGAGGCGATTGGACCCATCGACCTCGACACCTTTTTCCTCCCCGAGCCGGACCGGATCGAGCCCGGCGAGCAGCCGATCGATCTGGACGCCCGCTTCGAGCAGGGACTGGAGGCGATCGGGCCCATCGGCTTCGAGTCCTTTATCGTCGTGGAGCCGGACGCGACCGAGTCCGATCAGGAAGCGGTCGATCTTGACCGGCTCTTCGAGGAGGAACTGGAGACGATTGAGCCCATTGAGCTGCAGGCGCCAGAACAGGAGCAGGAGCAGGA
>NZ_JBKHDN010000116.1:0-8908 GCF_046541315.1 Halochromatium sp. | reverse complement strand
GCCGAGCTCCAGCCGCGCCGGATCGAGGTCAAGGCGCATTAGCGCCGAGCAGGGGAGCACTTGGCCGATGGCCTGCTGAGTCGTTGCCAGGCGCTTCCCTGGAATGCACCGCGCTCCCCAGGGATTTACCGCCTGGAATGCAATGCACTGGCCGATTCGCTCGGCCGGTCGACGTCCTCTGGATGACCGCGTTTGGGCCGCCTTCAACTTTAAGTATCATCTTGATATGAAGCACCCAGCGCTCCGGCAAATGCTCCAAGCCCTGCGTGACGAACTGCTCGCCCTCGATGGTGATGCGGGCCGGCGCCGCGACGCGCCCTGGCTCCCACTTTGGGAGCGTCTCCTGCGCCGTATCGACGGCCTGATGGGCCACCTTGAGCGGGAGGACGAACCCCTGCTGGTGGTCGTCGCTGGCGGCACGGGCGCTGGCAAGTCGACCCTGGCCAATACCTTGGCCGGCAGCGCCGTGGCCACGACCAGCGCGCGCCGGCCGACCACCGAGGTGCCGACGGTGATCGGCCGCCCGACCGAGCTAGACAGCGTCCTGCGCCGGGGTGTGCTGGCCGCCGAGGCGCAACGTGCCAGCCTGCACACCGCGCCGCTGGAGAGCGTCCCGGCCGGTCTGGTGATCGTCGACGCCCTCGACGTGGACAGCGTCGAGACCGCCAACCGCGACATCACCGAGCGGTTGCTAGAGGTCGCCGATGTCTGGGTCTGGCTGGCCACCGCCAGGACCTACGCCGACGAAGCCGGCATGGCCTATCTGCGCCAGGCCGCGCGGCTGGATGTGTTTACCCTGGTCGTGCTCACCCAGGCCAGCGAGGCCGAGGCGGCGGAGATCTTGCCGGACCTGAACGAGAAGCTCGCAGCGGTCGAGCATCGGGCAGTGGAGACCCTGCATCTGCCAACCGCCGAAATCGGCGACGAGCGCCTGCCCGACGCCGTCGCCGCGCCGGTGCTCGAGCGCATCCGCGCCCTGGCGCCGCCGGAGCAGCGCGCCGCGCACCGCGAGCGCACCGTCCTCGGCGCCGTGCGCTATCTGCCGACGGAGATCGATGCCCTGCTCGAGGCCATCGCGACCGAACAGACGGCGGTCCGGCGGCTCGTCAAGGCGGTCGATGCCGGCTATACCGACCTCGACGGACAGCTACTGGCCGAGCTCCAAGCGGGCGAGCCCTTGCGTCATGAGATCCTGCGCCGTTGGAACGAGCTGGTGGGCAGCGGCTGGCTGCAGCGTCAGCTCAACGCCGCAGCAGACTACCTGTCGCGGCGGTGGTTGCGCTGGCTGCCATGGTCTGGGCGCGGCGGCCAGCGCGTTGCCGAGGAGGCGGAGGAGCACGCCCGTGAGCGTATTGCCAGGGTCTTGCGCAGGGTGCTCGACAGTGCCGCTGCCGAGGTGGAGAGCGCGTGGCAGCAGGATCAGGCGGGACGCGCGCTGTTCACCCGCCACGACCAGCCCCGCGCGGCCGGCCGCGTGGCCAGGCGCGAGGCCGCCGAGCGTTTGGTGGCGGACTGGGAGCGGCAGGTCGCGGAGCATGTGGACACCATCGGCCGCTCCCGGCTGCGGTGGGCTCGGCGGGCCACCACCGGCGTCAACGCCACCCTGACCACGGCGTTGCTGGTGCTGTTCACCCTCGGCGGCGGTTTTGGCTTGACCGGCACCGAGGTGGTGGTCACTGCGGCCGGCTCGACGACAACCCAGGCCCTACTCGCGCGGCTCCTCGGCGAGCACAACGTCGAGCAGTTGCTCAAGGACATCCGCGAGGATCTCCAGCACCGGGTGGAGGGCCTCGCCGAGGAGGATGCGCGGGCCTATCGGGACCTGCTTGCCGCCGCCGCTCCGCCACCGGACGCGGTGGCCGCGCTCCAGCACCGGCGCGATGCGCTGGAGGAGCGCGACTGATGCCCTCGACGCAGCAGCAAGGCGCAACCAAGGCGCCAGCGCTCGGGCAGGAGACGTCTGCGGCCGTGCTCGAACCCTTGGAGACGCTCGAGACCCTGGGCGCCGGACGGCTGCCGTCGGCGCTGATCGACGAGATGACAGCACTGCGCGAGCGCGCGCGGCAGCGCCTGGCCCACTCGCACGACCATGTCGTGGTCGCCGTCGCGGGCGGCACCGGCAGCGGCAAGTCCTCCCTGGTCAACGCCCTTGTCGGGCAGACGCTGTCCGCAGCCGGGGTGCGCCGGCCCACCACCGAGCGCGCGCAGGCGGTGCCGATCGGCGATGCCACCGGTGCCGAGCCGCTGCTCGACTGGCTGCAGGTCGAGGAGCGCCATCCGCTGCCCGCCGAGGGAATGCTGGCACCGCTGCGGGGCGCGGTGCTGCTGGATCTGCCCGACGTGGACTCTACGGTCCGTGAGCATGCGCAGGTGGCAGAGCGACTGATCGAGCGCTGCGATCTGCTGCTCTGGGTGATGGACCCGCTCAAGTACGCCCAGGCCCTGACGCACAAACGCTATTTCGCCCGCCTGGCCCATCACGCAGGGGTGCTGCTGGTGGTGCTGAACCATATCGACCGGCTCGACGAGGCGGATCGAGAAACGGATCTCGCCCATCTGCGCGATCTCCTTGCCGAGCAGGACCTGGCCGCGGCACAGCTCCTGCCGACGGCGGCGACCACCGGCGAGGGCATTGCCGAGCTGCGCCAGCGGATCAGCGCCGTGGTTCGCGAGCGGCGGGCCCCGCGGGAGCGCATCCGCGCCGATGTGGCGGACTTGATGGAGCGGAGCGCGGCGCAGCTACCGCCGCCGGAGACCCTGGTGCTGGACACCGACGCCTTGGCCAGTCACCAACGCGAGGCCGTGAACGAGGCCGCGTTGCTCGCGAGCGCTGACAGCGCCTATCGCCGTGCCGCGGGACAGGCCACCGGCTCGCCACTGCGGGGGGTGCTCGGCCGTGCCGTTGCCCGCCGATTTGGGCGTCCGACTGAGGAGCCTCGGCAAGGCCAGGAGCCGCCGCGGCCCTCGGTGGCCGAGCCGCGGGTTCGCCAGGGTCTGCTTGAAGCGGTCTCCGTGGCGGCGGACCAGCTGCCCGAGCCGGCGGCCGGCCGAGTGCGCCAACAGGCGGCCTCGGCGGCGGCAGCGCTGACCGAGGATCTGCGGCAGCGGCTGGCGGAGCTGCCGCTCGAGCCGTCGCCGCGGCGCTGGTGGAGCGGGGTGCGGCGGTTGCGCCTGGCGGCGGAGATGGTTGCAGCGTTTGGCTTCGTCTGGCTCGCCGGCCGCGGCCTGCCGGAGTGGCTCGGGCTGCCGCCGGTGCCGACGCCGGCGCTGCTTGGCGAGATCACTTGGCCGTTCGCGCTACTCGCCGGTGGCGTCCTTGCCAGCGTGGCGCTCGCGGGCGCCGCGCGACCGCTGATCAGCGTTGGGGCAAGGCGTCACGTCCATGCCTTGCGGCAGGCGGTGCGCCAGGATGCCGCAGCCACCGACGTGGCGCCGCTGGCCGAGCTGCGACAAGCGTTGGCAGACTGTCGGCAGCTCAGCGAGCACGCCCATCAGGGCGCAGCCGCCGGTGACCCCTGAATAAGGGCAGCCGATGCTGATGTCGGGACCGGGGCCTGGTGCAGCTGGTTGAGATGCACCTTTGCCTGGGGCATAAGGACCCGAGCCGAGGTTGACTTCTTGACTGCTTGCAGAACGACGGAGAAGACGAGCGATGAGTCGGGCCGGGCGTTATCGTTTATCCATTAGCCAAATCGTTTATCCGTTGGCCAATAGGATCGATCAAATGCGCGGAATCGAGCAAATTCCCTACAGCCATCAGTTGTGGGGAATGAACAAGCCATTGGTGCGATGCGAAGTCGAAACCTCGAGCCCAACTGCGGATCAAGGTGCTGATCAAGCCAGGGCCTGCGGCTGCCAACCGATCTGAAAAACAGGCCGCATTGGGCACGTGCATTGCGTAACCCGAGTAGAGGCCGCTAACCTGCGGCTATCCTGGTGCTCGATCGGTTGATCGATCGATCGATTGGCACTGGAACGCGTTGGCACAGCCGTCTGGCCGCGCCACACTGACTTGCTGCTTCGGAGTTGATCTGCGATGCCCGATGCACAGCCCGTTTTCTTTCGCGAACAGCTCGATGCCGTGCTGTTCGACCTCGACGGCGTCATCACCCGAACCGCTGAGATCCATGCGGAGGCCTGGAAGCGCCTGTTTGACACCTATCTGAAATCGCGGCCGGCAGCGGCCGGCGAGGATCACAGTCCATTCGACGAAACGCGCGACTATCGTCGCTACGTCGACGGCCGACCGCGGGTCAAGGGCGTCAAGCACTTCCTCTTGGCCCGCGGCATCGATCTGCCTGACGGCGAGCCTGATGACCCACCCGAGCGCGAAACCCTCTACGGGCTCGGCAACCGCAAGAATGCCAGCTTCCGAGCGCTGATCGAGCAGCGCGGTGTCGTCGTCTACGACTGCGCCGTCGAGCTGCTGCAACGGCTGCACCGCGCCGGTTTTCGCACCGCAGTGGTCACGGCCAGCAAGAACTGCGACCTGATCCTAGAGAAGGCCGGACTCGACGGACTGTTCGATGTGCGTCTCGATGGGGTCGAGGCTGAGGATCTCGAGCTGGCCGGCAAGCCAGACCCGGACACCTTTGTCGAGGCCGCCCATCAGCTCGGCTGCGTGCCCGAGCGCGCGGCCGTCCTCGAGGACGCCACCGCCGGCGTCATGGCCGCGAGCCGCGGCCACTTCGGCCTCGTCATTGGCATCGACCGCACCGGTCGCCAGCGCGACGCGCTGCTGGAGAAAGGCGCTGACCGGGTCTTCGACAACCTGTGCCAGATCGGTATCCAATCCGCGCAGACCGAGTCACCACCGCTGCTCGAAGATCCCAGACAACTCACGGATCGGCTCGTTGATCGGCGGCCTGCCCTGTTTCTCGACTACGACGGTACCCTGACCCCGATCGTCGAGCGGCCAGAGGATGCGCACCTCAGCACCAGCATGCGCCGCGCCCTGCGGGACGCCGCACAGCGGATGCCGCTGGCACTGATCAGCGGCCGCGATCTCGACGACGTCAGGAGCTTGGTCGGGCTCGAGCAGGTCATCTACGCCGGCAGCCATGGCTTTCACATCCGTGGACCCGAGCTGCGGTTGGAGCGACCGGAAGGCATGGATGCGCTCGATGACCTCGACCGCGC
This sequence comes from Halochromatium sp., assembly GCF_046541315.1. Taxonomy (GTDB): domain Bacteria; phylum Pseudomonadota; class Gammaproteobacteria; order Chromatiales; family Chromatiaceae; genus Lamprobacter. Next base: position 3,769 of record NZ_JBKHDN010000116.1, on the reverse strand, counting down.
GGCCAATGCCATTGAGGAGCGTCTTGAGAACGTCGACGGCGTGCGTATCGAGCGCAAGCGCTTCGCGGTCGCCGTCCATGTGCGTCAGGTGAGCGATGCCGATCTGCCGCGGGTACAGGAGGCCGTGGATCAAGCCCGGCGTAACGTCGACGGTCTGCGCAAGACCGCGGGCAAACGCGTCTTCGAGCTGCGTCCAGATGTCGATTGGGATAAGGGACGGGCGGTGCGCTGGCTGCTGTCTGAGCTGAAGCTCGACGGCCCCGATGTCCTGCCGCTCTACCTCGGCGACGACGAGACCGATGAAGACGCCTTCCGCGCACTGCGCCAGATCGGCGGTATCGGCATCTTGGTCGCAGAAGACGCCCGTCCGAGTGCCGCCGATTATCGACTGCGCACACCAGCCGAGGTTGAGACGCTGCTACGCCATCTGACGGGGGGCGAGCGCGATGAGTGATTGGATGGGTGAGCAGACAGGTGACTGGTACTGGAGCTACCACGACTATCAGCCTGAGCAGGAACCGCTGCGCGAGGCCCTCTGTACGCTCGGCAACGGCTCTTTCGCGACCCGCGGTGCAGCCCCTGAGTCAACCGCTGGTGAGACCCATTACCCTGGCACCTACCTGGCCGGCGGCTATAACCGCGCCAAGAGCGAGATCAAAGGCCGGGTGATCGAGAACGAGGATCTGGTCAACCTCCCCAACTGGCTGCCGTTGCGGTTGCGTTTCGGCGACGGCGACTGGCTCGACCTCGAGCAGGTGGAGCTGCTCGATTATCGCCAGACGCTGGCGATGCGCGATGGCATCCTGCTGCGCGAGATGCGCATCCGCGAGCCCGGTGGTCGCGAGACGCAGCTGCGTCAGCGGCGTCTGGTGCACATGAAGGACCAACACCTGGCCGCTCTCGAGACCGAGTTGACCGCCTGCAACTGGTCCGGCTCGGTGGAGGTGGTGAGTGCCCTCGACGGTCGCGTCCTCAACGAAGGTGTTGAGCGCTACCGTGGCCTCGAGAGCGAGCACCTCGAGCCCTTGGCATCGCAGCCGGTGGACGACGACGGCATCTTCCTGAAGATGCGCACCCGTCAATCGCGCTTGGAGGTCGCACTGGCGGCGCGCACCCGCGTCTATCGTGGCGCTCAGCGGCTCGCACTCGATGCCCATGTCGAATGCGAGCCCGATCAGATCACCCAGCGCTTCCAGCTGCAATTGGAGTCCAATCGGCCCGTCACTCTCGAGAAGTTGATGGCCCTCTACAGCTCGCGCGACACAGCGATCACCGAATGCGGCCAGGAGGCACGTTCGGCCATTGGCCCACTGCCTCGATTCCAGGCCCTGCACGAAAGCAACGCCTTGGTCTGGCATCAGCTTTGGCGGCGCTTCGACCTCGAGATCGACCTGCGTGACGAGGATGGCGGGCGCATCGCGTCGATCCTGCGTCTGCACATCTTCCACCTGCTGGTCACCGCCTCACCGCCGGTGATGGACCTCGATGTTGGCGTGCCCGCGCGCGGACTGCATGGCGAGGCCTATCGAGGCCACATCTTCTGGGATGAATTGTTCATCTTCCCCACCCTGGATCTGCGACTGCCTGAGATTACGCGCTCGCTGCTGATGTACCGCTACCGCCGTCTGGGCGCGGCGCGCGAGGCGGCCCAGGCGGCCGGATTTCGCGGCGCGATGTATCCCTGGCAGAGTGGCAGTAACGGCCGCGAGGAGAGCCAACGGCTGCATCTGAATCCGCGCTCCGGACGCTGGACCCCGGATGAGACCCGGCTGCAGCGACATGTGAACTCGGCCATTGCCTACAACCTCTGGCAGTACGTCGAGACCAGCGGTGACAACGAATTCCTGTCCTTCTACGGCGCCGAGATGCTGCTCGAGATCGCACGCTTCTGGGCCAGCATCGCCCGCCACAACCAGGAGCTGGACCGCTACGAGATTTGCGGGGTCGTGGGGCCAGACGAATTCCATACCGGCTATCCCGACCGCGAGGAGCCCGGGCTTGACAACCACGCCTACACCACGCTGACCGCGACCTGGGTGCTGTGGCGCGCCCTCGAACTGCCGCACTACCTGCCGCAAGAGCGCTGGTCCGAACTCACCGAGCAGTTGCACATCTCGGCCGATGAGCTGCAGCACTGGGACAACGTCAGCCGCAAGCTGCGCCTGTGCTTCCACGACGACGCCATCATCAGTCAGTTCGAGGGCTTCGAGCGACTCAAAGAGCTTGATTGGGAGGCCTATCGCGAGCGCTATGGCGACATCCAACGCCTAGACCGCATCCTCGAGGCCGAGGGCGACTCACCGAACCACTACAAGGCCACCAAGCAGGCCGACGTGCTGATGCTCTTCTATCTGTTCTCGACCGAAGCGCTGGAGCGTCTGTTCGCCCGTCTCGGCTACGCATTCGACCCCGAGATGATCCCACGCAACATCGAATACTACAGCGCCCGCACCAGCCACGGCTCGACCCTGAGCCGGGTGGTGGATGCCTGGGTCCTGGCCCGGCGCGATCGACCCCGATCCTGGTCGCTGTTCACCCAGGCGCTGGAGAGCGACGTCGCCGACATCCAGGGTGGCACCACCTCAGAAGGCATTCACCTGGGCGCCATGGCCGGCACCGTCGACCTCATCCAGCGCTGCTACGCGGGTATTGAGGTGCGCGATCAGCGACTCTGGCTCAATCCCGTGCTCCCCGAGGAGCTGAAGCGGCTCCGTTTCCGATTGCGGTATCGCGGCCAGACCATTGAGCTCGAGGTCAGTCACGACCGGGTGCGGCTGCGCGCGATCTCACCGGAGGCCGACGTGATTCGGCTCACGACGGGGTCCGAGACGGTCTCGCTCAGCGCCGGCGAAACCCATGAGATCAAACGCGGTGCCGGATCCTTGTTCGTGGAGCCACCGTCCTCGAAGCCTTTGGCGGCGAACACCTCGCGCAGCTCCAAGCATTGATGTTCCGACACCTCCTCGATATGGCGCCCCCTTCGGAGGCGAGACGCGCGCGGACCTCGGCCGCATGGTGCGCGCGGGCGAGATGCCAGCGTGAGCGCTGTCGGGGTTATTTTGCGGGCATAGCGCGATGTGTTCCTTGGTGGCAAACGGGGTGTGCTGCGCAGGTTATTGGCTCGGATGACGGGCTCAGGTTATCGGCTCGCGGGCGACTGCTGATCCGATCGGGACGAGCGCCGACGCCGGATCAGGTGATGCGCCACCAGCTTGCCGAGCTGCACCAGGATCAGCGGCAGCAGCGAGAACCCCAGGATCAGCAGCCATTCGCTGGCCATCGGGATCTGGATCGAGAGGATCGCAGCCAGTGGCCCGATATAGGTCGCGGCGACCAGCAGCGCGACGCCGATGGCGATCGCGATCCAGACATAGCGGTTGCGCGTGACCTCGTTGACGAGCAGGTTCGACGCCGTACCGCGCATGTTCAGCACGTGCCAAAGCCGCGCAAAGCCGAAGGTCAAGAAGCCGATGGTCACCGCGTGGGCGGTGTCCAGCTGCATCGGTAGCAGGGCGATGGCGAAGGCCGCCAGCACCGTGGCGGCGATCAGTGCGCCATAGCCGACGATGGCCGTCCAGTGACGTCGCGTCAGGATGGGCTCGTCCGGTGCACGGGGTGACTGCTGCATCAGGCCGCGCTCGCCCGGGCTGAGGCCGAGCGCGAGCGCGGGCATCACGTCGGAGACGAAATTGATATAGAGGATCTGCAGCGGCAGCAACGGCAGGGGCGCGGCCACCAGCGCCGCCGCTGAGACCGCCATGATCTCGGC
>NZ_JBKHDN010000115.1:0-8927 GCF_046541315.1 Halochromatium sp. | reverse complement strand
TCCCTGGCGGCCGCCTACAGGCTTGGCAACCAGCCCGTGCGCGCGGCCGAGACGCTCGATCGGCTCGATCGGCTGCTCGACTCCGCCGAGGCGCGCATGGATAACCAGATCGCGCTGCTGTTCACCCTCACCAGCCTGCATCCAGCCAGCTTGGCACAGGCTGCGGACGCCTCCAGCGGGCGCATGCGCGGTTGGCTCGAACTCGCCGAGCTGCTCGCCGGCCAGAGCACAGCCTCGCCGACACTGCATGCACGGCTGCGCGAATGGCGCCAGCGCAGTGGCAACCACCCGGCCCTGCCCACGCTCGCGACCACCTATTTCGCGCGTCTCGCCGGCGGCTATGCGGCCGACACCAAGGTGCGCGTCCTGCTGCCCACGGCTGGCCCCTTCGGCACCGCCGGCAGCGTTCTCAAGGAGGGCCTCATGGCCGCCTATGAGGCCGATCGCAGCGGCACCCGGCCGGTGCTGAGCTTCGGCGCGGACAACCTCGCCGTTGCCTCGCGAGACAGCCTGGCCGGCGCCGAGTTGGTGATCGGGCCGCTGCAAAAATCCTCCGTCGCCGCGCTGGCGCGGCAAAGCGCGTTGCCCGTCCCGACCCTCGCCCTGAATCGCGTCAAAGGCGCCTCCACCTGGAATCTGTTCCAATTCTCGCTCGCCCCGGAAGACGAGGCCGCGAATGCCGCCCATTTCGCCTTTGCGGCTGGCCTGAGACGCGCGGCGCTCGTGTATCCGCAAAGCGCTTGGGGAACGCGCATGGCAGAGGCCTTCCGCGCCCAGTGGCGGGCGCTTGGCGGAACCTTGGTCGCGCAACCCAGTTATGGCGCGATCGGCGAGACCGCCGCAGCCGTGGCGCGCAGCGAGGCGCAGGTGGTGCTGCTGGTGGCGACGACGCGGAACGTGGTGCCGCTCTGGGAGGCCTTGCGGCTCGCCGGCGTCGAGGTTCCGGTCATCGCCACCTCGCACGTCTACGAGGGCACCGTCGATGCGGCCCAGAATCGGGCCTTGGCCGGACTCTACTTCGTCGACATCCCCTGGCTGCTCGACCAGCAACGTTCCGATCGGCTCTCGCGTCAGGCCCTGCGGGGAACCCTGAGCAATGTCAGCGGTCCCTTGGCGAGACTCTACGCGATGGGCATCGACGCCTATCGGCTCGCACCGCGCATCGCCGAGATGAGCCAGCAGCCCGGCACCTTCTTTCCCGGCGAGACCGGCGGGCTGAGCCTCGACTCGCGCGGTCGGGTGCGACGCCAGTTGACGCTGGCGCGCTTCACCCCCGCGGGGGTGATGACGCCAGCGGCGATCGATGACGCCGCGGCCCGAGCCACCCCCGATTGAGATCGCGCGGCCGCTTCGACCCGCGCAAGCATGGCAAGGATTCGATCTTGACCACCCCCCTGACTACCCCCCTGACCACTTCCATGACCCGCCAGGCAACGCCCTCGCGCAAACAGCTCGGCGCCACCAAGGAGCGCCAAGCGCGTGCCTATCTGGAGCAACAGGGATTACAGCATCTTGCCAGCAACGTGCGTTGCAAACGCGGCGAGCTGGATCTGGTCATGCGCGATGGCGACAGCCTGGTCTTCATCGAGGTTCGCTTTCGCGCCTCGGGGCGCTTCGGCGGCGCCGCCGCCAGCGTCGACTGGCGCAAGCAGGCGCGCCTGAGCGCGGCGGCCGCGCATTATCTGCAACGCCATCCGATCGCGCTGCCCTGCCGTTTCGATGTCATCGCCATCGATGGCGCGGGCACCTTCACCTGGATTCGTCATGCCTTTGCCGCCCCTGCCTAACGCCCTCTGGCTCGCGCTTTTGGCCAGCGTCATCGGCCTGGTGCCCGTGCTCCAAGGCTGCGCTCCCGCTGCTGTGGTCGGCACCGCCTATGGCGCCTCGGTGATTCACGAACGCCGCCCGGCCAGCACCGTCCTCGACGACGAGGTGATCGAACTCCAGGCCAAGCAGCGCTTTTTCCAGCACCGCGAGATTCGGCGCGCGAGCCGCATCTCGATCACCAGCTACAATTACCGGGTGCTACTCACCGGCCAGGCCGACAACGCCGAGGTCCGCAAGCGGTTCGCCGACATCGTCAGCCGCCTGCCAAAGGTCGAGCAGGTCTACAACGAGGTTCGGATCGGGCCTGCGATCTCGCTCGCGCAGCGCAGCCGAGACGCGCTGATCACCTCGCGCGCCAAGATCGCCATCGGCGGTGGGCGCGGCATCAAGGACTTCGATGCGACCCGCGTCAAGGTCGTCACCGAGGACGGCGTGGTCTATCTGATGGGATTGGTCACGCGCGAGGAGGCCGAGACGACCACTGAACTCGTGCGCCGGCTACCCGGCGTGGTGCGCGTGGTGAAGATGTTCGAGTTCATTTGATGCCACTGACCAGGCCCCTCAGCGACGCCCTCGCCGCCATCGTCGGCGCCGATGCCCTGCTCGTCGATGCCGCCGATTGCTGGCCGTATGGCTACGACAACAGCCGCCGCCAAAGCCTACCGGCGGCGGTCGCCTTCGTCACCGACGCGGCGCAGGTCCAGGCCATCGTCGCGCTCGCGCATCAGCACGGCGTGCCGATCGCCGCGCGCGGGCTCGGCACCGGCACCACCGGCGCCTCGGTGCCCGAGCGCACCGGCATCGTCATCGCGTTCGAGCGCATGAATCGCATCCTGCGCATCGATCCCGCCAATCGCCTGGCGGTGGTCGAGCCTGGGGTGGTCAACGATCACCTGCAGCGCGAACTCGCCGCGCGCGGCTTCTTTTGGCCGCCCGACCCGACCAGCGCCGCGGTCTGTACCATCGGCGGCAACCTGGCCTATAACTCGGCCGGGCCGCGCGCGGTGAAGTATGGCACCCCGCGCGAGAACACCCTTGGCCTCGCTGCGGTCACCGGCACTGGGCGGCTCATCCGCACCGGCGTGCTGACCACCAAGGGCGTGGTCGGCTACGATCTGACCCGCCTCATCATCGGCTCGGAGGGCACGCTGGCGCTGATCACCGAAGCGACCCTCAAGCTCACCCCCAGCACCGAGGCCAAGCAGACCTTGCGCGCGACCTATCGCGATATCCATGCCGCCGCCGATGCGGTGGCGGCGATCATGGCGCAGCCGATCACGCCCTGCGCGCTCGAGTTCATGGATGCCGCAGCGATCGCCATGGTGCGCGAGTTCTCCGATCTCGGTGTCAGCGCCGAGACCGGCGCCTTGTTGATGATCGAGGTCGATGGCCCCGCCGAGTGCGTCTCCAGCATCGCCGATGCGGTGGCCGCGGCGGCGCGCAACCCCGGCTTGCTCGAACTCAGCGTCGCCCGTGAGCAGGAGCAGATCGCCGCGCTCTGGCGCACGCGCAAGGCGCTGTCGCCGGCGCTGCGGCATGTGGCGCCGAAAAAGATCAATGAGGATGTCGTGGTGCCGGTCTCGCGCATCGCCGCGTTCATCGATGGCCTGGAACGGCTCGCGCGCGAGCATCGCATTCGCATCGTCAACTTCGGTCACGCCGGCAACGGCAACATCCATGTCAACCTGCTCGTCGATCCGGGCGACGCCGACGAGATGACGCGCGCGGCGCAGTGTCTGGACGGGGTCTTCGATCTGGTCATCGCGCTCGGCGGCACCCTCTCCGGCGAGCACGGCGTGGGACTCGAGAAGCGTGATTTCGTCGCGCGCGAGATCGATCCGCCGGCGCTCGCCCTGATGCGCGCCATCAAGGCCCAGTTCGATCCGCGCGGTATCCTGAATCCGGGCAAGGGCCTGCCGCTGGCAAGCGACTAACCGCCAGCGACACGTCCGTCAAGCGCCTCATCGCTCCCTGACGAGACCATGCCGGGACTATCGCCGCCGCTGGCGAAGATACCCGCGACTGCTCTGATGAGCTTGCTGCAGGAGCCCCAGATCCAGCGCCGGCACCCCATCGGGATAGAGCAAGGGCGCCAATTCTTGCAGCGCGCGTTCATAGACGCGCCGCTTGAAATACACCACGTCTTGCAGCGGATACCAGTAACGCACCCAGCGCCAGGCATCGAATTCGGGCTTTTCGCTGCGATCGAGGCAAAAATCGCCCTCGCCGCACTGAATCCTCAGCATGTACCAGACCTGCTTTTGCCCGATACAGATGGGACCGCAGTGGCGGCGGATGAAGCGCTTCGGCAAGCGATAGCGCAGCCAGCCGCGCGTGCAGCCGAGCACTTGGACCTGCCCCGGCAGCAGGCCAACCTCTTCCTCCAACTCCCGATACATCGCCTCAAGCGGGGTCTCGTCGGATTTGATCCCCCCCTGCGGGAATTGCCACGCGTTCTGCCCGACACGCCGGCCCCAGAAGAGGCGTCGCTCCGCGTTGCTCAAGATGATGCCGACGTTTGGCCGGAACCCGTCCCCGTCGATCAAGTGCCTGTACCTGGTTACGTTTGCAGCGCATTCTTCCATACTCTACCCAACGGCTTCAAATGCCGCGCGCCCGCTCGCGCCCGCACCGCGAGATCGGCCATAATCCTGATCCATCGCCAGTCCGCCCTCGAACCCCTACCATGCCGCTTGCCCTCTTCGACCTCGATAACACCTTGCTCGCCGGCGATTCCGATTACCTCTGGGGTCGCCATCTGGTCGACCTCGGCGTCGTCGACGGCGACCTCTACGAGCGCGCCAACCAACAGTTTTACGATGACTATCGCGCGGGTTGTCTGGATATCCACGCTTTTCTGCGCTTCTCGCTCGCACCGCTGCGCCAACATCCCCTCGCGATGCTCGAACAGTGGCGCGAGGACTTCTTGCGCAAGCATATCGAACCGATCATGCTGACGGCGGCGCATGCATTGGTCGAGCAGCATCGCCGCGCGGGTGATACGCTCATCGTCATCACCGCCACCAATGCCTTCGTCACCGCCCCGATCGCGGCGCGTTTTGGCATCGAGCATCTGATCGCCACCGAGCCCGCGCGCGCGGCGGAAGGCTACACCGGCGAGATCGTCGGACCGCCGGCGTTTCGCGAAGGCAAGGTCGAGCGATTGCATCAGTGGCTCGCGACCCATCCGGCGACCTTGGCCGGCAGCACCTTCTATAGTGATTCGATCAACGACGTGCCCTTGCTCGAAACGGTCGACTTCCCCGTCGCCATCGACCCCGATCCGGGGTTGGCCGCGCTTGCCCGGGCGCGCGGTTGGCCGATTCGCTCGCTGCGCGGCGGAGACGTCTGGACGTGACCGATGGTCTCTCGGCCAGCAACCGGGCCGCCACATTGTCATGATTCCGTCATGGCTTAGCCATCGGATCGACATGTGCCTTCGTTAAACTGATACGTTAACCCGTTGCTATGGTCGGAGAGAACATGGGAGCGAGCGCACCTGCTCTAAGTATCAAACGCGGTGAGCGTCTATTCGTCGAATTAGCCGATTCGCCGCAAGCGGTGCGTGAAGCGCAAGCGTTGCGCTATCGCGTGTTCGGGGAAGAACTGGGCGCCAAACTCAAGGCCGGCGAGCATGGCCTCGATGTCGACGAGTTCGATCGCGAATGCGAGCACCTCTTGGTGCGCGAGACCAAGGGTAATCGCGTGGTCGGCTGCACCCGCCTGTTGAGCAATCGCGGCGCCGAGCGCCTCGGGCGCTTCTATTCGGAAAGCGAATTCGAACTCGGCGCGATCCCCTCGCTGCCGGGCCAGCTGCTGGAGCTGGGGCGCACCTGCGTCTCGCCGGAATGTCGACATGGCTCGGTCATCGCCGTGCTCTGGTCCGGCGTGGCGCACTATATCCAACGGCATCAGGTCGATTACCTGTTCGGCTGCGCCAGTGTGCCGCTGGGCGAGCACGACTGCCAGGCGGCGGCGATCATGAATCGACTGCGACGGCAGGCGCTGGCGCCGGAGGCCCTGCGGGTGAGACCCCGCGTTCCCCTACAAGCCACGGCCGGGGCCGACGCTGTGCTCGACGCCCCACTGCCAGCCCTTCTCAAGGGCTATGTCCGCCTCGGCGCGGTCGCCTGCGGCGAGCCTTGCCGCGACCCCGATTTCGAGGTCGCGGACATCTTGATGCTGCTCGATATGCGCATGCTCAACCCCAGTTACGCGCGCCATTTCCTGGAGCGGATTTAGGACCCGAACACCATGGGCATCGCGCTAGCAGATTCAGGTGTTCGTGCGAGCCGCACGCTCATGCGGAGCCAGTCCCCAAGGGAACCCATTCGGAAGAATCCGGGATGCTGAAGACCCTCATGCCCCAACTGCGCGCCAGCGCGCGCCTCCTTGCCCTGCTTGCGTTCAACCTGCTGGGCGCGGCGATCGTGCTCGGCATGGGCCTTTGGCGCCGCCTGGGCGGCTCCGGGGCCGCGACCCCGGCGATCGTTCAGTGGTGGTTCCGGCGCGTCACGCCGATCCTGGGGCTGCGCATCCATGTCGAAGGCGAGCAGGCCAGGAGCGCGCTGATTGTCGCCAACCACATCTCCTGGCTCGATATCCCGGTGCTCGGCGCGTTGGGCCCGGTCGGCTTCCTGTCCAAGGCCGAGATTCGCCAGTGGCCGCTGATCGGCTGGATGGCGGCGCAAATCGGCACCCTCTTCATCACGCGCGGCGGCAATCAAACCGCAGCGCTGATCCAGCGCATCGAGACGCGCATGCGCGAACAACGCCCGGTCGTGATCTTCGCCGAAGGCACCACCAGCGATGGCCGGCAGTTGCGCGGGTTCTATCCACGCCTGCTCGCGGCGGGCCAGCAGCCGGGCATCGACGTCCAGCCCGTGGCGATTCGCTATGGAACCAATGCCGAGCCTGATCCGATCGCCCCGTTCATCGACGATGACGCCTTGATCCCCAACGTCTGGCGCGTGCTGTGCCAGCCTCGCACCCAGGTCCAGGTCCACTTCCTGCCGCCCATCGTCGGCGCGGGCATGGATCGACGCGCCCTTGCCAGCCAGTGCGAGACGCTCATCGCGCAGGCGCTCGAGGTGCCCATCGTCGCCAGGGCCACCGCCAAACCGCGTAAACCGGAGGTCGCGGCGCAGTGAACACAGGCACCCGCAGGGCCCAGGAGCGACCGCTAGCACAGTCCAGACCGAGGCTGCATGTCGCGCTGGTCACCGAAACCTATCCGCCCGAGATCAATGGTGTCGCCAATACGCTGGCGCAGCTCGCGCGCGGTCTCGAGCGGCGCGGACACCAGACCAGTCTGGTGCGCCCGCGCCAGCCGGCGGATCGGCGCCAGGCGCGCCAGGCGAGGGAGCTGCTGGTCGCAGGCGTGCCCTTGCCGGGCTACCGCGGCCTACGCTTTGGCTGGCCGGCGCTCGGGGCGGTCCAACGGCGCTGGCGCGAGGCGCGCCCGGACGCCGTCTATATCGCCACCGAGGGGCCGCTTGGGCACGCGGCCTTGCGCGCCGCGCGGCGCTTGGAGATCCCGACGCTGACGGGATTCCATACCCAATTCCAGCAGTACTGTAGCCACTACGGGGTCGGCCTGCTGATGCAACCGATCATCGGCCTGCTCAAACGCTTCCACAACCACTCTGGCGCGACGCTGGTGCCAACCCGCGCCTTGCAACGCGACCTTGCCAACGCCGGATTTCGCAATCTGCATGTACTCAGTCGCGGCGTCGATACCGAGCGCTTCTCGCCGGCCTATCGCAGTGCCGCGCTGCGCGCCGCCTGGGGCTGTGGCGATGACACCGTGGTGGCGCTCTATGTGGGGCGGATCGCCGCCGAGAAGCATATCGACCTGGCCATCGAGGCCTTTGCTCGCATTCGCCGCGCCCGGCCCGACAGCCGCTGCGTGCTTGTCGGCGACGGTCCCGAGCTGGCCCATCTGCGCCGTCAGCATCCCGACCTGGTCTACACCGGCGCCAAGGTCGGCGCGGAGTTGGCCACGCACTACGCCTCGGCCGACCTGTTCCTGTTTCCGAGCCTGACCGAGACCTTCGGCAATGTGCTCACCGAGGCCCTGGCCAGCGGCCTGGCCCCGATCGCCTTCGATTATGCCGCCGCGCGCGAGCACTTACGTCACGGCGAAAACGGCTATAGTGTTGCCATGGCCGATCGCGCGGCGTTTCTGGCGCAGGCCGAGCAGGCCGTCAGCGATCCTGAACAGCTAAGACGGCTTGGCCATGAGGCGCGGCGAACGGCGGAATCGCTGAGCTGGGAGCGTGTGATCCGTGAGCTGGAACGCCATCTGTTCTCCGTGATCGATTGCGCCGGCAACCAGGGCGAGCGCCATGAACCCATTCCTGCGACTGCTGAATGAGCTAGAAACCCCCTTCTGCCGGCGTTGGAGCCGTGCCTATCGACGACCTTGGCTGCTGCGGCCCTTCGCCCTCGTCAGCCGGCTCGGCAATGGCGTGTTTTGGTATAGCCTGATCGCCATCCTGCCCATCGTCGATGGCCTCGACGGCCTCGAGGCCGCCCTGCACATGCTGCTGATAGGCGGCATTGCGCTGATCCTCTACAAGCGCCTGAAGGAGCACACCCGGCGCATACGCCCTTGCCATTACGCGGCCGACATCGCCGCCAGCGTGCCGCCGCTCGATCGCTACAGCTTCCCCTCCGGACACACCCTGCACGCGGTCACGTTCTCCACCATCGCGCTCTTCTATTATCCGCAGCTTGGTTGGCTGCTGATCCCCTTCACCCTGCTGGTCGCGGCATCGCGGGTCGTGCTCGGACTGCATTATCCAAGCGATGTCTTGGTCGCCTCGGCGATTGGGCTCGGCCTTGCCTATGGCAGCCTGTTGTTGATCGCCTAAAACAAAGACGTCCGGCGGTCGGTCCCGAACCAGGACCGACCGCCGGACGCGATGCCATCAGGCGCGCGACGAACGGCGCTTACTTGGCTTCAGGCGCGTCTGGAGCGCTCGGCGCGCCATAAGGGGCGGCGCCATACGGAGCGGCGTAGGGAACCGCGCCATAGGGCGCGCCGTAGTAGGGCGCGCCATAGCCGCCATAGTACGGGTTGCCATAGCCATAGCCGT
>NZ_JBKHDN010000114.1:0-8951 GCF_046541315.1 Halochromatium sp. | reverse complement strand
CGCACGCCAAATCAGGCGAAGACCACCCAGGTGGTGGCGATGTACTTGAGCCCGTCGCGCAACGCTGCGGCCCGATGTTCATGGGTCCAGAATGGCGGGAACAGCACCAGCTTGCCGCGTTCGGGTCGCACGCTGACCCGCTGGAAGCGGAAATCGGTCTCGCCGCCCGGCCCCGGCACATCGTTCAGATACCAGAGCGCCACCAGCTGGCGCTGGCTGAGTTCGTGACTGCCGCCGTCGATATGCCAGTGATAGTATTCGCCGGGCCGATAGCGCTGGATCTGATAACCGATATCCTTGAATGGCCCCTGGAAATACGGAAAGGCTTCGCGCAGCTCGAGCATCGCGGCGCCGAGCGAGCGGAAGAACATCCGGTCGACGTCCTTCCAATCGTCCTTGTTGCTGACCACCAGATCGGTGGTCTTCTTCACCGAGGCGTTTTCCTCGCGCAGCTGACCGATGCGGCCGGCGTATTGCTGCTCCGGATGCGCCTCGAAGCGGGCGATGGCCTCCTCGCAGAATGCCGGCGGCAACGCCGCGGGGCGCGCGAAGATGAAGCTGCCCGGTTTGACCTCGCGCAGGCTGCGCAGGGCGTCAGCGCCAAACGCTGCGGTCTCCTCGGCGCTCGGCCGAGACGCCGCCCCTTGAGCCGTCCTGCCTGGCGTGGCGGTCCCCGGAGCCGAGGCGCTCATGGGCGATCGTCCACCAGCTTGCCTTCCTTTTCCGACGGCATCAGGTCGGCGCGACTGATCCCGAGCCAGACCGCTGCGGCAGTCGCGATATAGATGGTCGAATAGGTGCCGACCAGCACGCCGATGATCAGCGCCAGCGAAAAGCCGGCGATCGCGGCGCCGCCGAGGAAGTAGAGCGCGAGCAACACCAACAAGGTGGTGCCGGAGGTGATGATGGTGCGCGAGAGGGTCTGATTGACCGAGCGGTTGCTGATGTCGATCACCGTGCCCTTGCGCATCTTGCGGAAGTTCTCGCGGATGCGGTCGAAGATGACGATGGTGTCGTTGAGCGAGTAGCCGATCACCGCCAGCACCGCCGCCAGCACGGTCAGATCGAAGGGGATGGAGAGGATCGAGAACAGGCCGACGGTGAACAGTACGTCGTGCATCAGGGCCACCACCGCGCCGACCGCGAAACGCCACTCGAAGCGCAGCGCGACATAGATCAGGATGCCGATCAGGGCGAACAGGACCGCCAGTCCGCCTTGCTCGCGCAGCTCCTCGCCGACCTGCGGGCCGACGAACTCGACCCGCCGCAGTTCGAGCCCGCCCTCGGCGTCGGCGTCGAGCAGGCGAAACACCCGATCGCTGAGTTCGGCGCTCGACGACTCGTCGGCTTGCGGTGCGATGCGGATCAGGATGTCGCGGTTCGAGCCGAAGTATTGGACGGTCGCGCCCTCGATCCCCTCCTCGGCCAGCGCGGCGCTGATCTCGGCGACCTCGACCGGCTGCTCGTAGCCGAGTTCGATGACGGTGCCGCCGGTGAAGTCGAGGCCGAAGTCGAAACCCCGGAACAGGATCGACAGCAGGCAGATGACCATGACGACCCCGGAGGCGATGGCCGCGATGCGGCGCTTGCCGAGGAAGTCGATGTTGGCGTCTTTCAGGATCTGGGCGTCGGCCATGAGAGTGCTCTGGAGAATGCTCCGGTTAGTCGCTGTCCAGGTCCTGCTTGCAACGCTTGCCGGATACCGGTTCGCCCGTCGAAGCAGTGGCTGGATACTGTCTTAAGCTCGCCAATGAGCGCGCCCGATCAGATCGCCAGCCGCTTCACGCGGCGGCCACCGTAGATCAGGTTGATCAACGCCCGCGAGCCGAGGATGGCGGTGAACATCGAGGTCAGGATGCCGATGAACAGCGTCACCGCGAAGCCTTTGACCGGGCCGGTGCCGAAGCTGAACAGCACGATGGCGGCGATCAGCGTGGTGACATTGGCGTCGACGATGGTCGAGAGTGCCTTGTCATAGCCGGCGTGGATGCTCGCCTGTGGCGTGCTGCCATTGCGGATCTCCTCGCGGATACGCTCGAAGATCAGCACATTGGCATCGACCGCCATGCCCACCGTGAGCACGATGCCGGCGATGCCGGGCATGGTCAGCGTCGCCTGCAAGAGCGAGAGCACGGCGACGATCAGCACCAGATTGACCGCCAGCACCAGATCGGCGACCAGCCCGAACACGCGGTAATACAAGGCCATGAAGAGCACCACCAGCGCCAGGCCGATCAAGATCGAACGCATGCCCTGATCGATATTGTCCTGTCCCAGGCTCGGGCCGATGGTGCGCTCCTCGACGATCTCGATCGGCGCGGCGAGCGCGCCGGCGCGCAGCAGCAGCGCGAGGGTGTGCGCCTCCTCCGAGCTGTCGAGGCCGGTGGTCTGGAAGCGGCGGCCGAAGGGCTCGAGGATGTTGGCGACGCTGATCACCTCCTCGCTGCGCACGCGTTCCTTGACCGGCTCGCCGTCGACCATGCGGGTCACCGTGCGCGACTCGATGAACACCACCGCCATCGGTTTGCCGACGTTCTCGGTGGTCACGCGGCGCATCTGCCTTGCGCCCTGCCCGTCGAGGCTGACGCTGACCATCGGCGAGCCGCTTTGCTGATCGAAGCCGGCCGCAGCACTGGTGATCTGATCGCCGGTGACGATGACCCGGCGCTTGAGCAGGATCGGCTGGCCATTGCGCTCCCGGTAGAGCGCGGCGCCGACCGGCACCCGACCATCGAGCGCGTCCTGGACATCGTGCTCGGTATCGACCAGGCGGTATTCGAGGGTGGCCGTGGCGCCGAGCAGATCCTTCAGCCGCGCCGGATCCTGCGCGCCCGGGAGCTGCACGATGATGCGCCGCTCGCCCTGGCGCTGGATGATCGGCTCGGCGACACCGAGCGCATTGACCCGGTTCCGCAGCGTGGTGATGTTCTGTTCCAGGGCGAAGCGCTTGACCTCTTCCTGCTTGGCCGGCGGCAGACTGCCATAGACATAGAAGTCGCCGCCCTGGCTGCCCGTGGTGACCTCGAGATCGCGGAACTCGCGGCGAATCAGCGTCGCCGCCTCGTCGCGCGCCGAGGCCTCGCGGAAGCGGACCTCGATCCGCCCGTCCTCATGGCCGACGGTGAGATAGCGGACACGCTCATTGCGCAGCAGGGTGCGGATATCGCCGGTGAAGCGCTCCAGCGCCTGGGTCACCGCCGCGTCCATGTCGACATCGATCAACACATGGATGCCGCCGCGCAGATCGAGCCCGAGGAACATCGGCTGTAGACCCAGCGCCTCGATCCAGCCCGGCAGGTCGGGGGATTGGGTCAGCGCGTGCTGGTAGTCCTCGCCGAGGGTGCGATCCAGGGTCGCCTGACCGCGCAGCTGCGCGTCCGGCGTCTCGAAGCGGATCAGCGCCGTGCCGCCCTCGCGTTCCTCGATCGCCTTCACCGCCACGCCGGCGTTCTCCATCGCCGCCGCGATCTCGGCGCGGGTGGCCGAGCCAACCTCGCCTTCCACTGCCCGAACCTCGATCGCCGGGTCTTGCGGGAACAGGTTCGGCAAGGCCAGCACCAGGCCGAACAAGACCACGGCGAGGATCAGCAGATTCTTCCAGAGAGGATACTGATTCATACGGAAGCGGTTTCCAGTGGCGAAGGGGAGCGGCTGGTGACAGTGCCCAGCAGAGCGCCGCGCTCAGGTGACAGCGGATCGGCCGCGGATATCCGCGCGCCCGCAGGGTCCGCTGCCAACGATAGATTCGACGCGCTCAGAGGTCTTTCAGGGAGCCCTTGGGCAGCACGGCCTCGACCGCGTGGCGGCGGACCTTGATGACGACCTTGTCGGCAATCTCGACCTGCGCGAAGTTGTCGCCGAGGTCGGTGATGCGCCCGGCCACGCCGCCCATGGTGACCACCTCGTCACCCTTGCTCAAGCCCTCGACCAGACGCTTGTGCTCCTTCTGGCGTTTGATCTGTGGCCGAATCATCAGAAAGTAGAGGATGACGATCAGACCGATCGGGAAGAGCAGCCCGAGCAACGGGTCGCCGGCGGGTGCGCCCTCGGCCTGGGCTAGGGCATCGGAGATGAAAAAGCTCATCGGAGTTCCTCAATAGGCCGCGCGGGATGCGCGTGTCAGCGGTGATCGAATTCCCTATTATGGCATATCCTCGGTGGCGGAGAACCGTGCCGCGAAGGCCTCGAAGCGGCCCTCGGCGATGGCCGCGCGCAAGGCGCGCATCAGATCCTGATAGAAGGCCAGATTATGGATGGTGTTCAGACGCGCGCCCAGGATCTCGTTGCAGCGTTCCAGATGGTGCAGATAGGCGCGGCTGTAATGCTGGCAGGTGTAGCAGCCGCAGCGCGCATCGAGCGGGCTGTCGTCGTTTTTGTGGCACGCGTTGCGAATGCGCAATACGCCGCCGCGCACGAACAGATGGCCGTTGCGGGCGTTGCGCGTTGGCATCACGCAATCGAACAGATCGATCCCGCGCGCCACCGCCTCGACGATATCGCTCGGCTTGCCGACGCCCATCAGATAGCGCGGCTGCTCCTCCGGCAGTTCGCCGGCGAGGTGATCGAGCACGCGCAAGCGCTCCGCCCGCGGCTCGCCGACCGAGAGTCCGCCGACCGCGTAACCATCGAAACCGATTTCCAGCAGCCCGGCCAAGGACGCCGATCGCAGCGCCGGCGACATGCCACCCTGAACGATGCCGAACAGGGCCGCTGGGTTGTCGCCATGCGCCAGCTTGCAGCGCGCGGCCCAACGCAGCGAGAGCTCCATCGAGCGGCGCACCTCGTCATCGCTCGCCGGGTAAGGCGTGCATTCGTCGAAGATCATCACGATGTCCGCGCCGAGCGCGCGCTGCACCGCCATCGACGCCTCCGGCCCGAGAAACACCGGGCGGCCATCGACCGGCGAGCGGAAATGCACGCCCTGCTCGCTGATCTTGCGCAGCTCGCCGAGGCTGAAGACCTGGAAGCCGCCGGAATCGGTCAGGATCGGCCCGTCCCAGTGCATGAATCGATGCAGACCGCCGAGCTGCTCGATGATCGCGGTGCCGGGACGCAGCATCAGATGGAAGGTGTTCCCGAGGATGATCTCGGCGCCGATCGCGCGCAGCTCCTCCGGGGTCATGCCCTTGACGGTGCCATAGGTGCCGACCGGCATGAAGGCGGGGGTCTCGATGTGCCCGCGCGGCAGGCTCAGGCGAGCGCGTCGGGCCCGGCCGTCGTTGGCCAGGCGCTGGAAGTCCAGGCTCATCGTCTTGTCTCTTGTTGGGGTCGAGGTCGGGCCGGAGTCGGGCCGGAGTCGGGCCTAGGTCGGGTCGCTGCGGGGGGACGCTGCGGGCCGGCTTGGCTTGAGCGAGTCCGCCCAAACCTCGAACAGCGTTCGTCGGTGCCGTTCACGGCATCGCGTTCGCGTTCAATCATACCGACCGAGGCCACCACCATGTTCCCGTTCCGCAAGAAAACCGCGCTGCCAACCGCCAAGGAAGCGCTTCCCGGTCGCGCGCAAGCGATGTCGGTCACGAACCGACACGCGGTTCTCGGCCATCCGCTCCAGCCGCCGTTTCCAGAAGGGATGCGGCAGGTACTGTTCGGCATGGGTTGTTTCTGGGGCGCCGAGAAGGCGTTCTGGAGCCTGCCCGGGGTCTATAGCACCGCCGTTGGCTACGCCGGCGGCCTGACCCCGAACCCGACCTATGCAGAGGTCTGCTCCGGCTACACCGGTCACAACGAGGTCGTGCTGGTGGTCTACGACCCGGCGCGGATCGGATTCGAGCAGTTGCTGAAGACCTTCTGGGAAGGCCATGACCCGACCCAGGGCATGCGCCAGGGCAATGATGTCGGCACCCAGTACCGCTCTGCCATCTATGCGTTCGACGACGCGCAGCTGGAGGCCGCCCGCAACAGCCTGAACCAGTATCGACAGGCCTTGGAGCAGGCCGGTCAGCGCGCGAGCATCACCACCGAGATCCTTTCCGCGCCGACCTTCTACTACGCCGAAGACGCTCATCAGCAGTATCTGGCCAAGAATCCGGCTGGCTACTGCGGCCACGGTGGCTGCGGCGTGC
Source organism: Halochromatium sp. (assembly GCF_046541315.1). Lineage (GTDB taxonomy): Bacteria > Pseudomonadota > Gammaproteobacteria > Chromatiales > Chromatiaceae > Lamprobacter. The sequence goes on along the minus strand of NZ_JBKHDN010000114.1, from coordinate 2,889 downwards.
GCTATCCGGCGCATGCGATCGGGGGTTGACAACTAGATTAGTATTTAAGAGACTAGCGATGCACTGGAGGTTCGCAGTCCTCCGGTGCACTCCTCCATCCTCCTTTGGTGGTAATCTTTGAAGCGCGGCACCCGCCGCGCTTTTTTTTGTCCGCTTGCTTGCTTCCGGTCATTGCCGCGTCAGGAACATCGCATCGCCGTAGCTGAAGAAGCGATAGCGCTGGGCGACCGCATGCCGGTAAGCCGCCATGATCGCGGCGTGACCGGCGAAGGCCGAGACCAGCATCAACAGCGTCGAGCCCGGCAGGTGGAAGTTGGTGATCATCGCGTCGACCACCTGGAAGGCGTAGGGCGGGCGGATGAACAGCCGGCTCTCGCCGCGATAGGGCGCGAGCACCGGGCTTGTCCGGCCAGGGTCGATCTTGCCCGTGCGTGCGATTGCCCCGGCGCTGGCGCTGACAGCCGCGTCAGCGGCGCTTGTCGCCGCGACGTGGGCGTCTTCAGCGGGTGCGGCCGTGGCGCTCGGTGTGCTGGCGGTCGCCATTGCCGCGTCCGCTTTTGCCGCCGCAACGGCTGCGGTCTCGAGACTGCGCACCGTGGTGGTGCCGACGGCAATGATGCGCCCGCCGGCAGCGCGGGTCGCCTCGATCCGCGCCACCGTCGCCTCGCTCACCTCGAGCCATTCGGCATGCATCCGGTGCCGGTCCAGATCCTCCTCGCGCACCGGCTGGAAGGTGCCGGCACCGACATGCAGGGTGACGCGGGCGGTTCCGATACCGGCCTCGGTCAGCCGCTCGAGCATCGCCGCATCGAAGTGCAAGCCCGCCGTCGGCGCCGCCACCGCGCCTTCGTGCTCGGCATAGACGGTCTGATAACGCTCGCTGTCGGCGGCATCGTCGGCGCGTCGGATATAGGGCGGCAGCGGCATGTGGCCGTGGCGTCGCATCAGTTCCGGCAGCGTCGCATCCAGCGCCCGCAGCCGGAACAGTCCCTCTTCGCGCGCCACCATCCGCAGCCGCTCGCCGGCGGCCAGGCGCAGCTCGCTGCCCGCTGCCGGCGTCTTGCTGGCGCGCACATGGGCCAGCGCCTCGTGCGCGTCGACCACGCGCTCGATCAGCACCTCGACCCGGCCCCCGCTCGCCTTGTGCGCGAACAGCCGCGCCGGGATCACCCGGGTATCGTTGAAGACCAAGAGATCGCCGGGGCGCAGCAGGCTCGGCAGATCGCGAAAGCCAAGGTCGTCGCGACGGCCACTCGGGCCATCGAGCGCGAGCAGGCGGCTGGCGCCGCGCTCGCTCAGGGGACGTTGGGCGATGAGTTCGTCCGGTAGATCGAAATGGAAATCGGAGCGGCGCATGAATGCTGTGCAAGAACCTCGCGAGATGACTGTACCCTTTTGGCACGTTGGGGATATAATTATAAGTTCGCTGCCGGGGTGGCGGAATTGGTAGACGCAGTGGACTCAAAATCCACCGGTGGTAACACCTTACGAGTTCGAGTCTCGTCCCCGGTACCAACCTTTTCGGTGACGACGCATGCGCCTGGGCATCGATCGCTTCCTCGCCGATGGCCACCTGCGCCGACCCCTTGCTGGGCGGCGCGTGGCCCTGCTCGGCCATCCCGCTTCGGTCAATCATGTCGGGCGCCATAGCTTCGACGCGCTCATGTCGCTCAGCGGCCTGCGCATCACCGCCGCCTTCGGCCCTCAGCATGGCATGCGCGGCGACAAGCAGGACAACATGATCGAGTCCGATGATTACATCGACCCGGTCTATCGCATCCCGGTCTTCAGTCTCTATGGCCAGGTGCGCTATCCGACCGACGCCATGCTCGACCGGTTCGATGTGCTGCTGGTCGACCTGCAGGACATCGGCACCCGCATCTATACCTATGTGACCACCTTGGCCTATGTGCTCGACGCCTGCGCCAAGCATGGCAAGGCGGTCTGGGTGCTCGACCGCCCCAACCCGATCGGGCGCCCGGTCGAAGGCAGCCTGCTCGCGGACGACTGGCACAGCTTCGTCGGTGTCGCGCCGCTGCCGATGCGCCATGGACTCAGCTTCGGCGAGCTGGCGCGCTGGCTGGTCGCCCACAAGCGGCTCGATCTCGAGTGCGAGGTGATCGGCATGGAGGGCTATGACCCCGAGAGCGGCCCCGGCTGGGGCTGGCCGCGCGACGAGCTGGCCTGGGTCAACCCCAGCCCGAACGCCTCCAGCCTGAATATGGCGCGTTGCTTCCCCGGGACTGTGCTGATCGAGGGCACCCGGCTCTCCGAAGGTCGCGGGACGACCAGGCCGCTAGAGGTCATCGGCGCGCCCGATCTCGACTGCCGCCGACTGATGCGGCGCATGGAGACCCTCGCCTCGGACTGGATGCAGGGCGCCTTGATCCGCTGCTGCGGCTTCGAGCCCTGTTTCCACAAGCATCAAGGCCAGCTCTGCCAAGGACTCCAGATCCATACCGACAGCGTCCATTACGATCATCGGCGCTTCCGCCCCTATCGGCTGGTCGCGCTGTTCTTGAAGGCGCTGCGCGCCGAGTACCCGGACGACCCGCTGTGGCGTGATTTCCCTTACGAATACGAGACCGATCGCCTCGCCATCGACCTCTTGAGCGGCGGCACCGCGCTGCGGGAGTGGATCGACGATGCCACCACCGAGCCCGCCGATCTCGACGAGTTGCTGGTTCGCGACGAGCAATCTTGGCTTGAAACGCGCGCGCCGTTCTTGCTGTACTGATTGACTGCGCGAGGCAAAAATTCTTGTCGCACATGCTTGACGTCAGCCCGTCGGTAGGGTCTAATTAAGGGCTTCGCCCAGGTAGCTCAGTTGGTAGAGCAGGGGACTGAAAATCCCCGTGTCGGCAGTTCGATTCTGTCCCTGGGCACCAT
>NZ_JBKHDN010000113.1:0-8968 GCF_046541315.1 Halochromatium sp. | reverse complement strand
CAGTCCTTGCGCCCCATACCGGGCAACCGGCCATCACGGTGCCGATGGGCTTCACCGACAGCGGTCTGCCGCTGGGCCTGCAACTGCTGGCGCGGCCGTTCGATGAGCACATTCGGCGACGAGCTCAAGCGAGCACTGTCGGAATCCGGAAGGGTCGACGCGGATCTGAGCGCTGTCGAGACTTGCCGAGCGTCTTGTCGAAGGGATGAATGGCTTCTCCGTCACCGACTCGACAGGCCCAGACAAGGCATCGACGCAATCGAGTCTGGTCGTGCCGTAGAACGCTAGCCACCGATGGATCGCGTGACTGCGGCGCGGCCCACCTTGGCCTGTTCGTGTCGGCTGTCAGTCCACAATCGGATTGGAGCTGCAGGGTTCACGGAAGACCGCTTCCGGAGCCTCAAATTCAGACTCATCCTCTTGTTTTGCCAACCGTGCCGTCTGGCCTCAGTGAACAATCGAAGGTTTCCACCTGAGTGCCGGTCATCGCACGGATGGTGATGCGATGATCGGATACCTCGGCGATACCTTCGTACTGGCTGCCGGGCGGCAGGCTGGGCTGATGCGACTCGAAACAGTCGCGGCCCAGAGTTGGATCAACATTCTGAGGTGGCGGTTGCTGTCCGCAAGAGAGTAGCGTTGCAGTGGAAACGACAACGGCGATGATCGGGACACGGATTTGCATGCACAGTCTCCAAGAGGTTGCTTGCTCCGAAGTGTAGCGACTTCCGCCAGCGTCCTGCGTGACCGTCGCGTCAGGGGACTGCGACAACGAACAACAGGTCGTCCGCAGGACTTGCGACCATGGGGTTTCAAGGGCTCGAAACGCTCGATGCGCAACGCCCAGCGATGCTCAGTGGTGTCGAGCACCAGACAGGAGGATTCGCCAAAGTCACTGGTCATGAGGCCACCACGCCATGTCTGACAACCCCGGAAACGCGCACGATGTATTGACCGATGGGCCGCCGGATGCACACTGGACCCTGGTCCTGGCCCATGGTGCGGGTCAGGGCATGGATGCACCCTTCATGGCGCACATCGCTCGTGCGCTGGGCCGGGCAGGCTTGAGGGTGATCCGCTTCGAGTTCCCGTACATGACCGAGATCCGGCGCACCGGCAGGCGCACACCACCGAACCGCGAGCCGGTGCTGCTGGAGCGCTGGAATCGGATCATCGACCAGGCGCTTGCCGCCGGTACCGATGCGCAACGCCTGCTGATCGGCGGCAAGTCCCTAGGCGGGCGCATGGCGAGCCTGATCGCTGATGAGCGCAGCGCCGCCGGACTGGTCTGCCTCGGCTACCCGTTCCATCCGCCGGGAAAGCCGGATCGGCTGCGCACCGAGCATCTGCGCGTCCTGCGCACGCCGACGCTGATCTGTCAGGGTACCCGCGATCCCTTCGGCATGCCGGACGAGGTCGCCGGCTATGCGCTTGCTCCCTCGATCCGGCTGACCTGGATCGAGGACGGGGATCACAGCTTCAAGCCGCGCCGGCAATCCGGGCGCAACTGGGAGCAGAACCTGGATCAGGCGGCGGAGGCCGTCCTTGGCTTCGTCGCGACGCTGTGAGCCATCAGTCCTTGCCACAAGTGGGTTTGCAAGCAGAATCGGATGCGCGGAAGAACCCCATACCACCGGCATCTAGTCTCGCCTCGATCATCGGCGCTTGCGGGTTCGTTGCCGCCTCCAGTCGCGCCAGTTCAACACGGTCGACACGACCAGCGCCGTCAGCGCCAAGCCGACGACCCAAACGTCGATGAGCATCGGATTCCAGGACGTCCCCGTCAGCGCGTCGGCGTAGTACTTGATGTAGGACGCCGGCAATCCGGTCTCGCCTAGGGCGGCTTTGACCTGCCAATGCCAGTCGGTCAGCGGGCAGTAGCCCAAGCCGTACCAGGCGCCGAGCCCGACCCAGGAGGCGAGCGTGAGCACTACCACCAGCAGGTGCAGGCGCCGGGTGCGTTGCCAAACCCAGCCGGTCAGGATGAACAGCACCAGGGCGGCGTGCAGCAGGAACAGCGCTTGGTCGAGCAGCCGTAATGTGGAAGCGTTCATGCTGACCTCCAGTCCTGCTGTCAAGGGTGTCCTTCTCGCCGTTGATGACCCGCAAGGGCTGGGCGATCCAGTCTGGCGCATTCGGCACGCTGGTAGCGCGCTGGACCTCAGCGCAGGATCAATACTCAACTCGGGTGAGCTGTGCACGAAAGAATGGAGCGTACTCGGGGGTACCGACGAGGTTGCCGATCTCCATCGCGGTGGGAATCGTAAAGCCTTGATGGGTCGCATGCGCCAGTGTGCGCCCGCCAAAGGGCTGCAGGCGATAAATCCGCTCCGGGTTGGCGTCTGACCAGCGCCGCGTGGCCATCTCCAGCACCCGGCCGGCGGCGTCGAATGTCAGCTGAATCGGCTCGACGCCTTGCACCTCTGGGAAGCGGACCTCCGCCTGATCCGCGCCCGTCTGCGTCCAGGCGGCCCCGAACTGCGGCAACAACGTCGCCGGCGCCCAGACGCTTTCCATCACCATTCGCGCTGCGGCGGCACGGGCGTGGTCCTCGGTGTCCGCAATCCGCACGACCGGCAGCACGCCCCAAAGCCAGAACCGCGTCCAACTCGTTTGACCATTCCAATAGCCATCCGAGCCGGAAAAGCGGATCAACCCCGAGCCGGCCCGTGCGCGCCAGACGAACCCATGCAGCGGGGCAAGGATTTGGTCGGCGCGCATGCTCAGCTCGCGGCCGTTCAGGATCAGCGAGCCTGTCATCTCCAGCCGAGCTACCCGGTGCAGCGCCGCGCCTGGCGCGATGGAATTGGCGAAGTAGCGCTTTGCGATCTCGGGCAGATGGGCAACCATGGCCGGATCGTAGGACGGCGGCACGCTGTCGCGCTGCGTCAGTAACGCGTCCCAGACCGCTCGCGCATGCCGGGCGTCCCGCCCGCTCTTCCAGCGTCCCATCGAGAGCCCCACGACAGCCGTGAGCAGGGCGACCACCCCAACCACCGTTAGCAGGATCATTGCCAGTGCCATCGCATCTGTCCTCCATGCCAGGCCAGGTCGTGCAAGGCGACGCGAACGCGGCAACCGTAGCCGAGATCGATCGTCTGTGTCACCCGCCGGTGAATGACATCGCGCGCAGGCTCTCTATCACCTTAGTTTATGCGCGATCTTGTGCCTCAGTGCGATCGTGATCAGCCTGATCGTCACAGCGCTGTTCATCTCACGCGTCACCGATCGATGGTGCACCATGGCATCCATTGCCGGGCCGCTGATCCGCCCCAGGCGCGTCTCCCACAATCGAGCATGGTCCGGGCAACGCGAAACCAAGACGACGTTCTCGCAGCCGTCCACGCAGTATAGGATGGGCCATACGGAACGCGTCCGCTGGTATGAGCCTGCTTGCATGCATCTAGGTGAAGCGCTGATCCTGTTCGTGACCATGATGGCACTCGCCGCCTTGCCAAGCGCGAGTGTTGTCTTGGTCGTTGTGCGCTCCGCGACGGTGGGGTTGCGCCATGGTCTGGCGGTCGCCCTCGGCATCGTCCTCGGTGACTTGATCTATGTGGCCGCCGCGCTGTTCGGGCTGGCGGCGCTGGCCGATGTCCTGGGTGGCCTGTTCCTGCTGGTCAAGCTCCTCGGCGCGCTGTATCTGATCTGGCTTGGGAGCAGGATGCTGTTCTCGCGCGCCTGGCCGTCGGCTGTCAGCGCAACGCCGGTCACGCCGTCGGGTCTGCTCGGGAGTGTCGTTGCCGGCCTGCTGCTGACGCTGGGCGACCTCAAGGCCATCCTGTTCTATGCCAGCCTGTTTCCCCTGTTCGTCGACCTCGACCAGCTGCGCATCGTTGATGTGCTGCTGATCATCGTGATCACCACGCTGAGTGTCGGTGGTGTCAAACTGCTCTACGCGCTGGCAGCGCGCAAGCTCGCGGCGAGAGCCCGGAGTGCGCGGATGGGGCGGGTTGCCCAACGGGGTGCTGGTGCGCTGCTGCTGGGTGCGGGCGGTTATCTGATCGCGACTGCGCCGCGCTAGCGAGGGCAGGGCCGCATCCCGCTGCTGGGCAGTGCTGGGACGCAGCGCTGAACCAGCATGCGAGGACTGCATGACGAGGGGTGATCTTACAGCGGTGGAAGAGACGATGAAGACTCCATCTGATTTCGGCGCTTCTGCGCAAGCGGCACCCGTGGAGTGGGACGCCACGACCTATGACCGGATTGCCGATCCGATGACGCGCTGGGGCGGCGTTGTGCTCGATCGGTTGCCTCTTGTGGGCAATGAGTGCGTGCTCGATGCCGGTTGTGGCTCGGGACGCGTGACCGAGCTCCTGTGTCAGCGTCTCCCAGCGGGTCGGGTGATCGCGCTTGATCGTTCTGCGGCGATGGTGGCCGAGGCGCGGCGTCGGCTTGCACCGTTCGGCGAGGCCGTCAGCGTCCTGCGCGCGGACCTTGCGACACCGTTGCCACTGCGCCGCGTCGATGCGGTCTTCTCGACCGCGACCTTCCACTGGATTCATGACCACGAGGCCCTTTTCGCGCATCTCGCGGCCGTGCTGCGACCGGGCGGCCGGTTGGTCGCGCAGTGTGGCGGAGCTGGCAACGTTGCCCGTGTCCACGCCGCCGCGAAGGCTGCAGGTGTCGATCTCGATGCGACCCATTTCGCCACGCCCGCCGACACCGAGCGCCGACTCAAGGCCGCCGGTTTCGTTGATGTGCGCTGCTGGCTGCAGCCCGAGCCGACCGCACTGGAAGCAGGCGAGCCGTTCGAGACCTACCTGCGCACGGTGTGCTTGCGTCCGCACCTGGAGCAGTTGCTCCCATCCGAGCACCAGGCATTCCTGCGCGAGGTGATGCAGCAGCTCGGTGAGCCGGTGATCGACTACGTGCGCCTGAACATCGAGGGTCGACGAGCTGCCAAGCCTCGATGACCGAGTCCAGCCAGGTCGCCGTTGCAATCGTAAAGCACCTAAGAGGCGTGCGCGCATGACGATCTACGACAGGATCGGCGGCGAATATGACCGCTACCGGACTGAGATCGGCGCCCGCGACCTGCTGGCCGTCGTTGAGGCGATGGGCGACAGTCTTCATGTGCTTGACCTCGGCTGCGGCACCGGCTATCCGATTGCCGTGCGCGTCGCTGCGCGGGTGTCTCGGTATCTTGGTATCGACCGCTCCGAGGCGATGCTTGCGGCCTTCCGGCGCAACGTGCCCCAAGCCGAATGCGCCTGCGTCGACATGACGGCGATCGAGCGCTTGGGCACTGGCTGGGACCTCATCTTCAGCTGGGGCGCACTCTGCCATCTCCCGGCTGAGGCGCAGGTCCGCACGCTGATCGCCGCTGCCGGACTGCTGAACCCAAGCGGACGACTCCTGTTCACCAACGGTGAAGAGCCTGGGCAGTGCAAAGGCTCAGTCGGGGGCTATCGCGATGTCGCCCACGCCTTGAGGCGCCATGTCGATGAGATCGCATTCGACCACGTGCTGGCCCCGTTGCCTGGCGGTGCTAGCGACTATTGGGCGCGGTGATGAGTTGCCGAGAATGAGGGCAGGCAGCACTGGCGGTCATCGGCCAAGGCGCTCGTGCACAAGGCGTCGCCTGGATGACGACCGGAACACGGCCAATCTCGACGGACCCCGTGCCGGTGTGCTGTGATCTCGCTCCTCAGATGACCGTCCCTCATGACGGCCTCGGCACCTCAATGGCGTTGTTCCCCATCACTGCAGGGTGCGCCGTAGTTGGCCTGGGTCAGTCAGCTGAAGATGGATTTCACCGTTTGCTGCGGTCTGACTCGTGCGCATGGTTGGCACCGGTCGTGCCTCCAAGTGGCGATCGGACGACGCGCGAGACCATCGATGGCGCATCCTCGCCAAAGGCGCCGCCCATCAGCCCGACCTTCAAGCGCGACAGCCCCACACTGCGATAGCGCGCGCACAGCGGGCAGCCCTGATCAAAGCGCCCCTGCTCGGTGACCAGATAGCGGATCTGGCATTGCGGACAGGGTCGCAGGCGAGCACTGCCCATCCGCAGATCACGCGCCAGCATCCAGCATAGCGTCATCTCCAGGCTGTTCTTTGGACCCAGTAACAGCTGCGCCAGATCATGCGCCTGGATCATCGCCGCAATCGACCTCGAGCGCCGATCCAGCCCGCCCGCACCGCTGCAGGCCCGTTGCAAGTGCTGATAAAACAGCACGAACACCGACGCACACAGCTGGCCGTGGCGCGTCGTGATCGCCGCCCCGCCCGCCGTTGGCAACTGACCCGAGGGCGCCGGCTCACCGTGCACTTCACGATAGAGCGCGCGCAGCGCATCCCGCGCGATGCGCGTCTCCCAATGCACGATCGACAGGCGCGCCCGCCGCACGATCAAGGCTAGCGCCACCTGCATGCGGGCATGCCGCTCGAGCATCGGCTGGGCGGACATCAGGACAACGCCGAGCCGTTTTCGTGATCCTGATCCTGATCGGCTTCGGCCTCAGGACCACCAAGCTGATGGAGCAGCAGATGCAGCGCCGGCAGTGCCTGATCATCGGACGAGCGCGCACAGGCCGCGAGCAAGCGCTGCGGCTCCGCCGGCAAGCGCGGTTGAAACAAGGTTCCGGGCAGCCGAGCAAGACGCTCAACGGCCTCCGAGTCGGCGCTCGCCAGCCAGGGCGCCAACGGTGGCTCGAGACCAAACAGTGCCTGTGCCAACGCCGGTTGCGCGCGCAGACCATCGCGCGCCGTCTGCAGATAGGCGCGGTTCAGACGCTGAATCGATTCGACCACGGCTTCAGGAGAGAGCGGAGTCGTCATGGCAGGTGGACCTCAAGCAAGCTTAGTCGGACAGGTGAAGGGCCTCCAGCAGACGCGCCCGATCGGCAACGAGCTGGGGGTCGGACTCGGAAGCGATGGAGGAGTGCTCAGGTGGAGATCGCGCATCCGCCACGCGTTGAGATGCCGTGGTTCCTGAAGTGGGCTCAGCGTCCACGCGCGACTGACCACTCAACCCCAGCAAAGCCAACTGTCGCAGCCGGTCTGCGCGCCCGCGCTGGGACACGGCCATCAGGCTCGAAAACAGTTCCGGATGCCGCACCGCGCAGACACCGACCTGGATGCGCAGGGTCTCAGCGGCAGCCATAGTGGAAATAACCGCGCGCATTGGCGCCGACCGGGTCTGCGGCCTGATGCAGCGGCACCCGGGGAAAGACCCGTCGCACCACCGGCGCGAACAGCGCTGCACCACCCCCGCTCAGCAATAGCAGGTCGGGATTGGTCTGCTCATGGCGCAGATCCTGACGCAACGCCTCCAGTGCCCGTTGCGCCACCTCGCGCGCCGCTAACTGCAGCACCGGCGCCAACGCCACCCATTCACCATGCAGCAGAATCCGCGAGCGCTGCGCCGCCAAGGCCTGCTCGATCGCTGCCACCGGCGCCTTGCCGCCGCGCCCGGCACAGAGCCGCGCCGCCGCCGCATCGATTAGCACACTCATCGCCTCCAAACTGGTCCCGGAGCGCGTGCGCCGCAGATCGCCGTTGACCAGCACCGACCAGTCCACCGAAAAGAAACCGACATCGATCACCAGCACCGTGCCGGCACCGATGCGCTCGATCAGCGCGGCATCGGCCCGCATCAGTAGATCGATGAAGGCACCGACCGGCTGAGCGATCACCCGCACCTCGGCGATCTCGACCCAACCCTCATGGAGCCGCTGCCGGCCCTGCAGCCGTCGGCGCAACTGCTCACGCGTGCTTGCATCACTGGCCTGCGCCACGGGCAGCCCGGTCACCAGGCGGTCGATGCGTGCCTTGCCGACGAGCTCCAAGGCCGCTAACACCAGCGCCTGATAACTGTCACTCGCGGCATAGTCCTCGTGCAGCGCCCGCTGCCAGCCCGAGACCCGCGCTGGATTGATGCCAGCAATCCAGGGCTCGCCATGCAGCAAGAGCCTGATCCCCTCGGCAAGCCCATCGGTTGTGCGTGACGGCGCGCCCGCCAGGCGCTCCGCGACATGCGCCTCAGGTGCCGCCACCGCCGGCATCACCCGTTCAAGCGGCGGCTCGCCGCAGCAGCCGGCAGCGAGTTTCAGATTGCTGTATCCAATATCGAGACCGACCACCACCATCCCCGCATCCTCCATCACGACTGCAGCACGACTGCAGCACGACAAGCACCGACGAGAGGCCCCAGACACCGACGCGATTGGGCCGCTCCGGAACCCCAGCACGACTGCAGCACGACTACAGCACGACAAGAGGATGCCGCCCCTGACCCAGGCACGAAACGGAAAGAGATGCCGAAAAACGGCATCTTTCGCTGCTGCGCCATCGCTGAACCGCAGGCTAGGCTGTGCCGAGGCTGCGCGTCAGGTGCGCACCGTTGTGCATCGCGTCCAGGTGCGCAAAGGCCCTGACCAGGGTCGCTTAAGCCATTGACTGTGCATCGGGTTTCGCAGATGAGCAGGCCCAGGCTGAATGGCCTGATGCGCACGGGGGCGGCCGACAGGACCGCCAAGGCCCGAATCCGGCCCAGGTGCCCATCGGTCAAGCCGAAGCCAGGTGCGCAACGGCTGCCCCAAGTCCAGGTGAGCAGGGCCGTCTAGACAACGGCTGAACAGAGGGTTCAAGTCATTGATTGATCATTTGAAATGTTCGCAGCGCCAAGGGAGCAGCCGGTGGCAGAGCCACCTGGTGCGCGGCCCTGAACCCCGAGTCCAGGTGGATGCCCATGGCTGAGCCCGTGCAGAAACAGGCTGACACCTCTCGAAGTCCCCTGATGACCCCACAAGGGGCTGCTCACCTGGATAAGTGGTGGGCAGGGGGGTCTGCATGCGGAGGTTTACCCTCGCTGGAGCCGCTGCCTGAGCTGATTGGGCTGGGCTTCGAGGCCGAGCGCGAGCGCCTGCGCCTCGTCGCCGAGGAGATCGAGATCGGGACCATGGAGCGGCTGCGGGCACAGCGGCTGCGGAGGCAACGCGGACGCGATGCCCGACTCGGGGTG